>JASMTO010000225.1:0-10231 GCA_041694215.1 bacterium
AATCAATTTATAACAACAAACAATGCAATATTCAACTAAGATTATAGCAAAAACAACCAATTACTTCAACAAACTGATATCTTTATAATTGTAATAGTTAGTTATATATGATAAAAATGATAAAAGATATTAGTACCTAAAAAGCAGGTGGTAACTAAAAAGAAACTTCTGCCATTGGGACAAAGTCCCCGGGTGGTGGTTTTTATAGATGGAATATAAGATCACTTCGTTTTAACACACAACGTCCGTAGAAAAATGTGTGGTTTAAGATATTAACCAGCGTAAGTGTGAAACTTTAAATCAAATAAAAATGACAAAGGGAAAAATAGCGTTGGCTGAAAATGCTTTGTTAGGCAGAATACTTAAAAGAACAGATGTTTTAATGCCCATTGGTGTTGCAGGAATCCTTGTTATCATGATTCTTCCTGTGCCTGCATTACTGTTGGATTTATTTTTAACCATAAGCATTTCTTTTGCTGTAATAATTCTGCTTGTCTCATTGTATGTGCAGGAGCCTTTGGATTTTTCCACCTTTCCATCTGTGCTTCTGATTGCAACACTGTTCAGATTATCTCTGAACATTGCAACCACCAGGAGAATTTTGCTCCACGGTAATGAAGGAGTAGATGCTGCTGGTGCGGTGATAGAGTCATTTGGTCAATTTGTTGTTGGCGGAAATTTTGTGGTTGGTTTTATTATCTTTCTGATACTGGTTATCATTAATTTTGTGGTTATTACCAAAGGTTCCGGAAGGGTTGCCGAGGTCGCTGCCAGGTTTACCCTGGATGCTATGCCCGGCAAACAGATGAGCATTGATGCTGACCTGAATGCAGGTATTATAGATGAGTTGGAAGCTAAAAAACAAAGAGAAAACATTCAGAAGAGAGCTGATTTTTATGGAGCAATGGATGGTGCCAGTAAATTTGTAAGAGGTGATGCCATTGCAGGTCTTATTATTACTGCCATTAACATCCTCGGTGGTCTGATAATAGGGGTAACCCAATATAATATGAGTTTTGCAGAATCAGCACAGGTTTTCACAATATTAACAGTCGGCGATGGCTTGGTATCGCAAATTCCTGCAATTGTTATTTCTACTGCTGCCGGTATTGTTGTAACCCGTGCCGGAGAAGAATCGGATCTGGGGACAAAACTTTTTGATCAAATGTTCAGTAGTTCTCGTGTTTTAGCTCTGGCCGGCTTTATGCTTATTTTTTTCGGGTTAATACCCGGTTTACCTAAGTTATCATTTTTCTTTTTAGGCGGCATCTTGATTTCTCTTAGTTTCATTGTTGCCCAAAAAATCAAAACCGCTAAAGATACAGAGGAAACTGGAGAGGAAGAACAATCTGAAGCAACATCTGAAGAAGAAGATGTGAAAAATTTACTTGATATGGACTTGATGGAGCTTGAAATAGGTTTTAATCTTATACCACTTGTTGATGAGTCCCAAGGTGGAACATTGCTTAGCAGAATCAAATCCATCAGAAGACAGATTGCTATGGAAATGGGTTTCATTGTCCCTCCTGTCAGGATAAGGGACAATCTGCAGATTGATTCAAATAGCTACTCAATTATGATAAAGGGAGTAAAGGTCGCTGATGGTGAGGTTTTCCCCGACAAATTTATGGTAATGAATCCTGAAGGTGACATAGAAGGTATTTCCGGCACACCAACCAGAGAACCGGCATTTGGCCTTTCGGCCCTTTGGGTGGACGGTGCAGATAAAGAGACTGCTGAAATGCAAGGATACACCATTGTGGATCCCTCCACTGTTATTGCAACCCATCTTACAGAAGTTATTAAATCTAATGCGCATGAATTACTGGGCAGACAGGAGACCCAGGAGCTGCTCGATCAGCTGAAAAATAAGTATCCTAAACTGGTTGAAGACGTTGTCCCTAATGTTCTGGACTTGGGGTTGCTGCAAAGAATACTTCAGGAACTGCTTAAAGAGCGCATTTCCATCAGGAATTTACAGACTATCTTGGAGATTCTTGCAGCCTACGGGACGCAAAACAAAAACATCGATTATTTGCTGGAAAAGGTTAGAACAGGGCTTAAAAGGCAGATCACCAGCAGCTTGCAGGCAAATGATGGCACGTTATACGTTTTTACGTTGAATTCAAAAGTTGAGCAGATGGTGGCAAACAATATACAAATAACAGATGATGGAAAAGAAGTCGTTCTTGACCCTGCAGTGGGACAAAAAATATTGTCAGCTTTATCAGAAAAAGTTAACGAAATCCTGCAGAAAGGGCTTTCTCCTGTATTGGTGATTTCACCGCCGATCCGGCTTCCTTTTCGGAGATTTGTTGAAAAATTTATTTCCAATCTGCATATTATCTCACATAATGAGATTAGCGAAAATGCCAAAATAGAATCTTTGGGAACAGTGGAGATAGATATATGAAAATCAAGAAGTATGAAGTTTATGATATGAAAGAGGCTTTAAAAATGATTAAAAGGGACTTGGGGCCTGAGGCAGTCATTCTCTCTTCACGAAAAATTATAAAAAATGGCAGTTTTGGTTTGTTTTCCAAGCCTATCATTGAGGTAACTGCTGCTGTGGACTATCAGACAAATAAAGAAAACAAAAGTATGAAAAAACAGGACACAATTCATAACGATACATATGACTTTAAAAAAGATTTTCGACATGGTGATTCAAGAGATACTCAAAATGAAGATAATATGGATAGAGTCACAGAATTAATAAATAGCCTGGGACTAAACAGGTTCGAGTCTTTGATTAATGATGTTGGCGACATAAAAAAACAAATCAATGAAATGAAATCGGCATTTTCTTCAAATATGGTTGTAGACCTGGATTCACCGTTGAAGGAATACTATCAACTGATGCTAAAGAATGAGATGGATGATGTTATTGCGTATAAGTTTTTAAAAAAGATTGAAAAACGAATCACAGCTGCTGGGGGAAGTAAGCTTCAGATAAAAAATATGATTGTCCAGTTTCTTGCTGAGGTGATACCTGTTGAAAAAGATTATTTCAGTTCTTTAAGTCAGAAAGTGGTTGCTTTTGTAGGGCCTACTGGTGTTGGGAAAACAACCACCATAGCAAAACTTGCGGCTAATTTGTCCCTTAAACTGAAAAAAAAGGTATGTCTCATATCTATCGATACTTTTAGGATAGGAGCTGTGGAACAGTTAAAAACATATGCAGAGATTGTTGACGTACCCTTGCTTGTGGCTTCAACCCCTGAAGAGTTAAAAGATATAATAGCAAAATGTCGCAATTACGATTATATCTTTCTGGATTCGATGGGAAGAAGCCAGTACGACGAAAACCAAATCAGTGAGCTGAACGCGTTTATGAATGTAAGTCCGGTTATTAGCGTTGTCCTTGTATTATCCATGAGTTGTAATCATATGGAACTTTTTGATACTTTTGACAGATATTCCAGGCTAAAGCCGGAATATGTTATTTTTTCCAAACTGGATGAAACAAAATACTTCGGCCCAATGGTAAATTTACCTGTTATTAAACGAGTGCCTATACTCCTGCTAACCAACGGTCAAAATGTGCCGGAAGATATGGAGATCCCTGATGGCAAGAAGATTGCTAAATCTATTTTGAGCGAAATTCCTGTTGTATGGAGAAGCTAAAATGGATCAGGCACAAAATTTGAGGAAAATGGCTTGGGACAATAAGAAAAAGGCCGTTTATGTGACCGTTTCCAGTGGTAAGGGTGGAGTTGGGAAAACAAATATGGCGGTAAACATTGCTTACAGTTTGGCTGGCAGTGGGAAAAAAGTTCTTGTTTTTGATGCTGACCTTGGCCTTGCAAATGTGGATGTATTGCTTAATGTTACTGTTAATAATACTGTAAAAGATTTATTAGAAAAAAAAGCAAAAATTAAAGATATTATAGTTAAAAACGTAGACGGAGTGGATATATTTCCTGCTTCAAGTGGTTTTTTGAGGTTAACTGCGCTCAGTGATGAAGACTATGATATTCTTACTGATGCATTCATTCAAATGGATAAAATGTATGATGTTATTATTTTTGATACCGGTGCAGGAATTTCCGAAAATGTGATTAAATTTGCCACATTGGCTGATTTTTTCATCGTTATTACGCAGCCGGAACCCACTGCGGTTACCGATGCCTATGCTCTTATGAAGGTTGTGAAAAATGAGTACAATATCGATAAAATGTTTGTGGTGATAAATAGGGTAAAAGATGAATCTGCAGGGAAAAAAGTTTTTGATAACCTACAAAAAGTTGTGGATAAATTTTTGCACATCAAGCTTGAATGGCTTGGCAGCCTCAGAGAGGATCCTGCAGTGTTGAAGGCGGTGAGAAATCAGAGAGTTGTATACAATTCACACCCCAATTGTGGCTACGTAAAAGATATTGATATCATTGCTTCAAAGATAATAGGCCGTAAAACTGATGTTAACAATAACAAGATAACAAATTTTTTGAAGAGGTTTTTGTCATGAAAGGCATACATGGATATTTGGCATTATTACTTGCCAGTATGGCTTTTATTTTTTCCTTTATGTTCAAATATCTTTTTGATATGATTGAACCAAACCTTATATTCAGGGATCTTGTGCTTTTTGTGGTTATTTACGTTTTGTCCAAAAAGATCTTAAAGTATGTGGAAGATATTTATCAAAATTATAGGAATCTTGGTTGACTATGACATCTTATACTGAATGCGTATTTAGTGAAAAGCAAAAAGAGGATCTGACCAAAGAGTTTATCCCTAGAATAAAGTCCTGGGTTCTCAAAATTTATGGCACCCTCCCTGATTCAGTGGATATTGACGATCTTTTTTCTGCCGCTTGTATGGGATTTGTAGAATCCTTGAATCGTTATGATAAGTCAAAAAATGTAGAGTTTTATTCATATGCAGAGAGAAGGATTAAAGGGGCAATCCTTGACGCATTAAGACAAATGGATTTTTTGCCAAGGAACCTCAGGAACAAAGTAAAAGATTTGGAAAATAAAATTGCCGACCTTAGCACTAAACTTGGCAGAAAACCATCAGTTGATGAAATCAGTGAACATACAGGAGTCGAAAAACAGGACATTTATAAGCTTTTAGCTGTTATAGAAAATGGGAATATTGCAAGCCTGGATGCTTCTGCTGGTGAAGACAGTAGTATTACACTTGTAGATTTGCTAAAAAGCAACTTTGCTACCCCGGATGAAAATATAGAGAAAGAGGAACTTATTAATAATTTAGGCAAAGCGATTGAAGGTTTGTCTGAAAAAGAACGTATGGTTGTAACGCTATATTATTATGAAGATCTCACAATGAAAGAGGTGGGGAGTGTCCTTGACATTACTGAATCAAGAATTTCTCAAATTCACTCATCAGCTATGCAGAAGCTTAAAAGAAAGCTGGAGGATATTGTATGAACAAAATAAAGGTTTTGGTCGTTGATGACTCAGCTTTTATGAGAAAAGCTATAGAAAATATGCTTAAGAAGGATCCTGAAATAGAGGTTGTGGGTTTTGCACGGAATGGAAAGGATGCTATCGAAAAAATGGAAGAGCTTAAGCCGGACATTATAACATTGGATATAGAAATGCCTATCATGGACGGCCTTACTGCTCTTAAAAAAATAATGAGCACAAATCCTTTGCCTGTAATAATGGTGAGTTCTCTTACAACAGAGGGTGCTGAGGCAACTATTGAAGCCCTTGATGCCGGAGCACTGGATTTTATTCCTAAAGATAATAGTTTTGCAAGTTTTGGTATATTGAAAATTGAAAAGGAACTTATTGAGAAAATAAAATATTTTTCAAGAAAGAAAATTTTTAGGCCAAAACCACAAAAACAAGAAAAAGTACAAATAGCAACAAAGCAAACTGCTCGCATACAACCTCCAAAAGGCCCTAAAAAATCTATTATTGCCATCGGTACTTCAACCGGAGGCCCCCAATCATTGCAAAAAGTTATTCCTGCTTTGCCAGGTGATCTTGGAAGACCTGTCTTGGTTGTTCAACATATGCCCCCTAACTTTACCAAATCTCTTGCAAACAGGCTTAATTCATTGAGTCAGATGGAAGTTATTGAAGCACAAGGGAAAGAAAAACTTGAGCCTGGGGTTGTTTACATAGCAAAAGGAGGGTTTCAATTAAAGATTCGCCGTGTAGGGTCGAATTACTATACAGAAATTAGTGATGAGCCTAAAGATGTTTTACATATACCAAGTGTGGATGTTATGGTTTCCTCCGTTGCTGACAACTTTGGCTTTAAAGCTTTGGGTGTGATTATGACCGGTATGGGAAGTGATGGGCTTAAAGGGATGCAGCTTTTGAAAAACAAGGGAGGGTCAGTGATAGCCCAGGACAAAGATTCGTGCGTAGTTTATGTGATGCCACGGGCGGTTATTGAAGCTAATCTTGCGGATGTTGTTGTTCCTCTTGGAGAAATTGCTCACACAATTGTTCAATACTGTAAATGAGGTTAACTTGTGGCTGATATTTTAAGTCAGGAAGAAATTGATGCGCTACTTTCCACCGTTGCAGAGGAAGGTATAAAAGAGGACTCTGTAGATGAGTTGGAGTATGTGCCTAAAAAAATATCTGTTTACGACTTCAGAAGGCCCGATAGGGTATCAAAGGAGCAGTTGCGTTCCATCAGGAATCTCCATGATAAATTTGCAAGAAATTTCAGTTCATCACTATCAAACTATCTAAGGACGATTACGGATATTAACCTCGTAAGTGTTGACCAAATGACATATGGCGAATTTTTGATGTCTTTACCTGATCCCACAAGCTTTAATATTGTCAGTATGATTCCTTTGGAGGGAAATGCTGTCCTCGAAATTAATCCTTCTCTGGTATTCCCCATTGTGGATAAATTGTTGGGGGGACCGGGGCAGCCTTTGTATAAGGTAAGGGAACTGACTGCCCTGGAGCAAAATATTATTGATGGTATAATAAATCAGCTTTTGATTGATCTTGAAGATGTCTGGAAACAGATTATTTCCAATATAAAATTTAAGAAAGAAATAAGTGAAAACAGCCCGCAGGTTGTTCAGATCGTGGCACAAAATGAAGTTGTTGTTCTTGTGGTTTTTGAAGTAAAATTTAGCGAAATTTCGGGGATGATTAATCTTTGTTTGCCGGCGATAACACTTGAGCCTATTCTCGGGAAAATAAATTCTCAGGATTGGCTGATCGGAGCAAAAAAAGAACGGTCAGGTGTTTTTGAAGACAGGATATTACAGCTTCTTGAGGATATTCTAATACCTTTACATGTGTATGCAGGGGAGACAAAACTACAAGTCAATGATATACTTGAGTTATCTGAAGGTGATGTGATAATGTTGAATCGGAAAACAGAGCAACCTGCAAATATGTATGTTAATAATTTACTCAAATTTGCTGTTGACCTTGGAGTGGTTGGGGTGCGTAAAGGAGTTAAAGTAAAAAAAATATTGAAGGAGATGGAAAGTGAGAGAGCAGCTGAGTATTGATGAAATGGCCGGCTATGGGAATTTTCTTGAATTGCTGAGGGAAAATTTCGCAAACAGTCTTTCCACTCTTTTTTCTGAGGATGTTTCCATAGATGTTCAGGAAAGCGGGAGTGCTGACTCCGATGGATTAAAAGACGGTTTTCAAGGGCAGACCGTTATATATTTCAAAGAAAAAGAAAGTGAGGCTGAGGGATCTGTTCTGTTTAAAACTGTGGATATAACGTCCTTAGCAGATATGATGATGATGGGAGATGGAGATGGCGTCCAACAACTGGATGATGAACTGAAAGATGCAGTAAATGAACTATCCACACAGATGCTTTCAGCTGTCAATGTTCCTTTTAATGAAAAATTTGGTGAAAAAGTGGCTTTTAGTGTCAGCACTGTTGAAGAACTTGGTGAGGACATCAATTTAGATAAAGATCAATTTTATTACTCTGATCTTGTACTTAAAGTGAAGGACAAACAAATGCCATTTCGTTTTGGCATAAGTGATAAGTTTTCCTCTAAACTGGGAGAGGACGAGCCCTCTGAAGATACACATATGGACAGTTTAAACATTGGAGAACAGTCCAGCTCAACATCCCAGGTAGATTCAATGGCCGGTAAATCCAACATAAATATGCTGTTGGATGTTGATATCCCTGTAAGTGTTAAAGTGGGGTCCACCAAAATGTTTTTGAAAGATATTGTTGGTTTGGGACCCGGCAATATTATTGAGCTGGATGAATATGCAGATGAACCTGTGGAGCTAATGGTTAATGATAAACCTATAGCACGCGGAGAAGTGGTCGTTGTGGACGGTTATTTTGGCATCAGAATAAAAGAAATAATAAGCATTGAAGAACGTATCAAAAAATTAAAAGATTGACAAATAAACAAATAATTGGATAATGAAATAAATGTACTCTGCTAGGAGGACTGAATGGCTCATGATCACGTGATATTAACAGTTGACGACTCTTCTACTATGAGACGTATAATTAAGAATACTCTTAATAAAATAGGGTTTCCTAATGTACTTGAGGCTGCAAATGGTATAGAAGCTCTCGATGTCATGGCACAGAATGAAATTGATTTAGTTGTTACAGACTGGAATATGCCGGAAATGGATGGTTTGACTTTTGTGAAGACACTGAGGGCTAAGCCTGAATATAAAGAATTGCCTATTTTAATGGTTACCACCGAAGCTGCAAAAGAAGATATACTTAATGCTCTTAGGAGCGGAGTAAACAATTATGTTGTAAAACCATTTACTCCTGATACGCTAAAAGAAAAGGTGTATAAGCTGCTGGGGTTATAAG
This sequence comes from bacterium, assembly GCA_041694215.1. Lineage (GTDB taxonomy): Bacteria > Chrysiogenota > Deferribacteres > Deferribacterales > Flexistipitaceae > Flexistipes. The sequence goes on from JASMTO010000225.1 coordinate 8,773, forward strand.
ATATGTCTGAAGAACTTAAAGATATTAACGAACTTATAGACATAGCAAAAAAAATTAATGAAGGCAAATATGACCTGGTTAATATTCAACTTGATCCGGAAAGTGAACTTTTTGATCTTGCAAGCTATTTTAATGATGCTATAAAAAAACTTGGAGCTGTTAGTGATACAGTTGAAGGCTCCTATGAAGATTTACCCGTTTTTCAACGGGTACTGAAAGAAGTTGTCCATGATACAGAAAAAGCCTCAGAATCCCTTTTAACACTATCTGACAAACTCAATTTTAACATAGACGCATTTAAAGAAGACTATGATCAGCTCATTAATAAGCTTAAGGAAGGTGATATTGATTACGCCAAAGGGCTTGTTGACAGATTAAAAGAGAAAACCATTAGCGGACAAGATATATGTTTTGACATGATCTCTTCGCTGGAATTCCAGGATATTACCAAACAAAAAGTTGACAAACTTATAAAAATAGTAAGAGATTTGGAAAGAAAGATAACCGATATCGTTATTAAACTAGGCATAAAAGATAACAAAATAGATATTAACAAACTTAACAGGCTTGGTGATAAAGATAGTATACTCCAGGATCAGGATTTGGTTGATGAACTTCTGAAAGAATTCGGGATGTAATAAGAAGGAGGCTATATGGGCGCTCAGGATGACATGCAGGATCTTATACAGGATTTTATTGTTGAGTCTGAAGAAATTATCGAAAGTCTTGACCAGGATTTAGTGGAGCTTGAATCCAGAAAGCAAGACTATGACCTTTTAAATCAAATATTTAGATCCGCCCATACGATAAAAGGATCTTCTTCTTTTCTTGGTTTTGACAAATTAAGCACCCTAACACATCAAGCTGAAGATATACTCAATAAGCTGCGCAAAGGGGAAATGGCAGTAACTCAAGAAATTATGGATATACTCCTTGAGTTTGTTGACGCAACCAAGAAACTTTTAGAGGAAATAAAACAAGGTGATGATAGTGTCAGCATTGATGAGCTTGTAAAAAAACTCAAGCTTGCCAATGAGGGCAAATTAACCGGGAAATCAAAGGAAACAGATGCCCCTGCTAAAAAACCAAAGAAAAAGGAAGATCCGGCTCAGATTAAAAAGGCAACCAAAGCCATAGAGCAAACCATCAGAGTGGATGTTTCCCGACTGGACAGTCTGATGAATCTTGTGGGTGAGCTGGTACTTGGTCGTAACAGGATTTTTCAAATTTCCGGAGATTTGGAAAAAAAATATGAAGGTGATTACCTGATTGAGCAGCTCAATGAAACATCTTCTCAGATTGGCCTTATAACAACCGAGCTTCAGCTGGCAGTGATGAAAACAAGGATGGTGCCGGTTGGTAAGGTTTTTAATAAATTCCCACGCGTTGTCAGAGATATGTGCCGGGATATGAACAAAGATATAGAACTTAATATCAGTGGGGAGGATACGGAACTTGA
>JASMTO010000226.1:0-4224 GCA_041694215.1 bacterium
TTAGGGTTGTTTTCCCTGTTTCGTTATCTCCGAAAATCAGATTAATTTTACCGTTTTGAAAAATCAGGTTTTTATCTTTGAAAATACCATATTTTGAGATGTAAAGAGTGTTTACGTAGGTACTCACATATCACCTTTTAGCATAGTATACAAAACGGATAGAGCATCATGCTTTATAGAATCAAAGTCTTTAATATCCATCTCAGAATACTCATTGAGCACTTTATTATCTAGTGGCACGTCATTTAATTCAATTTGTTTGAAAATTTCAACAATTGCTTCAAATAATCCTCTGTTTTCAGCAATTTCCTCCGGTGATATCTTTGCAAGGCTCTTATCTTCAATATTTGCAATTTTTCCTGCTTCATATAGATAACCGTTAGCAATATGCTCCAAAATCTCCCTTTTAACCGATGGTGGCACGTAGCCTGTGAGCTTTATATTATGTGATACATATCTGTTTTTAATCTCTGATTCTGTTTTTAATACAGTTTCTTCAATTAGACTGTTTATCCCTAAAATATCTTCAGATCCGGATATATCGATACTGTGATCCAGCAGTACTGCCACTGAAGGGATAAATATTTTTTCAAAATGATGATCATTACATAATTTGACCAGATAGAAGCCCTTTTCACCTGTCTCGTTATGCCTTGTGGGAAGAGGGGATCCTGGGTAAACGAGATTATTGTTTGATTTTATCCATTCGCTTTTTTTATGTATATGCCCCAAACAAAAGTATGACGGAGCTAAAATTTCCTCATACTCTGTGGTGGAAGAGGGAGCATAATTTTCATGCATACTCCCCATTTCTTCAATGTTTGTATGAAAGCAGAATATATTAACCGTACTCAGATTTTCAGGGGAGAAGAGTGCAAGCATTCTTTTTTTCAACGCCTGCTCAAAGAAGCTGAAACCGTGTATGGCCAGGTCATCTTTGTAAAAGGTATACCAGTTTTCAGGGAAGAGATGAAAGTTTTCTTCCCTTTCAAAAGGTCTGTAAAAATCAGGGATGTAGTAATCATGGTTACCACATGCGTAATAAATGTCGATATTATCTGCGCTTAAATCTTTTATAAAATCGAGGAACAGCTTCTTTACTGATACTTCAACGTCGTGATTATTAAATGTATCCCCTGAAAATACAATAAAATCCACATTGTTCTGCCTGGCAGTTTCAGCAATTTCACTTAACAGATCATTATATATGGTAAGAGATTTTTCAGTGTAAAAATCCAGCCCTCTGCCCAAATGCAAATCGGCGGTGTGAATAAAGTTTATTCCCATACACTTATACGTTCCAGTAGGTGGTGGCCTGATCAGTTATCAATTGCTCCAGTATTAACTTTTCATTTTCCCGGAGACAGTTTTTTGAAACACATTTCTTTTGCTCCACTATACTGTCTTCCACAAATATAGGGGCATTCAGACGCAGCCCTAATGCTATAGCATCAGAAGGTCTGCAGTCCACATTACAGTGTTTACTATTATGGGCAAACTCAAGCCTTGCCTTATAAACGTGCCCATCAACATCGTAAATCGTAATTTTCTCGATATTAACATCATCAATTACATTAAGAATACCCTTAAAAAAGTCGTAAGTGAGAGGCCTCGGGGACTGAATTTGATTAAGTGCCGTATAAATGGCCTCAGCCTCAAAAACCCCTATGTTAATGGGAATATAAAAACTTTTGTCTTTTGCTTCCAGTATTAATAAATATCTTGAAGTCAATGGTTCTTTTAGTACGCATTTAGCTACTACCTCAAACATCTATTGCCTCCGATTGTTAGTTATTAATATAGATTCTTCTGTATTTATTCCAAAAAGGCTGTTCTTTTTGGCTTGTGTAATCGTAACATTCACAATGTCTCCAGGGTTTAAAGAGACACTGCTTTTGAAATTGACAACCCTGTTTTGCCTATTCCTGCCGGTATATATTCCTTCATCCCTCTTGCTCATTCCTTCAACAAGTACCTCACATACGCCACCGATATACTGTTTCAATAAATTAGCTGTTATCTCTGATTGCACATCAAGAAGCCTGCTGAGTCTCCGGTTTTTTTCTTTTTCAGGGATGTCATCTTTCAATTCTGCCGCTGCGGTATGTGGCCTTGGGGAGTATTTAAAGGCAAACACAGACTCATATTCAATTTCTCTTAAAGCGCTAACAGTTTTTTCAAAGTCAGCCTCTGATTCGCCGGGAAATCCCACAATAAAATCTGATGAAACTGCAATGTCAGGGATTTGATCTTTTGCTTTTAGTACTTTCTCTTTGTAATTTTCATATGTATATTTCCGGTTCATTCTTTTTAATATATTGTCAGAGCCAGATTGTAAGGGTAAATGCAAATATTCACAAATAAGATTAATATCTTTTATCGCCGATAATAAATCATCAGAAAAATCTTTTGGATGTGACGTTACAAACCGCAACCTTTGTAACCCCTTAATTTTACTTATCATATATAAAAGTTTGGGAAAATTAATATTTTCGTCAAGGTTTTTTCCGTATGAGTTGACGTTTTGTCCTAATAACGTAATTTCCTTTACACCTGAATGAACAAGATACTTAGCTTCGTTTATTATTTCCATAGGTTTACGGCTAATTTCTCTGCCTCTCACATACGGAACGATACAGTAGGAGCAGAAATTGTTACACCCTTTCATTATTGTTAGGAAAGCAGATATTCCTGCATGTCTTGTAAATGTATCGATACTGAGATTCTTATCCTTTAGTTCAGTATCCGATACCCTTTCACCAGAAAGCACAAGGCCTAACGTATGTTCCAGTCTGCTTACAGCTTCTGTTCCAATAACAAAATCAACATATGGGTATTGCTTTAAAAGTTGCTCACCTTCCTGCTGTGCAACACACCCGCATATTCCAATTTTGAAGGAAGGGTTCCTTTTTTTTATTTTTTTCAGTCTGCCCATTTCACTATTAACTTTATGATGGGGTTTTTCTCTGACACTGCATGTGTTTAAAATTGCAAAATCGGCATCTTCTGGTGTTTCAGCTCTACTGAAACCGTAGTTGCCAAATACGGCTAGAATTCTTTTGGAGTCATATTCATTCATCTGACAGCCAAATGTTTTTATGTATACTTTACCCATTTTTCTCCCTGTTTATTCTTTGAGGTAGTTTTTTAATATTTGTATCTGTTTTTGGGCCTGATCATACAAAGTGCTTTCTTCTGATACCTGTGACAGCCAGTAAATGGCATCCCTTACAACATGATCCTTTGCTTTTTTAGATGCAATAATTTTTGAATATCGCTCTGTACCTATTTTAAAAGCAAGTTGATTTTTCAGCTCTATTGTTTCACGATTTTGATTCTGAAGATTGTTTAAATACTCGAAAGCCGTTATATACTGCCCTTTTTCAGCTAATTTAACAGCTGTGTCGTAAAATTTTGAAGGAATGATTGCCATGATTTTATCCAGATCCTTCTCCACCTGTTTCCTTAATTCGTTTACTTTTTCGATGTTGTGGGCATCCGTTGGGATACTGAGTATTAAACCGTAGCTTTTGGATATAAAGTAGCGGGCTTCGCTATAGTTTTCCTCAAATAAATGCCTCATGGCTGTTTTGTGAAATTCTTTTGCTTTTTTGTACTTTTCATTACTGTTCAAAATCTTGTTTATCTTCGTTTTTAGTAACAAAGCAGGTCGGTTTAGATTATCCTTTTCCAAAGCCTTGTTTACATAGATTAAAGCTTCTTTATAATTTTGTTCTTCAAATGCCTCTTTAGCCTTGCCGTAGTAATTATAACTTTTGCTCATTGTAATATAGACGATGAGCGTTATTATTATGCCGAAAGCAAAGATAAAAATAAGATATTTAGAATATTTTTTATTATTCATTGCTGAAAAGTCTTTCTTTTAAAGATTTGTCGCTAATTTTGTTTGCTAGCGCCCTGGCTTTTTTTTCATCACCTGCTAAAATATAAGCTCTCGCTTTTGTATAAAGTGATCGATCGCTTTCATCATTCTCAAGTAATGTTAAAACATTTTCAGGTTGTCTGTTTTTAAGAAGGATCTCTGCGAGTTTTAGTTTATTGTTACAGACAGAGAACATGGATATTATTTCACTGTCATAGAGATCTGCAGCAATAATATTTCCTGCGTATGTACAAAATAAGTCGGTGTTGTTGCGAAAATTTTTTTTAATAAAAATTTGTGCATTGTTATCCCTGTTATTAATAATACATGAAAGCTTTGCT
>JASMTO010000227.1:0-2784 GCA_041694215.1 bacterium
TCACATCCCTCACGATGTATTAGAAACAATCTCAAGAAGAATCATCAATGAAGTTGATGGGATCAACAGAGTTGTTTATGATATCAGCTCAAAACCACCAGCAACTATCGAGTGGGAATAATTTCTAATAATTTTCACGAATCTTTCACTAAAAACTGACTTCGGTGTACCTAAAGTACACCTTTGTCAGATTTTGGCAAAATCTACATAAAACTTTTTAGAAGTTTCCAATCTAATTTTAAGTTCTACCTTATTCTATAGTTAAAACTACTGGAATATGTTTTCTCTCTTTGGCTCTTAACGCTTGAATATTCTGATCTTTTAGCCCAGCCAATATAACTTTGCTCTGTTTTTATACTGTAGTGCTTAAATCGTATTTTGTCTCTCATAATATCTAGTAATTTTTTACCCATAATAGACTCCTGATATATTTAGCATTTTGTTAAACTATTACAGTTTTTAATCAATATCAGAACATTTTGATAAGATATGAAGGATATTAGTTAATAATCTAACAAAAATAATTATATCAAAGATAAAAAATAAGATAAAAAATATTACATATTGTAATATATTATTTTATATTTTATTGAATTAATCCTATTTATAGGACTTTGTCTAACTTTATATCATAACATTTAAAATGTATTACTATTAAGTGATTTTATGGGTAATTAATATATAATGTATTACTAATAAATAGTTAGATAAATAGGAGAAACAATGGATGAACTTACAATAAAGAATCATACAGATTTAATAGATCCACAAGCACAGCGTATAGTTGACTTTCTGCAGCAAATAGGACTTCCTTCCGATAATATAATTGCTGAACAATCAGAACGAGCCATTATTGGACAAAATTTACCTGCTTATATAGAATCTTTACCACCTGAAGTAAAACAAGACGCACGTTATTTATCTAAGTTTGTTGTAGGTGCAGGATTCGGTTTATTCGACTATTCACTCAATGCAATTTGGAATGAAGTTGTCATTGATCTTCGAAAAAAAGCCATTGCATATGGATTAGACATTTTCTTTGATTCTGCAGTAGGTGGAAAAACAAGAGAATTTTATAAAAATGAAGATGATTTAGCATCGTTAAAAGACACTGTACTTCTTGATACATGTCGAAAACTTGAATTGATCTCTGATACAACATATAAAAAACTAAAACACATTTTGGATATGAGAAATGATATTGGTATTTCTCATCCCACTAACTACACAATAAATGCCTTTGAATTACTTGGATGGCTACAAACATGCATCCAAGATGTCCTCAACGATAGACCAACAGAAGCAGCATTGCAAGTACAAGCTTTCATCCAAAATTTAAAAACTTATACAACACCTATTGATCCAACTACGCAAAAAACAATTGAAGGCAAAATATCTGAATTAGCAAGTCATCACATAAAAAGTATTCTCCGAACAACATTTGGTATCTATGTTGCACCTGATACTGATCCTCAAGTTCGAAAAAACATATCAATAATTGCACCTAAAATATGGGAAAATTGTATTGATGAACCAAAATATAAGCTCGGAATTATTCTTGAAGGGTATAACACTAATCTACATAAAGACAAATATATACTTGGTGAACAGTTTTTTGATGTTGTTGGTGGCAATTCTTTTCGTTCACATAGTGAAAGAGCAATAATCATCGATGCTCTACTTGACCAACTATTAGAAAAACACAATGGTTGGGACAATTTTCATTACGAAGCACCTGTCGCAGACACACTTTCTTCTTATATTCAAGAACAAAGAGATATATTGCCAAATAATGCAGAAAAGCTTGTAAAAGTTGTATTGATGTGTCGTATTGGTAGAGGCGTCTCTTATTGTCAAGGTGTTTCGCCAAGAGGGAAAAGTTATTATGACGATTTACTATCCAAACTTGGTGATCAGTATGCACCACATGCAATGGATGTATTAACCAATTATGAGATTCAAAGAAAACTGGAGTCCTCTGTATGTAGAACTCAGGCAAAAGTAGCATTGGAAAAAATAAAACAAAGTGTTGTAAATGCCAGAATTATTGAATGTTTAGATTATTTGATAGAAAAAATTGAAGGTACTGGAAAATGTATTTTCGACAGTCGTTTTAAAGAACTTTCATCACAATATATTCAATGGTGATTATCTAACAAAACAGTGGAGCCAATAAATTACCCTGCGGGCAATTTATTGGCTCATTTTAAACGTTATGTTTTAAGGGAGGAGTAATGGAAGCTATCTTTGACCGAAACGGAAGAGTTGCCGGCTGGCTGAATGGGGAAGTTATCTATACGCTTCAGAATCGCCATGCTGCATTTATCAATGACGGAAATTTGTTTACATATCAGGGCCGACATCTTGGCACTTTGGATAGAGGCTTTTTTCGAGACCGCCAAGGAAACTGTGTTGCGTTCATGGACGGAGCCGAAGGTGGGCCAATTCCTCCGATACCTCAGATTCCCCTAATTCCTCCCATACCCCCGATTGCGCCTATAGCACCGATTCCACCCATACCACCGATTGCACCAATTGGCTCATTTTCATGGAGTGCTCTTTCATTTGAGCAGTACTTGAATGGGTAAAAAACATAACCAGTGCAGGCACGGCGACGCCCACTACATTGCGCCTTCGGCTGCATTTCGTGGGCGCGCATGCTGCAAACGTTAATCTTATAAATATTAACAAACAATAAGGCATATATCACATGAAAATCAAAATCCCAGGAAACGAGACTTTAAACATACAAAACATAGTTTTTGATTATAACGGTACAGTTGC
>JASMTO010000228.1:0-2929 GCA_041694215.1 bacterium
ATTTATAGTGCCCTGGGTTATTCATGCAGAATTTTACGCAACAAAAAAATCTGTAGTGAATAATTTCAAATCCACTTCTATATATATCAGTACTTTACGCATTTTTTTGGCAAAGTTGGGCTAAGGCAAATTTAAAATCCACTTCAATAACTTTATGCATTTTTTGACAAGTTGGGCTAAAAAATAGTTGATGTATTTAAAAGTAGCTGCAAGTGCCAAATGTGCACATAGCATATAAAGACCTTTGGATAATTACAATAAGTACCCCCTCAAAATTTCATTTAAGTTAGATGAAATCGAGTGGGGTACTTATTTAAAATTATCAAGCTATATTACAAATAAAAAATTATACATCCTACTTTAGAGGCAGTATCTGTTTCCCTGCTACACCATTTACTAATTCAGCAGTTGCTATATACCATGCAACAAGTCCTGTAATAAATATTTCATAACCAGTCAAAGACTTAGGTACCATATTGACGGCTAATAATGCTAACAATACAAAAGCAATGAATAACAACCAAAATAAAACTGATAAATATTTACCTACATGTTGAACAGCAATACAAAAAGACAGTGTGAAAAGTGCCCATACCGAGAAAAATGCACATACCTCTTGAGCGGACAATGCAACACCACATTTTGGTAAAACAAATGTAAGGATAAACACAGCCCACCAAAAGGCACCATAAGATATAAAAGCACTGCCACCAAAAAGAGAGCCTTTCCTCAAGTCAATGATACCAGCAACAAATTGCGCTGTCCCACCAAAGGCTAGTGCTAAAGCAAGAGTTGGTGCGGCACCAAATAAACCTGCGTTATGCAAACCTGTCACCATAGTTGTTGTAGCAAAACCCATTAAACCAATAATTGATGGATTAGCCCAGCTTTTTTCTTCCATAGTTACCTCCTTTTTTTTTATGACACAATATAATATTATTTTATTTTAAGAGTCAATAGATTTTTTTGTTATACCACTATTTTTTTATTTTATCCTGATTATCACAAGAGATTGTTTATTTAATAATTCGTTAATTACTGAGGTTAATTTAGTAGGCTGGGCTTAGCTATATGAAATGCCGTGCTAATATATAGAGAATATGGAGAGACTTTTAAATGACAAAATCTTTAAATAATGTATTTTCATAGAAGTCATCATATTTTTATCTTCTGCTAAATATTTGATAAAAATTATTTGTTGCATACTAAAAATGGACAAAGTTGCAATAGGAATTCCCGAAAATTGCAAGAAATAATTGCAAGAATTTTCACAACTGATAAACCTCTGTAAGTTGTTATAAAGAACTTACATGAAGCAAAAAGAGAGGATGTTAAATATGTTAGAAATTGAAGATATTAGAAATATGTATTTTAACAAAGGGGAAAATGTGACAGAAATAGGTAGGGAAACTGGCTTTGATCGCAAGGCAGTAAACAAATATCTTGAGAAAGAGAACTGGGCGGAAGAAAAGTTGCCTGTATCGGAAGTCAGGGGATCGAAGCTTGATGCATATAAGGAGGGAATAGACAGCTGGTTAGAAAATGACAGAAAGATAAGGCTCAAGCAAAGACATACGGCTAAAAGGGTTTTTGACAGATTGAGGGAAAAATATACTGATTTTGATTGCAGCTACCGGACAGTAGCGAGTTATGTGGTATAAAAACAAAGGGCCTATTATACAAATAAGAGAAGGTAAAATTTACGAGGGTTTTGCCAAAATCTCCGGATGGTGAAATTTTAAGGGATATACTTAAAGAAATTGCCACTCAGATGTAAATTGTATGTCCGCCAATAAAAATATGGCGTCATCACAAAATTTGTGCAACTTACATTGGAAAATATTTATGCTAAAAAAATGGGGTGACGCCATATAAAAATATCTTTACAAATAAAGCTTAATCATCTAATATTATGAACAATGTTTGATTATAATTACATATTAAGCAGAAATATTTGAATGATGCTATTGTGGAGGCAGGGCAAAAGATGAAAACCAAAGTAAAAGATGTTATGACTACTTCTGTGATAACGGCGCACGAAGATGAAAGTATTAGGACAGTTATATTACGATTGCGCAAGCATGGTATCACTGGTTTGCCTGTTTTGAACAGTGCAGGGGAAGTTGTTGGTGTATTTAGTGAGTCTGATATGATGAGCAGGTTACCTGATATTTTAAACGAAGCCGATAAAATACCTCTTATTGACGTTCAGGAGCTTACTGACCCTCCGGTAAAAGAGGTTATGGGAACACCACCGATTACAGTGGAGCCTGATCATAATTTGGTGGATGTGGCAAAAATTTTTCTTGAGAAGTATATCCATAGAATACCTGTTTTACAAGATGGAGAGCTTGTTGGTATTATTTCTTTGGGAGATTTGCTAAAAGCTTTAATAGAGTATGGAGAGGAGTCATGAAAGAATTTTTAGAAACGTTAAATAAGACTGTCAGGCTGCAGACTAACCCTGTGGGTGTTAAGTTGTTCAGGGATGAGGAATTTATAGGTAGAGTAAGGGTGAAGGACAAAAAAATCAACATTTGCCAGCAGATAGCATACTCAAGATATTACAACTGGTCTACCTACATTACTGCAAAAGATAGTTTTTGTGTATTGGGAGCTTCCTGTTGTGGACTTATTGATACACCGGACAGGGTTATAAACGGTGAAGTTAATTGTAATGTATACCAAAAGAATATCACTGCAGCGGCAAATATGCAGAAAAATATGCCGAGGGTTGATTTCAGGTGTAAAGGGGTTCTTACTTTTTCTCTGGAGAGGCCCATTGAAGGTGTTGAACCGGATGCTGTGGTAGTTTATGTCAATACTGCTCAGGCTATGCGTTTTGTGCAGGCATTTTTATACATGGAGGGTGGTGAATTTATAATGAAATCTTCTGGTGATGCAGGTGTCTGCTCTAGGGGAGTTGCTG
>JASMTO010000229.1:0-12531 GCA_041694215.1 bacterium
TCCCGCACATTCACATCCAGCAGTTTTTCCCATTTTGGATTCAGCTTGTGGAAGAATACGCGCTGATACATCCACAGCATATAAACTGCTGCAAAAATTACCCCTATCGCTGCAACTATAGCATAGTCAGAAAATGCCTGAAAACTTCCGACAAGTACGAGAAACTCACCTATAAACCCTCCCATACTCGGCAATGCTATTGAAGCCATAGTAAATATTAAAAAGAATGTTGCAAATACCGGTACTTTCACTGCGATACCGCCATATTCATTAATAATACGGGTATGAGTCCTTTCGTAAATCAGACCCACCAAAAGAAACAGTGCACCTGTAATTATACCGTGGTTGAACATTTGAAGTATTCCGCCCTCAATACCGGCAGGGTTAAAGGCATAAATACCCAGTGTAACAAAACCCATATGGCTGACTGAAGAATACGCTACCAACTTCTTTATGTCCTCCTGAACCATAGCCACTAATGCGCCATAAATAATCGCAATAACGGAAAGAGTTGCAATTAATGGAACAAATTTGATTGATGCAATAGGAGTAATGGGAAGACAGAAACGCAGGAAACCGTAAGTCCCCATTTTCAACAAAACACCTGCCAGTATAACTGAACCGGCTGTAGGAGCCTCCACATGTGCATCCGGAAGCCAGGTATGAAAAGGAAACATTGGAACCTTAATTGCAAAGCCAAGAAAAAAAGCAAGAAACACAAAAATTTGAAATTCAGCGGGATATGTAACAGATGCAATTTGTAAAATATCAAATGTATACACACCAGTTATTGCTCCATGTTTGAAATAAAGTGCAATAATCGCCAGCATCATCAGCAATGAGCCTGCCAAGGTATAAAGGAAAAACTTAACCGCTGCATATATACGTCTTGGTCCACCCCATACACCGATAATCAGATACATAGGAATAAGCATTGCCTCCCAGAATATGTAGAAGAGGAAAAAGTCAAGAGCAAGAAAAACACCAACCATACCTGTCTCCAAAACCAGCATGGCAAGATAGAACTCTCTACGCCTTTTCTGTATGTATGTAAAAGAGCCCAGTATTGCAATCGCTGTAAGCAGCGTCGTAAGAAAAATCATTAACACTGATATTCCGTCAACACCAAGATGATACTGAATCCCGAAAGCCGGAATCCAGTCTACTTTTTCAACAAACTGCATTGCAGCAGTCCCCTTGTTAAAATTAAACATCAGGGGCATTGTCATTATCAGTTCAATAACGCTGGCTACAAAAGCAGCCCACATTGTAGCTTTTCCACTTCTGAAGAACAAAAAGATTACAAAAGCAGCCAGAAGCGGAAAAAATATAAGTGTAGTCAATATGTTATCTATCATGACCGTCCCCCTAGTATCCCATATAAAATATTGTTAGCAAAATCACAACACCCAGTACCATCGTAAACAAATACGTCTGCATACGGCCGGTCTGAATGATTCTGAGAAAGCGCCCCAGAGATCTTGCAGTCCATCCGGCACCGTTCACTATAAAATCTATCACATTGTTATCGAATCCTTTCCACAGAAATCTTGAAATAAGTACTATAGGCTGAATTATAACTGCATCATACAACTCATCAAAGTACCATTTATTATAAAAGAATTTGTGGACAGGTCTAAAAGCTTTCACAGTTTTAGCGGGCAGTTCAGGCTTTTGAATGTAATAAAGATACGATACATATATACCCGCTACTGCAAGAACTATTGATAAAGTCATCAAACCGGTTGATAATGCAGCACTCATATGATGTTCCCCTCCGCCATGTGCCGGTGTTAGCACCGGTCCGAGGAAAGAATGTATATAACCGTTTTCAAGGGGATAACCAAATATAGCACCCACGACAACTGAAAGTATCGCAAGTAAAATAAGTGGAACAGTCATTGAAGAAGGCGATTCGTGGGCATGATCATAAAGGTGTTTATCCCTGGGTTCGCCTTTAAATACCATCCACCACAGTCTAAACATATAAAAAGCGGTCATAAAAGCAACAACTGCTCCTATAAACCATGCAAACTTGTAATTAGCAGAAAAGGTCATTGCGAGTATTTCGTCTTTACTCCAAAAACCAGCAAGGGGTGGGATACCGGCAATTGCAATACACCCAATCAGAAATGTATAACCGGTGATAGGCATCTTTTTGATAAGTCCACCCATCTTTCTGATGTCAAGCTCATCCTGCATTGCATGCATCACACTACCTGAGCACAGAAAGAGCAGAGCTTTGAAAAAAGCATGTGTAAACAGATGAAAAATTGCCGCCACATACGCTCCTGCACCTGCGGCCATTATCATATATCCTAACTGGCTGATTGTTGAATAAGCCAGTACTCTTTTGAAGTCAAATTGGGTAAGACCGATTGTAGCTCCTAAAAACGCTGTTATTGCACCCACATACACGACAATTACACTGGTAAGCTCAGCTTGAGAAAAAAGTGGATTGCAACGTGCAACCATGTAAACACCGGCAGTAACCATTGTAGCTGCGTGTATTAACGCTGAAACCGGTGTAGGACCTTCCATAGCATCCGGTAGCCAAACATGCAACGGAAACTGAGCTGATTTACCTATGGCACCACAGAAAAGACCAAAAGTCATAATATCCAGAAGACTCATCTGGATACCGAATATAGGATAAGTTATCTCTTTTGCCTGTTCTATTGCATGAATATTGAATGCATCGCTGTAGTTGAGACTGTTGAATGTAATAATAACGAGCAACAGGCCTATATAAAAACCAAAGTCACCGATCCTGTTTACAACAAAAGCTTTTTTGCTGGCATCAGCTGCACTGTCTTTGTGAAACCAAAATCCGATCAACAAGTATGATGAAAGACCAACAAGTTCCCAGCCAACAAAAAGCATCAAAAAGTTGTTGCCAAGTACCAGAACAAGCATCGACAATGTAAAAATAGAAAGATATGTAAAAAATCTCCAGTGCCCGGGATCATGGTGCATATAACCTATAGAATAGATATGAACCATTGTACTTACAAAGGTCACAACTATAAGCATAATCGCCGTTAACTGATCTATAAGAATTCCGAACGGTATGTGTATATTTCCGGCCAGTACCCATTCGTATACTACAGTATCGAGGTGATACCCGCCGGCAACTCTCACAAAAGTCACAATGGAGAGCACAAGAGATATGAGCACACCTGCAATGGATACATAACTTGCTTTCTCCTTCAAATAAAGCCTACCAAAAAAGGCGTTTATAATTATTGCTGCAAGAGGTCCTAATAGTATCCCTAACTCAATCATTTTCCTCTCCTATTTACTCATTAAATTAAACTCATCTGCATTTATCGTCTGTTTATTTCTAAAAAGTGAAATAATTAACGCAAGACCAACTGCCGCCTCAGCAGCCGCAACACACATAATAAAAACGATAAATATCTGTCCGCTCATTGCATGTAAGTATTTGGAAAAAGCAGCCATATTTATATTGACCGCATTAAGCATTAACTCCATTGACATGAACATAACAATCAGGTTTCTTCGTATAAGCACACCTGTTATACCAATTCCAAATAATACAGCGCTTAGTATCAAATAATGCTGCAATAACATCGCCTTCCCCCTTAATCCTTTTTCGCAAGGGCAATGGCCCCAATCATTGCTACAAGTAGCAATATTGATGATACCTCGAAAGGCACCAGATATGTGGTAAACAGTTCTTTACCAAAGAGAAACACATTACCTGATTCCTTCATAACCTCAGGGGTTATACTCCCTTGCTTTCCAATCACATTTGCGCTTCGGAGTGTGGCAAAAATCTGAATAACCAGCACAAGAGCTATCAACGTTCCCAAAACGTACCTGACAGGCACTTTGATAAATCCGCGGCTTTTCGGATTCAGTAGCATTACAACAAATAGATATAAAACCAAAATTGCACCCGCATAAACGAGCACCTGGATTGCCGCGATAAATTCAGCATTTAGCTGCACAAATATCCCCGCAACGGCAAAAAATGTTAAAAGCATCCATAGTGCCGAATGTACCGGGTTAATCCGTGTAATCATGAACAGGGCTGAAATTATCGCTATAAATGCGAGTACGTAAAATGCCAACTGTTCCATAATCTATTCTCCTTTATAATTTTGTACTAAGTATTTCATATTTACTACATAATTTCCCCGCGTAGAGTCAACAGTATCAAACCTGCTGCCCATATGTATCGCATCTTTAGGGCATGCTTCCTCACAAAAACCGCAGTAAATGCATCTGGAAAGATCTATTTCAAATTTCCTAACGAGTCTCTCTCCATTTGGGCCAGCATCTGTTTCGATATGTATACATTCAGCAGGACATACAGCTTCACATAGGTAGCAACCAACGCATCGTGGCTCACCCTTCTCGTTAGTCTTCATGTAATGAATCCCTCGAAATCTGGGGAAAATAGGTGTAGCTTCATAGGGATACTTAAACGTTACAGGTTTTTTAAAAAAATGTTTGAGTGTGACACCCATCCCCTGCAGTAATTCAGTAAATAAAATTGTGTCAAATATATTTTTCATAGTCAACTCCTTACCTTACAATGTAAACTACAACTGCCGTCACCATAATATTTGCAAGAGCAACAGGTATCAAAATCTTCCAGCCAAGGTGCATAAGCTGATCAAAACGCAAACGGGGAAACGTAGCCCTCAGCCAAAGATAGAAAAACATAAAAACCAAAACCTTCAACACAAACCAAATAAATCCCGGCAGAATAGGTCCACTAAAACCTCCAAGAAAAACAATTGCAGCAATAGATGAAACGACATACATATTGGCGTATTCAGCTAGAAAAAACAGAGCAAATTTCATACTTGAGTACTCCACATGAAAACCTGCCACAAGTTCCGATTCCGCTTCCGGTAAATCAAAAGGTGCTCTATTTGTCTCAGCAACTGCAGAAATAAGGTAGATAACAAAGGCAACAATCTGCGGCACAATAAACCACATAAAATCACCTTGTGCCAGAGTAATTCCCCTGAGACTTAGGGTACCGGCAAGCAGTACAGGACCTACAAGTGCAAGCCCCATTGCCGTTTCGTAACTAATAACCTGAGCTGAAGATCTAAGGCTGCCAAGCAGTGCATATTTTGAATTCGAAGCCCAACCGGCCATAATAATTCCATATGTCCCCACAGAGGAAATCGCCAGTATATACAGAAGACCAATATTTACATCAGCTATATATGGCTGCATCTCTCTGCCCATAAACATAAACTTATCAGCAAAAGGTATGACTGCAAAAGCAGCCAGAGCAGGGATAAGACTTAAAAGTGGAGCAATAATATAAACTGGCTTATCCACCATCGTCGGGGTGACATCCTCTTTAGCCACCAACTTCAGACCATCAGCAATGGGCTGCAATAGACCTTTCCATCCCACATGTGTAGGACCAAGCCTCACCTGCATGTGACCAATAACTTTTCTTTCCGCCCATGTCATATAGGCCACACCAAGCAATAAGACAGTGATTACAAGTAAAACTTTGATCAGTATCAAAATCACATCAATTAGCATAGCTAACCTCGTCTAATTTATTATATTATCGAATAGTTACTCACCAATAAATATTATACAGATAACAGCTAACCTGCATGTTTAACCAAATCCACCTTTATATATTTACTTTTTTGAAATATCTCAGCTGTCTCTACATAATCATTTGGCAAAAAGACAGTGCCCTTATGTACATGTTTATCAATAGTGACTTTGTACTTTCTGGTTATAGCTCCAGCTTTAACAGTTAAGTATTCGCCTTCGTCAACATTGAGGACTTCAGCATCTTCCGGATTAATTTCCAACATAGGCTCACCGTATACTTTCATCAGATCAGGAGAATATCTCGTGTATGATCCAGAATGCAGTCTGAGTGCAGCAGGAGCAAGATAATATTTCCCAGTACCGGATAAATCTATCTTCTCATTGTCTATGCTTTCATCAAAAATGTATGGGTATTTAATCAAATCCCCGTCAAAAGATATATCAGAGTAAAGTTCATTCTCTTTCTTAATCATATTTCTTACTTCATCAATATCATTAGGCAGCTCTTTTTTAATCCCTGCTGCCAAAAGGCTTATTACTTCAAGATCCGAAGGTAAATTCTTTTCAACAGATTTGCTTATCGTTTGTACCCTGCCCTCAAGATTGGTAAAACTGCCTTCTTTTTCCACAAAGGTGGCAACAGGTAAGTATACATCGGCATACTCGGCTGACTCACTGTAAAAGGGATCGGTAATCATAACAAAGTCAAGTTTTTCAATGGAACCGGTCAAATCTTTCAACTGAGGTTTTATTGCAAGGTTCTCACCAATTACAATGAGCCCTTTTAACTTGTCCGTTTCCAGTGCCTTTCTGAAATCATCACCCTTTTCTGCCGTCTTGTACCCTGGGGCTATTCCATTGTAACAACCCATATCCACTATCCCCTGAGAATTGTTTTTCCACTTACAGGGTATTGTTTTTAGTGCCGAAACAACCTCTTTAAATTTTCTTGCCAACTCAACATCTTTTCTGCTGTAGGGGTCATAAACCAAAATGGGATTTTCTGCATTTTTTAATGCCTCGGCAATTTCAGAATATTCACTGCCACTGCCGCTTACTGATAAAAGAAGTTTTTCCAATTCTTCATATATTTTCTTCGGATTTTCTTTAACAAAATGGCTGGCAACTCTCTTAAGCGCCGTGTATTTACTATAAAATACACTTAACTTTGCCGGATTGTTTCTAGCCGCTCTTCTTACTGCTAATCCGAGAATCGGATTAAGTTCGGTGACATCATTATTCATTACCAAAATATTGTCACTTGTTTCCACATCGTGATATGTAGCTTCAGGTAGTGCATCTATACTCTCAAACGAATAAATATTGTTAGTTTCTAGGATCTCTCTGGCAAATTTCTGAGCTAAAAACGCTTCCTCATTGGTAACTCTCGGAGAAACAACCACTCCTATAGATTCACTTCCATATGTTTCTTTAATCTCTTTTATTTTTTCAACACTATAGTTTATTGCCTCTTTAAAATCTACTTCTGTTAGTTCATTTTTCTGTTTTATAAGGGGTTTCTTTTTCCTTTCTATTGAATTAAAAAGTTCAAAACCAAATCTCCCTTTCGCACATAAGAAACCATGGTTAATCCCAGCATCAGTGTCTTCGGTTATACGATATATTTCGTTATCCTGGTGATCTATGACAACAGTGCATCCGCATGAACAAAAGCCACAGGTGGAATATGTGCTTTCCAAATTCCATGGTCTGTTCTTAAACAAGTATACCCTGTTGTTTAACGATCCAACCGGACAAACACTCATACACTGACCACAGTACTCACAATGCCACGGTTGACCAAAAGAAGTTCCGATTATTGTATCTGTACCCCTATTCTGAAAACTAATAGCTTGAATATTTACTACTTCATCACAAATCCTTACACACTTACCGCAAAGTACACATCTGTCTATGTCCCTTTCAATAAATGGGTTTGAATGATCAACTGGTGTATCATTCGGTTTTGGGTCAAACCTTTCATCATTTATACCAAACTGAAATGTTAAATCCTGTAGCGTGCATTCCCCACCTTTATCACACACAGGACAGTCCAGCGGATGATTAATCAGAAGCAGCTCTACTGCAGTTTTTCGTACTCTTTTCAATTTCTCTGTCTGGGTAAAAATATTCATATTATTAGCCACTGGAGTAGTACAAGCAGTCATAAGCTTGGGACTGTTCTCTACCTCCACCAGACAAATTCTGCAGGCTCCAAAAGGATGCAGCATTTTGTGATGACACAGTGTTGGTATATCCACCCCTGCCTCAATAGCAGCATCAAGTATTGTAGTACCTTCTTTTACGTTAACCTCAATTCCGTCTATTGTAACGGTCAGCATAGCTCATCCTCTCCGGTTAATCTATTGCGTTAAATGGGCAATTTACAATACATTCCCGACATTTAACGCATTTGTCTTTATCTATATAAGCAACTTTACCTTTTTCCCATGAAATGGCATCAACTGGACAGACCTTCTTGCAAATTCCACATTTTTTACATCTATCTTCAGCAACAACAAATTCTATAAGGTCAGGACATTCACGCGCCGGACATTTATGTTCATATATATGTTTTTCATACTCATCTCTAAAATATCTTATTGTTGTAAGTACCGGGTTAGGTGCTGTCTGCCCCAAACCACACAGCGAGGATATCTTAATATCTTCCGCCAAACTCTCCAACAAGTCAATATCACCTTCACGCCCTTTACCAGCGCTGATCCTTTCGAGAATCTCCAGCATTGTTTTGGTTCCCACCCTGCATGGGATACATTTTCCGCAAGACTCTCTTTGGGTAAAAGTAAGAAAAAATTTGGCAATATTAACCATACAGTTTGTCTCATCCATTACAACAACGCCGCCTGATCCCATCATGGCACCAGCTGCTATTAACGAATCATAGTCAATAGGTGTATCCAACAACTCCTCAGGCAGACATCCGCCGGAAGGCCCGCCCATTTGTACCGCTTTGAATTTTCTCTTTTTAGGGATACCACCACCAACATCAAAAATGAGCTCTCTAACAGTAATACCCATAGGAACTTCCACAAGACCCGTACTTTTAACCTTACCGCTCAGCGCAAAAATTTTAGTACCTTTTGATTTTTCAGTTCCGATATTACTATACCACTCAGAACCATTTTTAATAATCATCGGTAGATTAGCAAATGTTTCCACGTTATTAACATTAGTGGGCTTTTGCCAAAGGCCTTTTACTGCAGGAAAAGGTGGTCTAGGTCTAGGCATACCCCTTTCACCTTCGATGGATGCCAATAAAGCGGTTTCCTCTCCGCAGACAAAAGCTCCAGCACCTTCTTTCAGGTGTAATGTAAAACTAAAGTCAGTTCCCAAGATGTTGTCTCCAAGGTAACCCCTCTCTTCTGCTACTTTCAGTGCCTTCTTAACTCTTGCAATAGCCAAAGGATATTCAGCCCTGCAATATATGTAACCCTCATTGCAACCGATGGCATAAGCGGCAATTAGCATACCCTCTATAACATCATGTGGATTTCCTTCTATGATACTTCTGTCCATAAAAGCACCGGGATCGCCCTCATCAGCATTGCATATAAGATATTTATGATCCCCAGGAGATTTACGGCAAAATGTCCATTTAAGACCAGTTGGAAATCCTCCACCGCCTCGTCCTCTAAGATTAGCTTTTTTAACTTCCTCGATAACATCCTCAGGGGACATTTCTTTTAAAACTTTTTTAATGGCTTCGTATCCACCTAACTGTATATAATCATCAATATCTTCAGGATCCACAACACCGCAATCTTTTAGAACATATCGTTTTTGTTTTTTATAAAAATCATAGTAACTTTGCTTGGCTGCCCATTTCTTTACAGGCTCCCCCCCTCCGATATGTTCATCCACTATGGTTTGAACCTTATCCGGGGTAACATGCTCATATGTAACTACTTCTTCGCCAGGAAGATAAATATCCACAAGCACATCACGTTCACACAAGCCTCGGCAACCTGTTTTTTTTACTTTACAATCCCTTTCCTTTACAATTGCAGGGACATCTTTACTTTTAAAAACATTGTTAAACGCATCCATAACTTCATAAGCACCGGATGCAACACCTGCTGTCCCTGTGCAAACATGCACTTCTATAACGTCTGATTTAACAGCACTCATATCCTGCCCCTATTCCTCTTCTTTAAATTTTTTGGCATAATCTTTAAATATTTCTCTAGACTTCTCGGGTGTTAAATTGCCATATGTTTTATCATTAATCATAATAACAGGTGCCATCCCACAGGCACCTATGCAAGACACTTCTTCCAAAGTAAAACCGTAGTCTTCAGTTGTTTCACCATTACCGATACCAAACTCCTCTTTCACCACTTCAGATATCCTGCCAGAACCTTTCACATGGCATGCTGTCCCCCTGCAGACACGTATTACATATTTGCCTCTGGGGGTGGTATAAAACTGCGCATAAAAAGACAAGACACCATAAAGCTGATGTGGAGACATGTTAAGATTATCCCCAATCCTTTCCAGCATCTCATGGGAAAGATACCCATATTCTTGCTGAACTTCCTGCAAAACAGGTATTGTGGAACCTTTTTTGCCTTTATATTTTTCGCAAATTTTATCTATTTTTGAAAGATCCAGCTCTTCAGCAGCTTTCACAGCCATAGTAGCCTCCTTTACCTATCAATCTCTCCGAGCACAATATCAATACTACCGATAACCGCCACAAGATCAGCTAACATATACCCCTTTGACATTTCGGATATTGCACCAAGGTTAACAAAGGAGGGCGCCCTGATTTTTAACCTGTACGGTTTTGCATCCCCGTCACTAATTATATAATAACCAAGCTCACCCTTAGGGGCTTCAACACATGCGTAAGTGTGCCCTTTGGGAGGCTTAAAACCTTTGGATACAATATAAAATCTTCTTATAAGTGCTTCCATCTTTTCATAAACTTCTTCATGTGAAGGGTAAGCAACCCTGGGATCATCAGTCATAATTGGCCCTTCAGGAATACCCTCCATAGCCTGTTTTACGATTTTATTTGCTTCCCTGATCTCTTTGAGACGAACAAGATATCTGGCATACACATCACCATCTTCATACACAGGCACTTCAAAATCGAACCTGTCATAGATCCCGTATGGCTCATCCCTTCTTAAATCAAAATCTATACCGGAGCCTCTCATAATAGGACCGCTCACACCATAACTAAGAGCCTCCTCTTTTGAAAGATACCCAACTCCTTTTGTTCTCTTCAGCCATATTCTGTTTTTTGTAAGTAATCTTTCATACGAATCGACCCTTTCATCAAGAATCGAAACAAATTCACCTAATCTTTTAAAAAACTCTTCAGGCACATCATCCCTGATTCCCCCCACACGAATCCATGAGCTTGTCATTCTCTGGCCTGTAGCTATTTCAAAAAGGTCAAGCACATATTCCCTCTCACGAAATGCGTAAATAAAAACTGTCATTGCACCAAGATCCAAAGCATGAGTAGCTATCCACACTAAGTGGCTGGCAATTCTGGCAAGTTCAGCAAAAATTACCCGCAAATATTCAGCTCTTTCAGGAATTTTCACATTAAAAAATTTCTCAACAGCCAAACAATATCCAAGATTATTGGAAAGTGAAGACAGATAATCCAATCTGTCCGTTAGGGGGATAAACTGGTGGTATGTCCTGTTTTCTGCGAGTTTTTCAACTCCGCGGTGCAAAAAACCAATATCCGGCCTAACATCCACAATAGTCTCACCGTCTAAATCCACAATTAATCTCAAAACTCCATGGGTACTGGGGTGCTGGGGACCCATGTTTACCGTTATCAATTCGCTAAAACGTTCCTGATTTATATCTTTCATTTCCACATTCTGCATAGCCAAGCTCCCACATTATTTACTAAAATGTATGCCGAGATTTTGCTCATCCACGTCATTAAACCATTTACGCCCTTTAAGAGGGTAATCTTTTCTTAAAGGATGCCCTGTAAAATACTCCGGCATGAGTATACGCCTCAAGTCAGGGTGCCCTTCAAACCTAACACCAACTAAATCATACTGCTCCCTCTCCAGAAAAATTGCAGATTTCCACAGATCTGTAACTGTTTCTATGGCATCTGATTCTATCTTCACCCTGACAAAAACCCGCAATTTATTTTTTATAGAATACAGATTGTAAATAACGTCAAACTTCTCTTTCCTTTTAGGCCAGTGTGCTGCAACGACATCACTTAAATATTCAAAATCACACTCATCCCGCAAATATTTAAGCATTGCCTTAAATTCAGACACATCGACATCTATAAAATTGCACCCATGTTGCTCAATATACCCAACACCCTCTGGAAATGCTCTTTTAAGTTTATCTTTTAACTCTTCAAAGTTCATACAACACCTCATTTCCTGAGAATTTTTTCAGTTTTTATTTGTTGCTGCAGTGCCACAATAGCATCCAGAAGTGCTTCAGGCCTGGGAGGGCATCCGGGAATGTAATAATCCACCGGTACTATCTCATCAACCCCCTGAACAGTCGCATATGTATCAAAAATTCCCCCACTTGTGGCGCAGCTGCCCATGGCAATAACCCACCTGGGATCAGGCATTTGGTCATATACTTTCCGCACAACAGGAGCCATCTTCCTGGTGACTGTTCCAGCAACTATCATAACATCCGCCTGCCTGGGGGATGCCCTAAAAATCACACCAAACCTGTCAAGATCATATTTGGCTGCACCAGTACACATCATCTCAATGGCGCAACAGGCAAGTCCAAAAGTAACCGGCCATAGAGAGGAACGCCTTGCCCAGTTAACCAGCCCATCAACAGATGCAGTTAAAATATTGTCAGAAAACTTATGCTCCATTACTCCCATTCCAGCACCCCTTTTTTCCAGTCATAGAAATAACCTACTATCAGTATAATCAGAAATACGAAAACCGAAGCAAGTCCAAGCAAGCCGACTTTATCAAA
>JASMTO010000230.1:0-4353 GCA_041694215.1 bacterium
TGTTGGGCTTTTTATAGTACCTCAAAATATTTCTTATTTATTACGGGATATTCTGGATAGAATGAAGCATGTAAGACCGGGACTTAAAATAATTTATGAATCGTTCCGGAAATTTGGTTTTGATGATATTCAAATAAATTATGACAAATACAATATCACTGAAAATTTAAAAAACAAAATGGAAGATATTATTTCCGATGCCAAAGAAACGGGAGTTTTCCAATTTGAAAATGTACCGAAGCAATTTAAAGACGAAGTGAACAAAGCATTAAATATGGATTACCGCAAAGTGCGTCCAAAATATGTTTATGGACAAAATGTTGCTATTATGGATGATGCTTTGGATGAAAATGCCGATCTGCAAACCATGATACGCTGTATAAAACTTTTTTCTCCGACAAAGATTAATGTAATAATAAACACCAGCTTTTTTAAAGGAGGTAACTAATGCTTTACAAAATAGGGTCAACTGAAGGTAAGTTCGAGAGACTTGAACCTGTAGCATTCAAGGATTTTTCAAATTTTGGTAAATTAGAAAAAGATTTAGAAAAACTCATTGCATCGAGCATTCTTGATGTTCTTTTTGAGGATGCAAGTTTAATGCCGATTTTTCAGGAACGTCAATACCAATCAGAAGCTGATATCTATGCACTAAACGAGAAAGGGGATCTTATAATTTTTGAATTAAAAAGGAGTGAGGCTGGCGAGGATGCAGTTCATCAAACATTGAAATATGCTCAAGAGGCAGGACAATGGACATATTTTACACTTCAGGATAAATATCAAACATATACTGGAACTAACACTGATTTGCGTTTGGCGCATCAAGAAGCGTTCAATCTTAAAAATCCTTTAGATATCAAGGAGCTTAATAAAAAGCAGCATCTTATCATTATTGGCAATGCCGCCGATGACAAACTTATTAAAGCTGTTGACCACTGGAAACATCAAGGCATTTCAATCGATTTCTTTCCATATAGAATTTATGAAATAAGCGGCAAAAACTATTTTGAATTTTTTGCACTACCTTACGATAAACATCAAAATCCTGCAGATATTAAGGGAGTATTATTTGACACCAACAGAAGTTCAGATGAAGAAGCAATATGGTACATGATTGAAAAAAAACGAGTGGCTGCTTTTGGCGATGTAAAACGTTTTATTGAATATATTTATCCTGGTGACATTGTATTTTTTTCACATAAAGGGGAAGGTCTTGTTGCAGCTGGACGTGTTAAGAAGGGCAGGATAAAATCTCCGGATGAGGATACTTTATATCGGGATGTTGAATTTATAACTCCGCTGCCTAAAAAAGAGGAAAAAATTAAAGCTATGCCTTTTGGAAAAGTCTCTGAAATTACAGGCAAAAGCTTTTTCTGGGCTCGCACAATCAAGGTTCCGTACCTATCGAAAAGTGAGGCAGAAAATTTAGCTGAAGAGTTGAAGATATACCTTGATGAAAGTAGATAGAAATAAAGGATGGAGAATTGAAATAAATTCCTTAATATACATAGGCTATTTTGGATTGATATTCCAAAATAGTCTGGAAAATTATGGAATAGTTGTCCATTTTTAGAATAAAGGATTATTCTCCGATTTGGGTGCGTTGCAGTTCCTTTTTACAGGCTCTTTCAATTTTATTCCGTAACCTTCATATTATATTATACAAGTTCTTCAACTGTTTGTATCAAAAAGGTAAGCCATTTATATTTCTTCTCTTTCCTGTGGCAGTGAATCGTCTTTTTGAAAATCTACATCTTCAGAAAATTTGTCCAAAGATGAACTGAAAATTTGCCAGACTTTATCTTTAGGAATTAATACAACTATATCATCTATTTTTTTTATGAACACATCATCGCTGTCAAACCTGTATTTTTTGGGTAAACGGACCGCTTGGCTTTTCCCGTTTTCAAATATTTTTGCAGTATCCATACTAACCACTTTATTAAAGTATATATTCTAATATATACTTTTTAAGTTTGTTATGCAATTTTCAAATAAAAATTATTATTAAAGAGGATTGCGTCAGCTTTTGACGTTAATTCTGAAAACTCATACAAAGTATATATCTTTCTCTTTTACTGATTCACCTGTTATTTCTTCCCATGCTTTTGCATAAATTTCAAACTGGTTTAAATAAGCCTGTCTGAGTTTTTCATATTCCTCTTCGGAACTAACTCTGTCTGTTTTGTAATCTATAATTACCCAGCCGTCTTTTTCTTTAAATACAAGGTCAATTACGCCGGACAGGATTATAGGCTTATTACTCGTTTTAGTATTAAGCAAATTCATGATTTCGGATTCCGGATTAACTTTCATAGAAATAGGTGCTTCTGTCTCCACTTGTTCGGCTTTTTTGATTCGGTTAAATAAATCCGTTTGCTTAAAATCTTCTATTATTTTTTTGGCTTCATCTGTTTTGTCAGAGCTTATATCAAGCTCTTCAAAAGTAAATTTTATATAAGTATCCAAATCTTCAAATCCTGTATCTCTGGTTATTACAGCAAACTCTAAAAAATTATGCACAGCAGTACCCCAGTCCTGACCGCCGCCTTCGAGCCTTTTACCGGCAAATATTTTTTCCAAATCCTTTACTTCTGTGGGAGTCATGTTTGAATAGTTTTCTACTGACACAGAATGACTCCAATGACTGATCTCAGCTTTTGTATCATTTATATCTTTTACGGATAATTCAATTTCACCTGAATCATGCTCTACACTGACATCAGGCACATCTATTACATCGTCATCTTTCAAGTTACCCAGCAGGCTCAGCCAGGGGTTCTTACTCCCATTGCCATTTTTTTTACTGCTTATTATCAGAAGATTTTTAGCTCTTGTGGCTGCCACATAAACAAGTCTTTCAAATTCAGCATCTAAAAACTTTTGTTCCTCTTCCTGGAATTCTTCCCAATTTTTAGGATGTGCAAATATTTCTTTATGATGCATCCCTTTCTTTTTCGTTAATGCAAAATATCCAACCGGTTCACCCCCTAGCCTGTTAATATGCTGGAATGGATCATGTTGGGTATTTTTATGAGGGTGGGCAAGAAAAACCACAGGTGCTTCCAAACCTTTTACTTTATGTAGATTCATTATTCTCACGCAATTGCTCTCAACTTCGAGGCTGTTTCTCTGTTCAAATTTTGACTCTAACAATCTGCCTATATGATTGACTACATTTCCAAATGAGTAAAATTCGGTAGTTTCCTTCTGTCTGACTTGTTCTATTAAAAAGTAAATGTTTGCAGCCCGGCTTTTTGATAGATTTTTTAGTGAGGTATACGGCAATACTCCTAAGTCCTGAAAGATTGTTTCCAAAGCTGACGATGGTGGCAACTCATTGATTATCTTTTTATATTTGCGAAGTGTTGAAAAACAGTTATTAAAAAGATTTTTGATGTTCTCATCCAGTGATTCCGGGGGATTGCTAAAAATATTGAAATATCCCTTTGCAGCTTTAAACTGGTACAATTCATCATCACTCAAACCGAAAAACATACCTCTTAGTACTGATACTAAAAGTATTTCATCATCCGGTTTGCTGAGAAATTTCAGGAGCTTATAAATATGGTTTATCTCTTCTGACTGGCTGAAGAAATCATCACCGGTAACTGTTGAAGGGATTCCGTATTTCTCCAGTGTGTTTGCATATTGTTCCAGCAAATCTTTATGTTTGGTTATTATCAAAAAATCTGAATATTCGGGCTTTTCACTAAGTCCTTTAGATTTTTCTTCCTCATTTCGGGCTAATTTTATTCCACCGTTCACGGCATATTTTATATATTTTGCTATATTTTCAGCATCAATTTCAACAACATCCTCTTTCTTTCTGGAGTCACATTGTACTAATATCTTTTTTACACCGTGTTCATAATTATTTTCCCGGACAGTTCGGATTTTTGCCATAGGTACCTGATACCTGCCGCCACTCTCAGGAAACCTTTCTTCAAAAACAGGATTGAGATAATCAGCTATGCTGTGTAATGACCTGAAATTGGAGGTCAGCTCAAGTATTTCACCGCCTGTTTGTGAAATAATTTCTTTTACAAAGTTATAAATATCTATATCAGCTCTTCTGAATCTGTATATTGACTGTTTAGGATCACCTACTACAAAAAGTGAGCCTTTTTTGGGTCTCAGTTTACTCCAATCGGTTTCTTTTAAATCTTCTCCGGTCAAATATATGATAATTTCAGCTTGTATAGGATCGGTATCCTGGAACTCATCCACAAGAATTTTTTTGTATTTATTTTGGAAATACTCTCTTACTTTTGAATTATTTCTTAGCATCTTTGAGGTAAGTGTCAGAAGATCGTTATAATTCAGAATTGATTCCTGATTCCTCTTGTT
>JASMTO010000231.1:0-8982 GCA_041694215.1 bacterium
CCACAGCGTCATCCCTTGAATATCCTGTCAACTCTTCCGCCACTCTGTTTATAACCACAATTTTTCCATTCACATCGGTTGAGATCACGGCATCCCCGATTGAGCGGAGGGTTACACTCAAATACTCCCTTTCTTCCAGAATTTCTTTCTCATACCGCTTGAGTTCCGTAATATCTCTGCCGAAAATAACCAAATTTTTTTTCTCCCCATTTTCGTTAAAAATAGGGACTTTAAACATATCGAGCACATTTTCAGTACCATCGGAGGAAACAATACGCTCCTCAGATCTGTATTCACCACCGCTTTTCCAGGCTTCCTCATCCGTTCTGAGGCAGTTTATAAAAGCTTTTTTATAACAATCATCAACTAATTCCGCCAATTCCTGATCTGTCTTTTTATAATAATCAACATTTTTAAGAGAAAATAATTCAAGTGCAGTTTCATTTGCGATAAGCCAGCGTCCTTTTTCATCTTTAAAGCAGATAAAATCCGGCGAAGCATTTATCAGTGCATTCATACGCTCTGCACTTTCGGCAATAGCCTTCTCAGCTTTTTTCCGTTTGGTAATATCTGTTGCCACCAGAATTATCGAATTGACAACTCCCTTATTGTCGTAAACGGGATTAATAGTGAACAGAGCCGGGAAATTTTCCCCGCCTTTTTTCCGAAAATCCATTTCTCCCTTTATCCCGTCATGTTTTATTTCAGAATTTTCCGAAATTATTTGATTAATCAGATCTTCAATACTTCCTTTTTCGGCTTCCGGAAACAGCTTAAATATGGATTTTCCAACAATTTCTGCCGATTCATACTCGAAAAGTCTGGAAGCTCCGTTGTTAAAAATAACTATCTTCCATAAGTCGTTTACAAGCTCAGCTTTTATTATTGCAGAATCTCTTGCCGCTCTTAATATATCCAGCAGATTCTTTTCCCGTTTTCTCAAATCCATCGTTTTTAAATAAACCTGTTTTTTCAGGCTTATATTCCAGTACCAAACCGTAATAACCAGCCCAATCAATACCAAAAGGGTTAAAATAAGATAGGGGATATATTTGACATAAGCAGGAGTAAGTTTTGTTCCCATCCACTTGTGCTCAATTTTTTTCAACATCCCTGTCTCTTTAGCTCTTCTAACCGCTTTACTGAGGATGGAAACAAGAATATCATTGCCTTCAGCAACGGCCATGCAATCCTTACCCACATAAAGAGGATCACCCACTATTTTTATTTCATTAAGAAGATTGTAGTTTTTCAGATAGTGAATCACTGTCTGTTCGTCTGCTACAGTAGCATCTGCTTGCCCTGTTAAAACCTTGTTTACTGCCTCTTCAAAATTATCAGTATAAATAATGTCATATTTTATATTTTTGTTTGCTAAGTAATCCAAGGCGTAATCACCCCGTTGAATTGCTAGAGTCGTTCCGTTTAAATCCTCAAAACCTCGGATTGTTGTGTTGTTATTTTTCACAAAAATAGATGCCGGAACCCAAAATATAACATCAGTGTATTCATACTTTTCATCCCTTTCACGGGAATAAAAAAAGGATGTTATAACATCAGCTTCCCCTGATAAAACCATTTTTTTCGCATTTGCGAACGTTGTATGTAGAAAACGGGGCTGAAAATCGTATTCAATCCCCATCCAACGTGCCAGCTCAATAGTCATACCTGTTATCTGACCGTAATTGTTCAAATATTCAAAAGGTGGATATCTGTTCTGACTTACAAATGTAATTGTCTTTTTTTTCTCAAGATATGCCCTTTCCTCAGTGGTGAGTTTGTGTTCATTAAAGCAGCCGCTTATAAACACAAAAACTGTAAGCAGAGTCAAAATAAAAAATTTATTCCGCACAACCTATCTCCCTAAAATATGCCAGTTTTAATCAATTATATACCAACCCTGTCATCTACAGCAATAAACTTTTATGTAACTCTGGGGTTATGCAAAGTTATCGCTATTTAAGGTTTTACCTCCTATTAAGTGCCTCCAAATATCTTTACTCACATTTTAGAAGGGAGAAAGAATACAATATCAGGGAAAAGAAGCAGAATTAGGACCATTGAAGCCATAATGATGAAAAACGGAAATGTGGCTTTTAGAATTGTTGTAATATTTTCCTCGGAAATACCTTCGATCACAAACAGACTGAAGCCCACAGGAGGGGTTATCTGTGAAAGCTCAACCATAATAACCAAAAAAATACCAAACCAGAGCGGATGATAACCCGCTTCCAAAACGATTGGCAAAACTATGGGAAGGGTCATAACAACAATAGAAATTCCATCCAGAATCATTCCCAGCAGAAAATACATAAGCCCCACAATAAGAATCAGCATCCAGGCATTCAGCCCCAGAGATACTATATATTCGCTCAGTGCCCTAGCTATGCCTATAAAAGCAACCACCTGGGACAAAAATCCGGCACCTGCAATAATAAAACAGATCATACAGGACGTTTTTACAGCATTTGTTAGGGAACTTTTGAAATTTTCCCAGGAAAGATTCTTAAACAGCGCAGCCAATATAAAAGAACCGATCACACCTATTGCAGCCGCCTCTGTAGGAGTGGTTACCCCCATATATATGCCGCCCAATACTATAATTATTAAAAATAATACCGGTATCAGTTCGTATGAAGCTTTGATTTTTTGCATAAATGTATATTTTTCTTTCAGTTGAGGAACCAAATCTTTGTTGAATAAAACCCTGACAATGATAAAAAGGGAATACATCCCACCAAGAATAATACCTGGTATAACACCGCCAATAAAAAGCTTTCCTATGGATGTATCTGAAAGGATACCATATATAATCATAATCAAGCTCGGCGGAATCAAAAAGCCGAGTGTTCCTGCACCTGCAAGGGATCCAAGTGCGAGGTTCCTATCATAGCCGCGTTTTTTAAGCTCTTCAAGTGTAATTTTCCCAACAGTGGCGGTGGTAGCAGCACTGGAGCCTGAAACAGCAGCGAAAAGAGAGCACGCAACGACATTTATATGCAGCAGTTTGCCGGGTACAGAAGATAACCACGGAACTAGCCCGTTCAGAAGTTTTGTGGAAATTTTTGTTCTAAAAAGAATTTCTCCCATAAAAATAAAAAGCGGCAGAGCAGTTAATGACCATGAATTAAGACTATTATACATAGAATTTGCCATAAGACTTCCAATCTTGTCCCAGACAGAAAGTACGGGAGGGAGATTAAGATCGTATACAAGCATACCGAATATACCGGCAGCAAACAGTGAAAAACCAATCCACAAACCGGCAAACAACAGTAAAAACATGAAACTAAAAAGAACAATACTAAGTATCAGTGGATCCGAAATCATAAATAATCTCCAATATTCTATCAATTAACTGAATGATTAATAGTAAAATACCTACAGGAATGGCTAATTGTGGTATATACAGAGGAGTTTCCGACACAGTATCAGCTTTCATACCTAAAGAGTAAGTTTCATAAGCCATTAAAACAGTGTGATAAAATAAAAAAACAGAAATAATTAAAGCCAAAACAGTTGTCGAAATTTCCTGTATCTTTTTTGCTTTTCCTTTCAATCTTCCGGTAAGAAGTGTGATCCTGATATGACCATCCTCTCTCATAGTATAAGCCAGCCCCAATGATACAAGGGCTATAAAAAAATAAGTACTGTATTCTGTTGAAATGTGGGTTGTGGTATCAAAAACTGAGCGGAGCAATACTTCCAGCCCTATCAATATTGTTATAAAAATCATGAACAGAGAAGAAAGGCAGGTACCTATACCCGATACCTTCCTGATAATATGAATTAATTTCCCAATCATTTAATGTACTTCTCCAGAACCTTTTTCGTCTCTGATGACGCATCCTCAAGATACTTGTTTACAATAACCTTCGCTGCTGCATCCACCTGCTCTGTGAATTCCTCGCTGGGTTGGGATATTACAATACCATTTTCTTCAATAACCTGTAGAGCTTCCATATTTCTAGCTTCAGAAATTTCCCACTGATGTTTTTCCGTTTCAGCGGCAGCCCTAAGCATGGCTTTTTGCTGTGCTTCACTCAAAGAATCCCAGTAATCTTTATTAATCGTAACCATATTCAGAGGAAAGGCATAGTAGATATTGTTAAAATGCCCCAATACCTCCCAAAATTTTCCGTTTTTGGTTGATTCTGCAGAAGTAAGTACACCATCTATCAAACCTGTTCTAAGCGCTGAATATACTTCTCCCCATGGCATAGATATGCCGGCTGCCCCCAATTCTCTGAGAAAGTTTGCGCCGTTTTTGTCATAAGCCCTTATTTTAGCATTTTTTATATCTGCAGCTGTTTCCACTTTGTTTTTAGTAACAAGGCCACTCGGTGTCCACGGTCCTGCATAAAGAAACTTCTGATTCCATTTGGCAGCCGCTTGTTTGTAAAGGGGTTTGCAATCCTCATACAACGTTTTTGCCTCATCATAAGACAGTGCTAATCTTGGGAGTGAACTGATACCAAAGACATGCTCACTGCCTGCAACAACGCCCATCAATATGTCCGACATCGGCACCTGGGCATCTTTAACCGCTTTCAACAGTTCAGGTCCCTTAAACCCAAGACTGCCACCCGGATGAACGGTAATATCAACACTACCGTCTGTGTACTTTTCAACCAAATCGGCAAAATACATTGCACCCTGGGTGTGAAAACTGTTCTGACCATAGATAGCATTGAGATTCATTTTCACATTCGCGGCAAAAGCTCCGGAAGTGATAAAGCAAGCAACAACTAGAAACAAAAATAACCTTTTCATTACAAACCTCCCATTTGTTGTTTTATTTGTGGCTTTTATTTACTCTTATTTCCCCATATCCTCCGCCACCAGGAGTTTCTATCCTAATTATATCATTTGCTTTTAATTCAGCATGAAATTTGCCGGGCATTTCCTTTCTGATTTTACCGGATATTATAATATTTTTACCACATTTTCCGGGCTTGCCTCCACACAATCCATACGGCGGAAATAAGCGCCTTTCCGAAAGAACACTGACTTCAGCATCGGCTAACAGTTTAATTTCTCTAACCAAGCCGTTACCCCCTTTAAACTTACCTTCCCCACCTGAATTTTTTCGAATGGAATATTCAGTTACCAAAAAAGGATAACTGTATTCAAGGGCTTCCACAGGGGTATTTAACGTATTGGTCATATGGGAATGCACAGCACTCTCCCCATGATTTTCATTGGATGCACCCATACCTCCGCCGAGTGTTTCATAGTATGTAAATGGTGAGTTTTTCCTTTTGTCAAATCCGCCTATGGCTATATTATTCATCGTACCCTGTCCGGCTGCACATACTTTATCCGGGATTGCTTCTGAGAGCGCTCCGAGGATCGTATCCACGATCCTTTGTGATGTTTCAACATTTCCTCCGGCAACTGCAGAGGGGAATTCAGCATCCACTATTGTACCTTTTTTCGTCTTGACTTTTATAGGTCTCAGACATCCGGCATTTGTGGGAATATTTTCTTCAGTCAAGGCTCTGAAAACATACAAAACGGCAGATAGTGTTATCGAATAAACAGCATTCACACTCCCGGCAACCTGATCTCCGGAATCCAGGAAATCAAGCTCTACCTTATCCCCTTTGATAGTAAGGTTAACCTTTACAGGGATCTTATCATTCGTCGTACCATCATCATCCATAAAATCTTCAAACGTATACTTCCCGTCGGGAATATTCTCTATCGTATTTTTTGTGATTTTTTCCGAATATTCCATAAGAGCCGAAGCGTAAAAACAAACGGTCTCTTCACTATATTTTTCCACTAACTCCTTAATCCTTTTTATCCCGGTAATATTAGCCATAACCTGAGCTGCAAAATCCCCTTCCCTCTCAACAGGGGTCCGGACATTGTTCAGGAGAAACTGCATTAATTTTTCATCAATCTTGTCATTTTCCATAATTTTAACAGGCGGTATAATAATGCCTTCCTGAAATATAGATGTGGACAACGGCATCGAGCCGGCTGTCATCCCACCCACATCTGAATGGTGAGCTCTGTTTGCCACATAGAAACTGGGCTTATCCCCTTTGATAAAAACAGGTGCAACAATCGTTATGTCCGGCAGGTGGGTTCCACCTTTATACGGATCATTCAGCATCACCATATCCCCCGGTTTTAAATCGCAACTTGAAATAGCAGATTTTACCGACATAGGCATTGAGCCTAGGTGCACAGGGATATGAGCAGCTTGAGCCACCATTTCACCATCCTCATCAAATACTGCACAGGAAAAATCCCTTCGTTCCTTGATATTAGGTGAAAATGCAGTTCTGTTAAGTGTTACACCCATTTCTTCCGAAATCGAGGAAAACCGGTTTTTAAAAACTTCCAAAAGAATAGGATTAACGTTCATTATCTCCCCCTTCAGTATCAATGATTAAATTGCCATAATCATCAACTTCAGCCTTTGAATAAGGAGGCAGAACTATGGTGGAGGAATATTCCAAAATTATAGCTGCACCTTCTATTACATTGCCACTTTTTAATTTATTTCTGTCATAAAGGCTAGTCCGGTGTGTTTCACCGTCAAAAACAACATTTTGACTCCCCAGACAAACTTTACTTTCAGGCTTTTCTGTACCTTTTTGTATTTTTTCAAAGACCGGTTTTTCAGGCACTCCACGGGCTCTTAATCTGATATTCACAACTTCAACAGATTTATTTTTATTACAATACCCATAGTTTTGCTCATGCAGTTTGTGAAATTCATCCACGAAGTCTCCTTTATAAGGGACAAGTATTTCATAAGATTGACCCTGATAACGCATATCAAGATACCTATCAATTATAACATCCTCTTTATTAAACCCTTCCAACGCCATTTCGTCATAAGCTTTTTCCTGAATCGGTACAAACCTGTTGTCTATTTCATCGCGGCTTATGCTTTCATTCTTAAGCATTACTGTTAGTGAATAATCTTTTATAAGATCTGCCATAAGCATACCGATTGCTGATAAAATGCCGGGATTCATCGGTATTATAACTTTTGGTATTTTTAAAAGTCTGGCTAGTGAGACAGCGTGCATACCACCGGCACCACCAAAAGAAAAAAGTGCAAATTCCTGAGGATTATGCCCCCGCTCAACAGAGATTACCCTGATAGCCCTTTCCATCGCTGTATTGGCAACCGCTAATATTCCTTCTGCTACGTCATTTGGACCCATTTTTATTTCCTTTGCCATTTCTTCAAAGCTTTTTTTAAGCTTGTTCGTGTTTAGCTTCATATTGCCGCCCAAAAAATTTTCAGGAACAAGCCTTCCCAAAAAAAGATTGGCATCGGTCACCGTTATGTCATTCCCTTTTCCGTAGCATATGGGACCGGGGTCAGCACCAGCACTTTCAGGCCCAACTTTCAGTGATCCCCCTTTATCAATATAGGCGATTGAACCACCACCTGCACCCACGGTATGGATATCTATCATGGGAACTTTCACCGGGAAGTTGGATATGGTGGATTCCATAGTAAGAGGCAGTCCTCCGTCCAGAAGAGCAACATCGGTGGAGGTACCACCCATATCGAATGTAATAATTTTGTCAAACCCCGCTTTTTTTGCAATTTCATAAGCGCCCACTGCACCTCCTGCAGGACCTGAAAGTATAGTTCTGACAGATTCCTCCATTGCTGTATCCGCTGAAATACTCCCACCGTTGGATTGCATAATTCTCAGTTCATTTCCCTCTATGTTGTTGGTAATATATGTGATGTACCTCTTCATTTTCGGCGATACGTAAGCGTTTACCACAGTTGTGGATGTCCTTTCATACTCTCTAAACTCTGATAAAACTTTATGTGAAAGTGAAAAGGGAATTTCTGCCTCACTAAGAAGCTTTGCCATTTGAATTTCATGGGAAGGATTCAGGTACGAGAAGAGGAAGCAAACAGCAACAGATTCCACTTCCGCCTGTTTCAGTTTTGCTATAATGCTTCTGGCTTCCTGCTCATCAAAAGGTTCTATCTCTTCACCATCTACATTTATTCTACAGTTAAGACCGAATCTTAAAGTGGCTGGAACAAGCATATTTTCCCTTCTGTATTTCAAATTATATAGTTCGCTTCTGTTCTGCCTACCTATTTCAAAAATATCTTCAAATTTCTTGTTGGTTATTAAAGCTGTGTTAGCGCCCTTTCTTTCCAATATAGCATTGGTTGCCACAGTGGATCCGTGTACAATCTGAAATTTTTCATCTTGTAGCACTTTTTTCAAACCACTGAGAACGGCTTCCGCTGGATTTTCAGGAGTAGACAGATGTTTAAATACGCCCCATCTTTTCCCAGATTTATATATAAAATCAGTAAAAGTGCCCCCTGTATCAACGCCTACTATCTCCATTACCAATCCTCCATCATTATCTAATCTTTAAATAACTTTTAATCAGCTCAATCCCTTCTTCATCATGAAACCTGTTATAGGTGATAACATTTGAAACTTTTGAAAAATACTCTTCATTCTCCCTGTAAATGCTTTTCAATGTTAGCAGCAAATCACATTTATCCAGTAAAGCAGGCTTCCTCTTAGCTTCAGACAGCGTATAAATTTTGAAATTTTTGAATTTTTCCAAGATCAAACCGTACACATCATATATACGCTCCTGAATCTGCTCACTTAGCACTACCAAAACAATCCTGGTATCTACCGGTGTCTTATCAAAATTTACAAGGATATCCAAAGGCGGGGTAATTTTCAGCGGTATAATATTCCCATTTATATCCTTGTTTGTCATATGCTGATAACAAACATAAGTGGTGATGAATATCTTTTTATTATCTTTATTTTTTTCATACTTACGCGAGAAATCTTCAAATAGCATAGTCGTAATACTAAAACCAAGCTTGGACTCCAGCTCTGCTTTGCCAACAATCAATGATTCCGGTGATGTATCTACATAAATAATATTACTTTCGGCCTTTTTATTTTCACTGAGGGCATTTATAAAAATTGACTCCACTTCAGTCTC
>JASMTO010000232.1:0-8780 GCA_041694215.1 bacterium
GCCTTAACTCCCTCAAGTGCCTCAAATACATCAAATACCTTTAATTACCTCCGTGTTATTAGTCATGCCTTTTTAACTGTGTATATTTTAGTAGCTTGCCGATGAAAAAACTGACGTCACCCCATTTTTCGTAGTGCAAATATTTTTCAATGTAATTTGCACGCATTCCGCAGCCGAAACTCGAAACTACTGCCGCTAACCGTCTACACCCTCCTCTCATAATTGTTTTTATTTGCAAATATTTATCCACCTTACTTTCCAACACAGGGTGTGACCGCTAACCGGCAGTACGTTTCTCAGACATCGGCTGCTTCATTTGTGCAAATTACATTGAAATCAATACCATGTTAACTAACTTCTTGTGAAACTTAACTTTATGCAAATTTTGGGGTGATTCCAGAAAAGTTTCCTGTTATTGTATGATGAAAATGAACAGCTTAATGTTTTAAGAGATCTTCAATTTTACCTGCCACCGTATCCGGATCTATGTTTAACAGCTTAAACACGTCCCCAGGCTTTCCAGAATAGGCATATTTGTTAATACCGAATTTTACCAGCCTGGGAAGATTACCCCCGTGTGCCATAAGCTTGTCAGAAATTATGCTACCAAGTCCTGTGTTTGCATTATGGTCTTCATATGAAAAAATGTAATCTCTATTAATATGTTTCTTTAGATCCTGATAATCGATTGCCATCGGGCAGCTGACATTTAAGACCTTAATTAATATCCCTTTGCCTTTAAGTATTTCGTATACCTCTAAAGCATAAGGAACCATTGCTCCAAAAGTAAAAAGCGGGTAATCGCCTTCTTTTAAAATATCAATTTTTCCATATTCAAACACATAACCATCCCCAAAAAACGGTGTCCCATCTTTGTTTTCTATCACAGGGGTCTTTGATCTACCTACACCTATAAGGAAATTACCGTAATTTTCCGCTGCAAATCTCACCGCTTTGTCTGTTTGATTGGGATCGGCAGGTATAATCACTTTAAAACCATAAAGATTTCTCATTACACCTATGTAATCTATACACTGATGTGTTTTGCCGTCTTCCCCAACATCAATACCAAGGTGTGTTGTAACAACTTTTAAATTTGTATCATTTATATCATTTAGCCTTTGCTGGTTGTACGTTTCATCTATTCCGAATACACCAAAATCTGCAAAAAAACTAACTACACCATTTACACTTGCCGCACCTGCTGTGGTTGCAGTATGATGCTCCTGTATGCCAGATTGAAAAAAGTATTCGCTATATTCCCTGCTGACTTTGTCTGTTTTTACAGATCCAGCCAGATCACAATCAAAAATGGCAATAGGGGTATTGGCGGAGCTAAGTGAATTATGCTGCAATATATCAGTTAATGCATCCCCAAATGCAGATCTATTGTCTGTCTTTGTTTGGCAAGGATACACTTTTGGTTTGCCTGTGTTAATTATTAGTTCATAGCGTGGTATTTTATGAGATGCTTCATTGTGATGAAATTTGCTGCGTAGCTCTTTGTATTTATCAATGTCATTGTCAAGACCAAGCTCATTTAAAGCATTTTCCAGCTGTTCTTCCGTAAGTGGTTTGCCGTGGTAAGAAGCTATGTTTTCCATAAAACTTACACCTTTACCCATTACCGTTTTAGCCATTATCATTACCGGTCTATCTATTGTTTCAGCCTTTTTAATTATATTGAAGAGATCTTTGAAGTCATGCCCATCTGCTTCAAATACCATCCACCCATCTGCTATATATTCATCTTTTATATTTTGGGGCATAATGTCATTGATATTTCCGCTGATCTGTAATTTATTATAATCCACAAAAGCTGTAATATTGTTCAGATTATATTTTACTGCAAATCTGCGGGCTTCAGAAAGCTGACCTTTTTGCTGTTCCCCATCCCCCATAAATGTATATATTTTAAAGTTCTGCCCAATTAGCTTGCCCGAAAGAGCAATCCCACATGCTGCTGATAGCCCTTGACCAAGATTGCCTGTAGACCATTCCACTCCAGGCACTGAGCGTTCAATGTGCCCCTCATAAATACTACCTGCAAGTCTGAACTGCGAAATTGCATCATCTACAGGGAAAAAACCATTTCGTCCCAAAACAGAATAGACTGCAGGGGATATATGACCGTGTGAAACAATTATTCTGTCCCTGTCAAGCTCACGATAGTTTTCGGGTGAAATGTTTGCGTACTTGTAGATTAAAAGTAACATGTCCACTGTTGACATTGACCCGCCGGGATGTCCGCTTGATGCCAAAGTGGTCATCGTTAAAATATCCCCTCTGCACTGCTTACTCAGTTCTTTTAATTCTTTTATATTATCATCACTGATAGCGGTTTCTTGAAAATTATTCTGCATTGTTAATTGCTCCTTATCATAGAGTCTCGTTTATATAACAGCAAGTGATATTAAAGTCAACTGGACCTGGCGTCTTTTTTCAGTGCATCCAGCAAAATATTGTAGTGATATTTTATATTATTGAAGATTTTAGATATTTCTTCATCTGATTCATTACTTTGTATTCGCTCAAGTTTTTCTGCTTCAATGCGCAAATTTTCTGATCCCACCGTTGCCGCAACAGCTTTAAGGGAATGTGCATGCCTCTGTATTTCAGGGATATCCCTTAATTGGATTGTTTTTTCAAGAGCTTCTATCTGTTTGGGGGTATGTTCAAAAAATAAATTGATAAGATGGTCATAAAACTCTTTGTTGTAATTTAAACGTTTTAAAACATCTTCTTTGTCAAAGATGCTATTATTTATCAGTATATTGTATTTCAATAGTAAATTTTCCAGCTGACTAAAATCTACCGGTTTTGGCAAAAAATCATCCATCCCTGAGCTTAAAAACAGTTCTCTATCTTCCTTCATGGCATAAGCTGTCAATGCTATTACGGGAGTATTTCTGTTTTTACTGTATTTCTTATTGTTTTTAAGATATTTTGTGGCTTCCATTCCATCCATTTCAGGCATTTGTATATCCATAAAAATTAAGTCATATTGCTTCTCTTCTATCATTTTGAGGGCTTGTAAACCGTTTTCTGCAATATCAGGGCTTATGTTGAACTGAAGCAACATCTCTTTGAAGACAAGTTGATTAATGGGGTTGTCTTCTGCTACTAAAATTTTTACATCAGGTTTAGTGATGTAATCTGACGTGTTTTCTTTATTTATGCTTTGCTATAATTCCTGTGGTTGTAATGTGACATTATCTTTTACAACACCCAATGTTAAGGTTACTATAAACTCTGAGCCCTTTCCGACTTCACTTCGAACGCTTATATCCCCACCCATCATCTTTACCAATCTTCTGGAAATAACAAGTCCCAAACCTGTTCCTCTATGTTTTTTGGTATAAGAATTGTCAAGTTGTCCAAAAACCTTGAAAAGTTGATTTTTCTTGTCTTCAGGGATACCAGGACCTGTATCTTTTATGGTAAATTCGATTTCTACAGTATCTTTAAGGACTCGCAGCAGCTTACCTTTAAGCTGGACATACCCCTGCTCTGTAAATTTTATAGCATTTCCGACGAGGTTAATAAGCACCTGCTTTAGTCTGTCTGGATCACCTTTTACTATAGATGGGATATTCTTATCTAAGTCAATTGTAAAATCAAGCCCCTTTTGCCTGGCATTTCCCATCAGCAGATTATGGACTTCCTCCACAAGCTCGTAAATGTCAAATTCTCTGATGTTCAAATCCATTTTGCCAGCTTCAATTTTTGAGAAATCAAGGATATCATTTATTATATTCAGAAGTGTCTTGGCACTGCTGTGGATTGTTTCCACATAGTTATATTGTTTCTCTGTTAGTGGTGTTTTTAATAAAACCTCACTAATCCCCAGAATGCCGTTCATTGGTGTTCTTATCTCATGGCTCATATTTGCAAGGAACAGGCTCTTTGCTTTATTTGCCGCCTCTGCAGATTCTTTTGCTTTGATTAAGTCTGTTATATCGATAATGTATTCAATTGCGCCGGTGATGTTACCATTGTTGTCTTTGATCGGTGTTATAAAAATTCTATAAGTGTATCCGGTCCTAATATATCGTGGATCTTCTTTACTAGTGTATGTAACAACTGGTTTTCCTGTTTTAAGGACATTGGCAACCTGGCACCAGTGGCAAGGGGCATTCTTTTCGTAAAATACTTCAAAACATTTCTTCCCTTTGTAATCAGTGATATCCTTGTAGGGGGATCTGATGGATTTTCCGCTGAGGATTTGTATTCGCATTTCATTGTCTATCACCAATAATGATCCTGGGAGCGTATCTATAATTGCCTGTAATGTCTGTATTAGTTCATCATTGCGTTTTTGGGTTAATTTCTGATATGTGATGTCAAATCCCAGTGCCTGAAATTCTGTGATATCCTCATTTTTGTCAAAAAATGCCCGAATAGTACTCCTTATCCATCGTTCATGACCTTTGGATGTATAAATTCTATGTTCATAAGTTATTATAGGCCTCTCAGGGGTAATATTTGGCATAAATTCAGTCAGTTTGTCTATATCCTGCTTTGGCAAATATGTATTCAAATTTTTATTAATAATTTCCTCCACCGGTAATCCAATATATTCAGCAAAAACTCTGTTTATAAAGGTTAATTTTAAATCTTTTGTGAATCTTGTAACAAATACAGGCATATCTTCCACCAGCGTTTTATAACGCTCTTCACTTTTTTTCAGTTTAGTCTCGGTTTTAATTCTTCCTGTAATATCCTGCAGTGTTAATAGCGCATGTAGCTCTGAATGGATATAAACGGGGACAGAATTAAGTATAAACCATTTTTTTACTAACGTACCATCCACTTCCACTTCTTTTTCAATAATCTTGTTTTTAACAGGAAGATTTTTTCTTAACGTTGTTGTGTAAGCGTTGCGTATTTCACAGGTTTGGCAATGTGGGCCGAAGCCGCAGCCCTTTATGTCATCATGTCTGCTGATACAACATATGAGATTACCGGGAGTACCAAAAGGGATATTATCATCATTATAACCGAACATTTTGGTGGTATAGTCGTTAACACTGACAACATTATAATTTTTGTCTATCAGTAGCATACCAAAAGGAGCTGCATCAAAAATTGCCTGAAAATTTGAGGACACTGTTTCCAATTCGTCAGAGAGAAAATCTTTTAGTTTTTGCAGTTGTTCAGATTTTACGGCAAATAATTTTGATGATATGGATGTCAGTATCCCCTGTAATATGAGCAGTACATTAAAATTAAATTTAGTATTGTTTTTCTGTCCTATAAATACAAATCCCCATAAGTGTTTCTCACCACTTAAAGGTATAATAATTCCCGAATGTGTATTTTCCTTAACATTTAGAAAAAGATTTTTTTTAAGCTCTTCACGATTAAGGATAAAAGGTTTGCCTGTGATAATTTTACTGAAAAAATCTCCGGGTATCTTGTTAACGCATTGTCTGCCCTCACCAGAGTAGTCAGGGACACTGCTTTTGTGACAGTTTACGTAGATTGCACAAGATTGATCATTTTCATTAACTTTATAAAATTTTATAACTTCTGCATCCAAGAATTTTTTTAAGAGGGATAAACTTTGGCTTATTGATTCTTCTGAAGGCTGGTCAAACAGTATGCTTGTAATTTTTTCCTGAATGGACAAAATGTCGCTTAATTCAGCAGTTGTGCTCATTATTTCGTAACCTTTAAATAATAGTTATTTTATTCCGCATATAAAAAAAGTTTAGTGTTTTTTTACTCTTTTGCAACCTTAAGCATCTTTTCTTCTATATCTCTAAGGCTTTTAAAAGGTTTCATTATATAATGATCAGCACCAACTTTGTGGCTTTTCAATACTCTCTCCAGTGTTGAGTGGGCTGTTATCATAATTACTTTAACGTCAGGATTTTTTTCTTTAAATTGATTCAGCGCTTCAATGCCGTCCATGTTAGGCATCATTATATCCAGGAAAATAATGTCAGCATTGTTTCCATTATAACTATTAATAGCCGTTAAAGGATTGGTAAATGTTCTAACATTGGTATAACCCTGCTTAGTAAGGTATTTTTCAAGAACTTTTAATATTTCCGGCTCATCATCTACTATAAATATTTTCAGGTCTTTTTCGTTCATTTTTACCTTCCTTTTTGTTTTTTGGTTTATATTCTTTTTCAAAAAGATTCTCAATTGCTTCTGTCATTAACTGTTCTGATTTTTCTTTTACCATGTTATCCAGAAGTTCAAAAACTTCAGAGCTTGCAGCTTCTATCTTGGATACTGTGCTTTGAATGTCACCAATTGTACATTCAGCAAATTTTCCCATACATTTTTCATAAAGATAGTTAGCCAGTGAATGCACTTCTGTATGAGGTCTTTCAAGCCTCTTGTAGGCATCTGTGTTAGAAAAGGATTCTTTGCCTTTGCCCTCATAATACCATTTACCCAATCTGCATTCTGTATGTTTGGTGATTTTGAATCTGTCTTTGTTTTCATGCATGAGACTATTATAAAGATTGTTTTTATAAATTGTATGATCGATCTTTGCCAAATTACTAAAGATTTTGCTGCTAAGATACATTGTCAAATACATTGATCTGTTCGCATTTTTGTAAAAGCTTTCCACCTTTTCTTTGATATCCTGAGTGTTTGCATCAACTTTTACCATGTTATTCTGGACATTTTGCGTATTTTCTTTTACCTTTTTTATCACGGTTTGCATGTGATTTACAACGTTTTCTATATCTGATGTGGCTGACTGTGTTTTTTCTGCAAGCTTTCTCACTTCGTCAGCTACCACAGCAAAACCTCTCCCCGATTCCCCCGCTCTGGCTGCTTCAATAGATGCATTTAAAGCAAGAAGGTTCGTTTGATCGGCTATTTCTTTAATCAGATTTGTAACTTCAGCAATTTCGCTGCTTCTTGCAGAAAGGGAATTGGACGTTTCAACCGATTCTCTTATAAAAGCATCCAGTTCTCTGACTTGATAGATAAGCTCTTTAAGATTTTCCATCCCCTTTTGTGCTTTTTCTGTAGTATCTTGAGATTCAGCTATTATATCATTCATTTCATTAAGCAGATCAATGAAAAGATCCTGATTCATTTTAAATGATATATCGACAGTGCCCTGATACATATTGTCGAAGTAGCTGCTGATTATCCTGCTGAGCCCAATTACTTCTATGGTATATAAAACATAGTTGTCTTCCAACTGTTTGCTTCTTACTTTCAATTTTCCATTTCCTGTTTGGATATCAGTTTTTCCGGATAAAATATCCTTCATCCATTTGCCAAGTTCTGCAAAGCTTTCAGCTCTATCGTTTTTAAATACGATATCACCGTCTTTGACAAGGATGACAACATCATCTGAACATTGCCTGGCAATATTTTGGTAGAATTTGATCTCTTCTTCGTATTTTTTAACTAACTGTTCCTTTTCCCTTAAAAGCTCATCATATTTCCCTTTTGAAATAAACATTTGAATCCTCCAAATCTTATAAAATTATTGTAAAAACAGCGCCCTCTTGATCGTTTTCTACAAAAATCTCTCCACCATGTTTTTCCACTATGCTTTTGGCGATATTCAGCCCTAAACCAATCCCCCCATGTTGCTTTGTACTGATAAATGGTGAAAATATTTTATCTTTGATTTGCTCCGGTATCCCTCCGCCGTTATCTTTTATAATTATTTTATTTT
Organism: bacterium; assembly: GCA_041694215.1. GTDB lineage: Bacteria > Chrysiogenota > Deferribacteres > Deferribacterales > Flexistipitaceae > Flexistipes. Next base: position 7,664 of record JASMTO010000232.1, read on the forward strand.
TATTATTGCATTTTGATAAAAATATTTCAATTTTTCTTTTTTCATAGTCCAAAGGGCTGTTTTGCAGTTGATCCAGTGCATTGTTTAAGAGGATGATCCAGAGTTGTGAAATCTGGTTGGGATCAATTTTTGCAGGGAAAACGTACCTGTCTTTTTCCATTTCCAAATTAAATAGTTCATTATTAATATAAATGGGTGATATTTGTTTTGATCTGTTGTAAACCATCCTGCAGGATACTATCAGTGTGTTGAAAAGATTAGCATTCTCTTTCATTTTTCCGTTTGTTGATGCAGATGATAGCTCCCGCATAGAGTCAACAATAATTTTCATCCTGTGCAGACCGTCCTGGATTGATGAAAAAAGCTCATCTATTTCTTTTTTTTGTTCAAGTGTGAGGTTTATGTCATTAACTTCCATGTCAAGTAATTCGAGGTTCCCCATAACATATGTTAGGGGGGTGTTAATTTCATGTGTGATTCCGGCAGCTAATTTTCCTATGGAGGCCATTTTTGTTTGCTCCATTTCCCTTACTTTCATCGTTTCTATCTGGGTGACATCATTTAACCTGACTATAAAAATGTCTTCAAAACCCATATCATCTTGATCGAGATAAAAGGAGGAAATAGTAAAGTGGTGTTCTTCATTATTAACATTTTTTATAAGTATTTTATCCTTTGATATCAGTGATGTAAATATTTCATAAAGATTGTTAGACTGGAATTTTTGCTCTAATGAGTTTTTAATGTGTATTTCTATATCATTAGTATTTTCGTTTTTAACTTTCCAAAAATGTTTGGCTTTGTTGTTTATGAATGAGAGTTTTTTATTTTTGTCAAACATTAAGATAATTGCTTCATCTGAGTTATAAATATCCTTTATAGTTTTGTTGTGGCTCTTTATTATTTCTGTGATGTCATTTTCTATACAAATGTAGCCGTTGATATCGCTTCCTTTGTGAATAGGAATGAGCCATACTTCAGTAAAATAAAAGCTACCATTTTTTGCTCTGTTTTTTGATTTTGCCTGCCAGATGTTCTTTCTGCTGTCTATTTCCTTTATTATATCGTTAAAAGGTGTACCGTCAGGGGCACTCCTGTTGAAATAAAAATGTTTGCC
>JASMTO010000233.1:0-17320 GCA_041694215.1 bacterium
TGCCCTTGAAAACCACCCAAAGGTTGATGAATCATAATTCGGGCATTTGGGACAGCATATCTTTTTTTGGCTGCACCACATGCTAGCAAAATAGCAGCCATACTTGCAGCTTGACCCAAACATATAGTAGATACATCAGGTTTGATATAGTTCATTGTATCCAGTATGGCCAGTCCACTTGTTATTATACCCCCTGGACTGTTAATATAAAGATGAATATCTTTATCTGGATCATCTGCTTCAAGAAAAAGCATTTGGGCAATAATTGTGTTTGCAACATTATCATCTATAGGTGTACCCATAAAAATTATTCTGTCTTTTAAAAGCCTTGAATAAATATCATAGGCTCTTTCACCACGTCCTGTCTGTTCTATTACATAAGGCACATAAAAGCTCATCATTCATCTCCAAAGTTATCTTTTTTTTCTTCATTGCTGTCAGATTGTTTTTCTTTTGCTGCCACTTCATCGGGATCAATTTCTTTTACGATAATCTCATTATGCTCACTGAGAAAATCAAAAATCTTATCTGTTAAAATATTATTCCTCAAGCCTTCTTTACCCCCCTGGCGTTCAAGCTCTTTCTTGTACTCTTCAACATCCTTTTTCAAGATACCGGCTATTTCTTTGATTTTTTCCTCCAGATCTTCGTCTGAAACAGATATCTCTCCAATTTCTGCCAATTTATTTAAAATAATTGCACTTTTAACCTGCAACTCTGCCCTTTCTCTAAAATCCTCTTTCATCTGCCCTTTAGTCAACCCTAACTGCTCCGGATTGACACCGTACATATGCATATACTGCTGAAAAGCTTGATCGGCCAATCGTCCCGCTTGTTCGTCAATAATTGTCTCCGGTACATCAAAAGGATTTTCCTCTATCAATTTCCCAATAATCTTATCATATAGCTGCTCTTTGGCTATTTGCTCAACCTCTTTTTCAAGATCTTCCTTTATAATCTTCCTCAAATCATCCAGCGTCTCACAGTTTTCATCCACATCCTTTGCAAATTCATCATTCAACTCAGGTACAACTTTTTGCTTCACTTCTTTAACTGTAACTTCAAAGTTGGCCATTTTACCGGCAAGATCAGAAGAATAATTATCAGGAAATTGAACTTCTATATTCTTGGTATCCCCTGATTTCATTCCCACAAGACCATCTTCAAATTCAGTCAGAAATGTATTGGAGCCCACAACAATACTGTAATCACTAGCACTGCCTCCCTCAAAAGGCTCACCATCAATGGTACCCTTAAAATCAATTACGACCATATCACCCTTTTCCACAGATTTGTCTTCAGCAGGCTCAAATGAAGTGTTATTTTCAAGCAGTTTCTCCAAAGCATCATCAACATCTTTTTCTTTAATGATATGCTTTTCCTTTTCAAACGTGTAACCTTTATATTTTTCTATATTTACTTCAGGAAAAACATCCACAAAAACCTTAAAAGAGATTGGCTTATCTTCTTCAAAATTTACATCAGTTACATTTGGAGTATTAAGAGGAGCAATGCCTTCTGAGGTAATTGCTTCAAAGACGCTTTTATTTATGACTTTTTCCAATGCGTCCACCCTCACTTTATGGCTATACTCTCTTTCTACAATACTTTTGGGGGCTTTACCTTTGCGAAATCCAGGAATTTTCACTGTGGGAACTAATTTTTTTAACTCTTCATCATAAATTTCATTAAACTTTTCAATGGGCACCTCAACATTTAATTCTTTTTGTGATTTCTCTACGTCTCTAACTTCAACTTTCATCATTTGACCCCTTAAAATATTGTGATTTATTTGTATGAGCAGGCATAGGAGCAAACCCCACTATTTTAACTTAAGATTTGTATGTATAATTACAAAAACGTTTAAAATCAAGGTTTTTTTTAACATTTACATTGTAAAGTTAACACTGCTAAGCCTGCTTCACTTGTAACCTGCAATCGTTATCAGGAAAATCCCATCTTTTAAAACCGCCAAAACGTACTTCTCACATCCTTCAATGGTATCAACTGGAATATTTTACTATAACCTACTTTGGAAAATGAATGAATGCCAACAGAATCCTAATACCTTGCCTTCTATGAATATGCTAATATTTCTAATGCGTATCAACTTTCATTCTCCCGAAAAAACTATGACATTTTAACATCATTATCTTTAAACCTGACAGAAAAAACAGGACAGGGTGCTTTTCTGACCACTTTTTCAGCAGTAGAACCGAAAAGTACATGTTCAAGACCTGTCCGGCCATGAGTACCTATCACTATCACGTCTGCATCATATTCCTTAGCTTCACTTATAATTTCCAAAAATGGGGTTCCTTTCAGAAGTTTGGTGGTATACCTAATTTCAGAAAGTTCAGGATACTTTTTTATAAATTCATCAAATTGTTTTTTTGCCCCTTCTTCCAGCTCTTTGTCTAAATTTTGAAATGTTACCTGCGGAAGGTAGAAAGCAACCACCTGGGATTCATCAAATAGAACATGCACAATTTCCAACTCAGCATCAAACTTTTTTGCAAATTCAATAGCATATTGCATAGCACACTCTGAAGTGACAGAAAAATCTGTCGGAAATAAAATTTTTTCTATAAACTTCATAGTTACCCCCTTTTTAAATACCATATTCTATTCAAATAAACTCACCAACACCAAAAAGCTTCTCCATAGCACCAATCACATTCCGAAAATTCAAGACTGCTTAAAAATTGCAGGCTATCCATTTAAACATCTTAACATTTATTTAGTCAAGTTTTACACTTACACTGTTAAGCCGTCATTGCGGAATTAATATTACTTAATTGTACCATAACGTTTATTACAAAGCCAATCAAAATCAATTTTACTGGCATCATCCATTTATTTAATATGTGAAAATTCAAAAAGCTTCCTGAAATTATTCTCCAAATTAACAAGTAAACTTCTGTAGTCAATTTTCTTCACCTTACACACAGTATATGCAGTGAAAATGACATGTGCTGGCACATTCTTTTTCCCACGGAAAGGCATAGGCGCAAGATAGGGACAATCTGTTTCCAACAAAATATTGTTCAAAGGGATATATTTGAGAGCCTCTCTAATTTCATAAGCCTTATTATATGTGAGATTCCCGGCAAAAGAGATAAAAAAATCCCTGTCCAGAGCCCATTTCATCAAGTTTCTATCTCCGTTAAAACAGTGAATAATCCCTGAGACAGGACTATTCCCTAGCACACTGTCGGCCACTTCCATCAAATCAGACGTAGCTTCTCTATTATGGATTACTACAGGGACAGATTCTGCTTTTGCCATATCAAGGAAAATTGCAAAAACATCCTTTTGCTTTTCTGCAGGTGAGTGATTTCTGAAATAATCCAGCCCAATTTCCCCCACTGCAATCACTTTTTCATGTTTTAAATATTGGCGGAATAAATCTATTTCACCCACGTTAAACCCAGAGGCATCATGGGGATGAATCCCAACAGCTGCATATATATTTTCAAATTTTTCTGCCAAACTGACTGCCTTGCTGGAATCCTCCTTATTGATCCCTATAGTCACGAACCTGTTAACCCCCACAGCCATGGCATCATTCATATGCTGAGTGATCTCTTCTACCAGGTCCGGAAAATGAAGATGAGCATGCGTATCAGTGAGAAAAAGACCGTCGTTTTTCGCCAGCCTCACCTCATTAAGAAAAGATTCGTATTCATCACCTGAGCGTTTTTTTAAAAACATACATCTCCTTTGAATACAAGATACTATTTTATAACACTACCCACTTTAACATCATCATTTATTACCAAAACAGCGTGACCATCTTCTTTTTCGGCGGCTAAAATCATCCCTTCTGATAAAACCCCCATTAATTTGGCAGGCTTAAGATTGGTAACGACAGCCACCTTTTTGCCTATTAAATCTTCCGGAGCATAAGATTTTGCAATACCGGCCACAATTTGTCTTTCCTCCGCACCTATATCCACATGTAATTTCAAGAGTTTGTCAGATTTTTCTATTTTTTCTCCGCTTACAATTTGCCCGACTTTAATACTGAGCTTCGCAAAATCATCAAACTCAACAATATTGTGCTCTTTTTGCTCTTCTTCATCCTTTTGCTGAACTTTCATGACATCATTCAGTATTTCCTTCTCATCAAGCCTGGGATATAGCTGTTTTACCTCTCCCAAAAGCTGCCCCGATTCAAGTGTGCGCACCTTTTTCAGCTCTTCAAAGCTTTCTTTTAAAAGGCTTTGCTTAGTATTCAGCTGACTGCGAATATTCTCTGAAGTCTCCGGAATAAAAGGATACAGCATCAGGGAAAGGGCTCTGAGCCCATCAAGAACACAGTAAAGGACAGAGCCGAGACGGTCCCTTTTGGATTCATCTTTGGCTAAAAACCAAGGCGCTGTTGTATCCACATATCTGTTTAAAAAAGAAACAAGCTCCCATATTGAGGCAAGAGCTTTGTTAAAGGCTAAATTAGAAATGTGGACATCTATATCTTCAAATGTCTTTTTAGTAAGATCAGCCAGATCATCATCTATTTTGTCCTGTTCTTTATACTCCGGCACAACACCGTTAAAATACCGTTTAACCATTCCCAGTGTTCTGTTAAGAAGGTTGCCAAGATCATTTGCCAAATCACTGTTAATCCTGTGGATTAACGCCTTAAATGAAAAATCTCCATCAAGACCAAAAGGCACCTCCCTGAGCAAAAAATACCTTATGGGATCCACGCCAAATTTGTCCACCAGCCAGTATGGATCAATAGCATTACCCAGAGATTTGGACATTTTTTGTCCTTCAACTGTCCACCAACCATGAGCAAAAACACTTTTTGGCAGCTCAACGCCTATACTTAAAAGCATTGTAGGCCAGTATACCGTATGAAACCTCAAAATATCCTTGCCCACTAAATGGTAATCAGCTGGCCAGTACTTATTAAATTTATCACTTCTGTCAGGATAGCCCAATGCAGAAATGTAGTTAGTCAATGCATCAATCCATACATAGATAACATGTTTTTCATCACCCGGAACTGGTATCCCCCAGTTAAATGAAACCCTACTAACGGATAGATCCCTCAGACCTTCTTTTATAAAAGAAATAATTTCATTTCGCCTTGATACAGGCTTTATAAAATCCGGGTTCTGCTCAATATGCTCTAATAACTTATCCTGATATTTGGACATTCTAAAAAAGTAGCTGGGCTCTTTAAGTTTTGTGGTTTCCCTTCTGCAAGAAGGGCAGCAATTCCCATCAAGTAGCTGAGTCTCTGTCCAGTACGTTTCACAGGGTGTACAATACCACCCTTCGTACTCACTAAGATATATATCACCATTCTCTCTCATTTTAGCAAAAACAGCCTGAACAGTTTTTTTATGGTATTCATCAGTTGTTCTTACAAAATGATCATACGAAATGTTCAATTTTGTCCATAAATTTTTAAAACGCACAACCACTTCATCAGCAAGTGCTTTTGGAGTAAGGTTTCTGACTGTAGCAGCTTGCTCAATTTTCTGACCATGCTCATCTGTACCAGTTAAAAAAAAGACATCATAACCTGCCAGACGTTTATATCTGGCTACGGTGTCAGCCGCAACCGTGGTATATGCATGACCAATATGGGGGATATCATTTACATAATAAATTGGCGTACTCACATAAAACGTCTTTGCACTCATATTTTTCCTCCGGTGTTTTCATCTACAATATCTGTAAGTTCAATAAATTCTTCTGTTTCTGTTCCCACATCATCATACAGGTCACTTTCATACATCAGGCAGCACATTAACCTTCCGCACACGCCTGATATTTTTCCTGGATTAAGGATCAGATTTTGGTCTTTGGCCATCTTAATCGATACGTTATCAAACTCTCTCAAAAATGTTGAACAGCAAAACTCTTTCCCACAGACACCAAAACCGCCAAGTATTTTCGTAGCATCTCTAACTCCCACTTGCCTTAATTCAATACGCGTTCTGAATATGCGGGCGAGATCCCGTACAAGCTGCCTGAAATCAATTCTCCCCTCGGCAGTAAAATAAAAAGTAAGTCTCGTTCTATCCAATGTGTACTCAGATTTCAGCAGTTTCATCGGTAAATCATGTTTTTTTATCATTTCTTTACATTTTGCAAAAGCTTCTTGCTCATCTATTTTGTTATTTTCCATCTGTTTAATATCATCATCCGTTGCCTTTCTGATAACTTTTTTCATTTCCTGATCTTTTGGTAAATCCTTAAGCTTAGGTGGAATCACCACAACAGCAATATCTTCTCCCTTTTCTGTTTCAATAACAGCGAAATCGCCTCTTTTGACTTCCACATCGTTACTTAAAAAATCATATATTTTTCCTGCTTTTTTAAAAGCAATTCCTGTCACTTTACACGTCTTCACGAAAGACTTCCTCCATTTTACTGATTAAACTCACCTTGAGCATTTCAATATTAACATTATACTCCAAATACTTAATTAAGATAAGTATGTCCTCAAGGAAATATAAAAACTTTAGTTTATAACTGCTTTTATAATTATCTAACACATTTATGTAAAGGCTAAAAGCATAGTTTTTCAGATCATCCCTGCTTTTAACTTTAAGAACTTCATAAATAAGATCATCTACATCAAGCATTTTTCTTTGTCTATCAAACGTTAAATCACCTTCCAAAATATTCATTGCTGTAAGTGCTGAACCGGAAGCCAAAGAAATAGCATTTTTTATACCATTATTACTATAACCCATATTATTTAAAATACTGTCCAACTGTTCAAACGTAAGTCGTCCAAATTTCATTTCAACACATCGTGATTTTATAGTGGGTAGCAGAGTAGCCGGTTTGTGGGTCACAAGGATAAAAACCGTTGTCTCGGACGGTTCTTCCAGTGTTTTAAGAAAGCTGTTAGCAGCTTCTCTGGTCATTGTATGGGCATTATCTATAATGTAAAACTTGTACTTGCCGTAATAGGGAGAAATATGAGCATCGGCAATAAATTCTCTCACATTATCTATTTTAATAGTCTCATCATCAACAACTCTGATATCAGGGTGATTGCCGCTGAAAGCAAGCCTACATGAGCTACAGGAACAGTCTTCAAAAAATGCATTATTTTTACAAAGTGTTGATCTGGCAAGTTCCGTTGCAAAGAGCTTCTTGCCAATACCTTCGTTTCCACTAAACAGATAGGCATTAAGCAAACTGCTATTAATCAGGATATTTTTAAATATATCTTGTTGTCTTTCATGACCGATTAGCAAAACTACACCTTTTTTTTCAAATTTATAGCCAATTCTTTTATCTTTCCATGAACTTCCTCAAACCCACAATCACCATTAACAACAAACGTGTTGGGAAAATTTTCAGCACACCATAAAAAGCCCTGGCGCACGTCATTAAAAAAATTTCGGGAAAGTTTTTCAAACTTGCCTTCTTTCTGAGCCAAATTTTCATGCTCAAGTCGCTTTCTAGCTCTTTTAATGGCTGTATCCACATCCATGTCAATAATTATATTTAAATCCGGGAAACGCTTCACTGTCTCAGCAGTTACAAAGTCCAGGAGTTTTTTGCTTAGCTTCCTTCCAAAAATCTGGTAAGCATATGTTGACATTACGAATCTGTCGCTTATAACAGTGACTCCTTTTTCAGTCTGAGGTATCACTACTTTGTTTTGATGTTCCGCTCTATCAGCACAGTATAGCAAGAGCTCCGTTTCCGGTTCGATATCGTAATCGGGTGACAAAAGTATATTACGTAAATACCCGCCTACAACCGTTCCACCAGGCTCCTTTGTCAAAAAAACCTCACAACCCTGTAGTTCAAAAAAATGTTTCAATGCTTTTACTTGGGATGTTTTCCCGCAACCGTCCACACCATCTATAGAAATAAATAGACCTGAATGACTCTTTCCGTCAATTGGGTTTACCAACATTGTTCAACCTATATCTGTGCTTTGGGCGCAGTCTGAAGTATCCCCCTGTTTCTTAGCCACAGCATGTTCTATGGCTGGCGCTATCACCTGAAGGTTTTCCAAAGCACCATTAGGGCTGCCTGGCAGATTTATAACAAGGGAATTACTAATAAATCCACAAACCGCTCTGGATATAATGGCATGAGGCGTTTTTTGAAAACTGCTCATCCGCATGGCTTCCCCAAAACCGGGCAACTCTTTATCAAGAAGTCTCTTTGTGACATCAGGAGCAATATCTCTCGGGGAAACACCTGTTGAGCCGTTAGTTAAAATAAGATCATATCCCTGCATCTCGCTAAAATCATTCAAATGTTCGCTTAGCTTTTCTTCATCATCAGGGATCACCACATTTCGAATATAGGATGTTTTGAAAGTCTTTGTAACAAAATCTCTTAAAGCAGGTCCTGTCTCATCAATTCTCTCACCCTTGCTCCCTTTATCGCTTAAAGTAATTATAGCAATGGATAGCCCCTCTTTATCCTTTACTTCTATTGAATCACCTGATCGTAGAGTGCCAGAGGAAAGGACCTCTCCAAAAATCCCTTCTTTAGGCATAATACAATCACCAGCCTGGAAAAAAATTGCACAACGGTGATGACAAATTTTCCCCTTTTGTGAAATAACAAAAACAGCATCACCCACTGTAATACAACTTCCTATAGGAAGCTTACACAGATCAATACCTTCTGTTGTTATATTTTCAGCGAAATCACCACTTTTAACATCAAGCCCCATTTTTCTCATCTTATCAATACTTTCTTTTGCTAAAAAACTGACTTGCCTGTGTCCGCTGCCGGCATGTGCATCCCCCTCTATTCCAAAATTTTTGATAACTTTTACAAAATCGACATTTTCCTTTTTTACTCCCTTTTTCTCACTTATAGATAAACTACTGATTTTAGCCATTTTCTTCTCCATCTCAAAAAAATGTAATGTAAACACCATTTACATATACTGCAGAGTAACAATATCTCAACTATGCAAAAGTCTCAACATGTAAATTTTAAATAAATTCAGTACTACAGATATTGACATATTCTACTTTTAGCATGAAATTAATTGATCAGAATCGTAAAATAGAGATACTCATCCTGTTTTCAGGAAAAACTTATGTAACTTATAAAACCTGTGAGTCAAACAATGCTTTCCACAGCTTAGCATAAGCTGATGATGCTGTGCTTTTCGGTTCAATCACCTGAACAGGAACCCTTTCAACACCCATTTTCTCAATAACAGCAGAATAAGGTACCACTACATCCAGAAGATTGGCTTCGGATTTTTTAACCTCTTCCATAATATCACTGTGCATTTTTTTTCTTTTGTCCACCATTGAAAAAAAAGCAAATATTCTGTTTTTTGATTTATCGCTGGCAATTTCGGATTTTAACATTTCATACGTCCTGAGGGACAACACCGTAGGAATTAGAGGGATTAGTACAACATCTGAAATATAAAGGAGATACTCTGACAACACTGATGCAGATGGAGGTGAATCTATAAAAACATATTCATAATCATCAAATAGCTCGGCTAATTTCTTCTTCAGATCTTTTTTGGAATCCTTCATTTTAGATAACATAAAATCTAAGTCCCTAAGCAAAAAATCAGCAGGTAAAAGGTCAAAACGGGGAAAATCAGTTGCCTTTATATTTTTTTGATAATAGCTTTTTTTCGTGATAATGTTACTGGTTTTACCTTTTATTTCAGGCTTTATCCGAAGGTAAAACGTGGCTGAAGCTTGTGGATCCCAGTCCCACAACAGCACCTGGCTCTCTTTTGAAGCTTCATAAGCCAGATTTACAGCTGTGGCCGTTTTGCCCACACCCCCTTTGATACTGTACAGCGCAATAATTTTCATTTCGAACTCCGGGGTTTATATTTGCTGATATTTTTCTTTTGTAAAAATCTCTCAAGACGCTCAAGCACTTTATTTTCCAGTTTATCCCTTTTTTTAATAAAGATCTTTTCCAGCTGCCTCACCGTTTCTTCGGTATTATCATTTTTAACAGTCATTTCATTCAAAATATAATTTAGCATAATAATATGATTATGGTAATCGTGGTATAGACCGATTTCATCTTGAAATTTTTTCAGTTTATCCAAAAGTGTTTCTGTTTTTTTCCCGTAAACAACATTTCCAAAAGCCTCAATGAGGTATCGGAGCTTCTTGAAATCTATTCGCAGTTTATGCAATGTCTCCGGTGTCATAGATTTTGATTTTTTTACACGTCTTATAGGGCTTGCAAGGCAGTCATTAATAGCTTCAGCTGCTACATCGTAAATACGTTTTCCAGCCAATTCACCAGGATAATCGACATATCCTTTCTGAAAGAAATCCACAGCTTCCCCAAAATTTGCTTTAAATTCAGAACTTTGAAGAAAATTATTAACCTTTTCAACCTCGCCTTCTCTAAGCTTTAACAGATAATCCTCTATATCATTCAACCCGTAACTTAAATATTCCGGCAACTCCTCTTTAAATTCCGGTATTTTGAGCAGATAAACATCTATATCCCTTAAATTATTGGTGATTTGGGCAAATGTCTTGAAAATCCCTCTGAAATATTTAGTTTTTTCCTTATCGAATACATCCCCCACCTCGCTCAGAATCGACCTGGCTTTTCGGAGGGATACCCTGTAATCGTGCAAAAATTCCGTATCATAGTCGTGAAGAATTCCATTTATATTTGCTTCCGCTTTCTTTAAAAGCTCTGTAACAATTAAAGACACAGCTTGATCTGATAAATCATCCTGTTTTAAGACTGTCTGTATTTTATTTGAATATGTAACATGTAATTTCGGGTACATGTTAATTAATTCACGAACAATATCCCCCTTGCTGTAATTCAGACCAAAAGATTTTAGCAGGTTAACAAATTCATCCGTTTCATCTTTAAAACCTTTTAAAGGGGTAATAACAAGGAACGTAAAAGAATCATCATTGAACTGGCATTTAGTACACATGGCAATGGTCTTTTTATCACTATTTTTGAGGTTATATACAGTTATAACCCCGTTTATGGATAAAAGGGGCATAAGCGCCCTTAAAGAAGCCGGTGACAGTGCCTTTTTTACTTTTTCATCCTTTAAATCCTGGAGCTTAAATACATTAGAAGAGTGGTTAAATTCGAAAAAATTATACTTCTTATTTTTTGGGTTTAATAGATAAAAATTTTCCCCACTACGAAAAAGCAGGATATCTTTTGATAGCAGTCTCCCGTCAAAGGAATCGTAAATGTTTATGTCAGACTTTTTTGTATTACATAAATCAAAAGAGTATTCTGTGCACTTTTTAAGTGCTAAATCAAGCTCTTCTTGTCTTGTCAAAAAAACAGATGACTTACTTAATAGATTCACATTCATAGTAAAACTTTTTGTTGTATCAACCCCATTAATGATTTGTTATCCACATAACAAATACTCCCTTTTTTCATAGTTAAGTACAATTCACCTTCGGCAATATAAAAGGAAATGAATTTACTCATATCCGGTTCATGTCCCACTACTGCTACAATTTTATCGGTATCATCGTCATAAGTCTTAATAACACTTTCATAATCCAGAAAATCAGCACCGGGATTAAGCAGTGGATCCTCCAATAAATCGCAATCGCAGTATTTTTTCAATATTTCTGCGGTCTCTTTGGCACGAACAGCCTGAGAGCTTATTATAACATCAGGCTTTTTAAAGAGGGCGCTGAATCTGCTAAATGCTTTTTCCGCTCTTTGTATTCCCTTTTCACTTAATGGTCTGGATAAATCATCCCCGTCAAAATCGCTCCTGCTTATTGCATGGGCATGCCTTATAAAATATATTTTCATCCCTTACCTCTTCATTTGTATTTTACTGCATTTTAACATAAAAAAGATAAAATATGTAAAATTTTTGCAATTTTTTTAAATCAGTCTGTCTCTGCATATAAATCCAAAAACCCTTTGTATGTTAAACAATTCCTCCTTTTTTTAAAGCGGACTATCTCTGAAAGAAGCTGCCCTTTTAGCATTGGTGTTTTTAAATCCCCCGGGTGCACTGCCACCCTCACGACAGGGAAAAAGCGTGAAATAACCCTGAAAAAATTTGCCCATATGATTGAAAAAGTCTTTCTTAAAAAATTGCGGGATGTGAACGATAAAACAGGCGCTTTAACAAATTTACCTGATTTAACGAGCAAAATACCGGTCAATGTCGTAGTATAGTATAAGCCTACATTTTTTAATGCTTTAATGGTATTATTGTTAATAAGCCAGGCCGGAGCCACAAAACCATAAGCTTTCAAACCATTAGATTGCAAAAGTTGTAACCCTTTTTTGATTCTATTTTCTGCGTCATCATAGCTAATTCTGTAAAATTCCCCTTCATGAGCGGTATAAACACTGCTTATGAACTGTTTTATTATACTGTCTTTTTTATTCTCTTCATAATGGTAAAACCCATGCAGTACAATTTCATGCCCCTGAGCCTGTTTCTCCTGGAGCCAGTGGACAAATTTGATATCAGAACCCAAATCATGTGCTTTATGCATATGGGGGACGACAAGCAGAGAAACAAAGGAAACGCCAACCTGCTTTAATTCATCTATGAAATCGTTGAAAATATGATAGTTGCCAGCATGGACATCGTGCAGGCAAATGACAAGAAATTTGCCTGACATTTCAGGCAATATCCTTTACAAATGTAGCAATGTACACCTTTTTATCCAATACTTTGTCAAATTTGGTTGTCTTCTTTGCATTAAACAGTCTAAAACCAAATCTTTCAAACAGACACGCATCCCTTCTGTCTTCATAAATCTGCGTTTGAAAGGCAAGCTTATGGATATTATTCTTTTCAGCCTTTGCCATCAGCGTGTTCAGCAATCTCAGCGAAACACTGCCATTGCGGTATTTTTTTACAATATTCATGTGAAAATGAGCCGCCATAAAGGGAATTCGGGGTGTTTCTCTGAACCCTTTCAAAAAAAACCACCTTAAAAAATCTCTGTCATTTTTAGTCAATTTACCTTTAAAAAAATCCATGATTAATCTGAAAAGTAGTTTAATGTTTGTAAGGAAAATACCGTAAAACAGATATTTTACAGGATGAAATGATGCAATAAGATAACCCGCAACTTCACCATCCACCAATGCTGCAAAACAGTTTTCAGGCTCATAATCCAGATAATACTTTGTGAAAAAATCAGCAAACACTTCACCATTGCTGAAAATATATTCCACATTGCTACCCATAAACCCTGTTTGTTTACATATCTGTCTCACAGGCTCTCTCAAGTCAGCAGATACATTTACTATTTCCACCTTCAAAGGGCACCTTCCTCACACTCCTGCTGGGTGAGCATATCTGAATTTCCCCTCGTTTTTAAAATATTCTCATATTCAGTAACAAGATTGTTATAAAAGCAGCCTTTGGCAAATTTTTCACGCACACTCACTGCAATGTTGTTGCTTTTCTCTTTACTGTTACTATTCTTTAAAATTTTATTAATTTTTGCAGATAGTGGTTCGGCTCCGAAGTTTTTAACAAGGTTATTTTTGTTTAGAATTACGTATTCCAAACCACTATTTTCAAAAGCCACACAATCAGTACCACACGCTTGAGCCTCCAGCAGGCTGAGTCCGAACGTCTCAGACATACCTGGATGAACAAACAGATCAGCTGCAGAATAAAGCTCTCTGAGCATTTCTTTATCATGAACATAGTGAATATACTTAATTTTTGGATTTTTACGGCTTATCTGTTCTATTAGCCGTCTTTGTTCCCCATCCCCTGCAATAATAATATAAATATCAAATGCAGTAACCAATTCAGTTATCGGGGCAAGCAGGGATACATTCTTTTCTCTTGCAGTCCTCCCCACATATAAAAGTAATCTGGCATTCTCAGGGATTCCGTATTTACTAAAAATTTTCTTTCTACTGTTTACTGGGTAAAAGAATTCTGTGTCCACTTCAAAAGGGTTAAGTTTCACATTATCGATCCCGAGATTTTCCAGATTCTTTTTAAAATCCGGATTGGTGACAAACGTTATACTCATATTAGAATAAAACCATTTCAGATATTTTAAAATCATAAACTGAAAAGGGTAAAAGCAAAATGACGGCAAAAATTTCAAGACAGTTCTCTTTATAGCTCCTGGTATGTCAGAATGATAAAAACCCACCACAGGCACATTATTTTTTCTGCCGGCAATTAGTGCAAGTATCCCTGAGATATAGGGGTCACCGGTTTCAATAATATCCGGTTGTTCATCATTTAATATATTATAAATTTTTTTCAGATTAATAAAAAAACGGTAACTTTCCGAAAAAGGTAGTTTCGGGGATTTAATATAATAGGTTTTGAGGTTGTCTTCTTCTCCGACTTTATTCTCATGCCACGGAACAATCAAAATATGCTCAAATTCATTTTTTTTGTAAAAAAAAGAGCGTTTGTTGTTCAGATAGGTTTTAACGCCGCCGCTGATAGGACTGTATAATTGAGTAATATCACAAATTTTCATGTTGCCAATCTACAAAGTAACAGTCAAAAAATTATCAACTATTTGCAAAAAATATGTTAAATAAAAACCCTATAATAATTTGGTTATTCGTTGTTATTTGTTGTTATTCGTTGTTATTCATTGTTTTTCAGAAGGGGACAAACAGGCTCGTTCAATGTTCAATGTTCAAAGCTAACTATTCCACTCCTCCACTATTCCACTATTCCACTATTCTACTCTTCCACTTAACGCTTAGCACTTAGCGCTTAACACTTAACACTTAACACTTAGCACTTAATACTTTTATATTTAAATTCACAAACATATTACATAAAGATAATATTTCTCTAACTTTACACATCTAAGGTTTCTTTCAATATCAAATGAAAAGGCACGGTTTATTTAAAAAATTATGTTATTCAGGTTAAAGCGTGCTTTTAGTTAAAAAAGGTGGTGATGCTAAAAGAGAAGTTGATTTGGCTTTTTGTTTTACAGAGCAACAAAAGCATTCAGATCGTAATATTTAAAGCAGGTAATCCGAATGGTACCAAACCCCAAAGGGGATTATAAGATTAAGAGGAAACCTTACAGGAGGAAGTGTTATGAAGAAAGTATTAATTGCGTTAGTTGTACTACTTTTTGCTGTGTCTGTTTATGCAGAAAACAGACTTGAGCTTTCCGGTCAAATGAGGGTCGAAGGGTTCGCTTTTGACAACCTTCAGAATTTTGATGATGATGACGATAGGGATCAAGAAAATTGGTTCGAACAAAGGCTAAGAATTGCTGGTAAATTCAATGTTGCTGATGGTATTAGTGTCAACTTCAGACTGGATTTTGATGAAGAAAAATGGGGAACAGAAGATTCTCACGGTACTAGCGAAATACAGACAGACAGAGCCTACTTGCAAATTGATAAAAATATGTACAGACTTAGAGCCGGCCGTCAGCTTTTTAAAGTAGGCAACGCTATTACTCTTGACCATAGAGGGGTTGGCTTTCTTGCTACATTGAAAACACCTGTTTCCATTACAGCTGGTTATGTAAAAGTTGATGAAGGGAGTGATGAAGTCAATAATCTTACTGATGACTCAGATTATGGTTCCGAAGATATAAATGTATATTTTCTAAACCTCGGCTACAAATACAATAAAACCTTCAACGTTAACGCCTTCATAGGTTATGAGGATGCTGGAGACTACCAAGCTGATGAGGGAACTTACGACCCAGTTGAAGACGAATATGATGGAAATATATATGGAGAATATGATAAAATGCTTGTTGGATTACAGGCTGAAGGTACAATAGCAGATATATTTAACTATAATTTAGAATATAACAACATTAGCGGCGAAATTGACGAGGAAGACAAAGATTATGTAGGTAACCAGTTTTATGCAGATCTAAGTGTAAATATCAATATGTTCAAAGTTGGTACAGAGGTCTTCTACGCTATGGGTACAGATGAAACAGATGAAGAGCAGACCACAATGCTTAGCGAAGCGTATGGCGATGATGACAGTTTTGGTCCAATGGGCGGTTTTGGTGGCGATGATATTATGGAGTACACATTTGGAGGTCAAAAAGATGCTCGTCATGGGTTTTTTGAGCTTGAGCAAAATGCTGGTTCTATGGGTATAGTTCCTTATGTTTCATGTTCCCCTATCGACAAGCTCAGTTTAAAGATCAATGTTGGCTACTTCGAGCCGGAAGAAGATTCTGTTACAAATATAGAGTCAGTGATGGTAGGGGTATTATCAGTTGACTATAAGCTGTACAAGAATGTTGGCATTAAAGGCCAGTATGCATATGTGGCACCTGACATAGATGAAGGCAATTTCGAAGATTCTAAATTTAATAATGACGATGCCGCTAATGCATTCTATGGTAAACTTTACGTAAATTTCTAAACACAGTTTAGATAATTTTACAATTCCTAAACTGGGCACGTTGTTTACGTGCCCAGTTTTTTTGCACCATATCAGCGACTAGAGATTCGGGGCTCCGCCTCTTGCAATGACGACATTTATTTAAAAGGGACAGACAAAAACGTTCAAAGTTCAACGTTATTTATTGTTATTTATGGTTATTCGTTGTCACTACCTTACTACTTAACACTTAGTACTTAGTACTTAGCACTTAGCACTTAGCACTTACAAATTAACAAATATCTTACCCAAAGATAATATTTTTCTAACATTATGCATCTAAAGTTATATGAAAATAACAAGCGAAGAGGTGTATCATGTTAAAAAAATTATTAGTATTGATTACGATTTTGGTATCAGGTGTCAGCTTTGCATATGCTGCTTCCCACGAAAAAATGCCTGAGGAGATTAATTTCGGAATCATACCCACTGAATCAACAACTGCTTTGGAAAAAAGCTTCAAACCGTTTTTTGAAGACATGGAAGATTTTCTTGGAATTCCGGTAAAGCCATTTTTTGCTTCTGATTATGCCGGTATAATAGAAGGGATGCGCTTTGACAAGGTGGATATCGCCTGGTACGGAAATAAATCGGCAATTGAAGCGGTTGACAGAGCCGGTGGAGAGGTTTTTGTCCAGACTATAAAAGATGACGGCACCCGCGGATATTACTCCCACCTTATCACCTACAAGGATTCTGGCATTGACAGTCTTGAAGATGTCCTTAAATGTGACAAAACCTTAACGTTCAGCAATGGTGATCCCAACTCCACTTCAGGTTTTGCAATACCGGGCTATTATGTTTGGGCAAAAAACGGTATTACCCCTGAGGAATGCTTCAAAAGGGTAACAAGCTCCAACCATGAAGGCAATGCCATAGCTGTGGCCACCAAGAAAGTCCATGTGGCCACAAATAATAACGAATCCCTTGCTCGCCTTGCCCAAGAAAAACCGGAATTAGCAAAAAACATTAAAGTAA
>JASMTO010000234.1:0-20330 GCA_041694215.1 bacterium
TAACTTCGAATGGATAACCCTTAATTTGATTGGTTATTGGACAGAATATGGCGAACCCGACTTTATCGTTGTAAGAACTTGGGGACAAGACTACTGCAGGACGTCTTCCAGCTTGTTCATGACCCGCTCGTGGATTCATGTCAATCCAAACTGCATCTCCCCTATCTGGAATATAACTATACATTATTATCAGATTTCCTTTCCCACCGGTGCCCCGGTATCAAATTCGTCGTGCATATTATCCTTTGATATACCGGCTAAAAGGTCATCAAGCGAATACTTTTTACCATTAATTGGAGTAATGATAATGTTTTCATTGTCGAGTGATATATCCACCAATTCATCTTGTTTTAAATTTGCATTCAATGCGAATGTCTTCGGTATCCGTAATGCAAGGCTGTTGCCCCATTTTTTAATTTTTGTTTGCATTTCCGCCTCCTTAATCGATGTATCTACAATGAGTATACATTATATTCCACAAAATAGCAAGGGTTTTATAGTAGGTATTGTATGCATATAATGCATATAAAATTAATTATTCAAATATCGCACAATTGAATAATCTATAATTACAGTCAAAAAGTAATAAAAATACATAGTTTACACCTTTTAGTAAATTAATGTTTTTTCTCATGAGCTGTTTGCCTGTTTTCCTAAATTCCCGCTATGGGTTTAGCATTTTGATTTTCAAAGTTAGGTAATTATGATATTGTATGAGTGTCAGAAATTATATTTGATAGTGATATAGGAATCATTGATTGATAAAGGTAAGACCAAAACAAAAGAATACTGCGATGTACGGATTCTACTGCTGTCGACGCAGTTGATTTTACTCTAAAAGAGGGAGAAAATGTCCGGTTTAAATACGATCTTTGTTGTATTAGCTGCACTGTGCTGGGGACTGTCAGGGGGTATTGACGGTATTCTAATGGCAGACGGCTGGGATCCGTTTGTGGTATCGTTTTATAGGGGCGCTATCGGCCTGTTATTTGTTATTGGCTGGCTGGTGTTGCGTCCTCGTGGCAGCGGACTTACAAACCGCCGGTTATGGTTTTGGTCGGCGGTTGCCGGGCTTGGTGTGGCTGGCAATTTCTCATTTTATTTTGTAAGCATCTCAGAGGGAAGTGTCGCGGTTGCAGCCACTCTTATGTACTGTGCTCCGGTTTTTGTTTATCTCGTATCCTTCCTGTTTAAGCTCGAACGCCCAACTTTGATCAAATGGGCCGCAATTGTGATGGTAATGCTTGGTGTTGTACTGCTTACCCGTATTTACCAAACAGGGACGGGAAATGTAACACTGATCGGCGCTGGTGCCGGACTGCTTTCCGGACTCTCTTACGCTGTATTCATTTTCGGATTCAAATACGCGGCGCCACACGGCAGTCCGCAGGCAATTCTCGTGATCGCTTTCACTGTTCTCGCCGCCGTACTTATCTTGCCCGGTGATAACGAACAGGTTCTTGCAGTACTGAGTACGCCGAGTTGGCCGCTGTTTGTAACACTGGGTGTGCTTGGAGCTGGATTATCATTTATCCTCTATATAATTGGACTGAATCATACCGCTCCGGCCGTGGCTTCCATAGTGGCTATGGTGGAGCCGGTTACCGCTTCGCTGTTCGGTGTTGTGGTTTTGGATGAAAGCCTTGCCGGTGTCCAGATATTCGGAATGGCGCTGATACTGTTAACCGTTACTGCACTAAGTGTGCATGGTGCCCAGAGGAAATCGTACGATTTGCCGCTTGCTGAGTAGTACTTGCCCCGGATATCTCCTGCTATTTAACTGTTTTTAGTCAATAGTAAAAAAGAGACCATGTAAATTATACTTCTAAGTATTTTATAAAAAATTTTTATTGGTATCTGATTATACAGGTATTATACTTAAACATAAGTCTGAGTACAAACGTTAGGACGCAAAAAGGAGGTACCATGAGTGTTAAAAGCACAATCACAGACAGAAGAGCATACAGATCGCTGGAGCCTTTTAATGTAACCGATGATTTAATCTATGATCTGGCCGAATGTGCCGGACTCAGCTCCTCCTGCTTTAACAATCAGCCGTGGAGATATATTTTTGTTTATGATGACAATATGCTGAATAATCTGCATGCCGCCCTATCCAAAGGGAATGAATGGGCGTATGATGCATCAATGATAATTGCAGTTTTCAGCAAAAAAGATTTGGATTGTGTTGTCGCCGGCAGAGAATATTTTTTATTTGATACAGTTATGTCTACAGCTTTTATCATTCTCAGGGCAACAGAGCTTGGGTTAGTGGTGCATCCCATGGCTGGTTTCAGTGAAAGCAAGGCAAAGGAAGTATTGGGTATTCCAGAGGATATGACGCTTATATCTCTTTTGGCAGTTGGTAAGAAGGCACGTGAGATAAACGATAATCTTACTGAAAAACAGAAAGAAAGTGAACTGAGCAGACCAAAAAGACTGGATTTTGATCAGTACGTTTTTCTGAATCAATTTTCATAGTGCTAAGTACTAAGGTAGAGGGATTTACGTCGAATGGTTATTGCGCCCATCGTCTATGATTCCATGTCCACTGGTCGGGATATTTCTGTACGTATGACTGAATCACATCCGTATATTTTTGCACATTGATTTCAATGTCTTTTTTCC
Organism: bacterium; assembly: GCA_041694215.1. Classification (GTDB taxonomy): domain Bacteria; phylum Chrysiogenota; class Deferribacteres; order Deferribacterales; family Flexistipitaceae; genus Flexistipes. The sequence goes on from JASMTO010000234.1 coordinate 2,629, forward strand.
TTGAACCGGTACGGATCAATTGGAGTGGAGATTCGATAATCAGGGTATGTGTAATCTTATCCGGATTTCTGATCATAAACATGGGGACAACAGGCGCGCCTGTTGCGATGGAGAGTGAAATGGGCCCTGCAGCTGCTTTTGCCGGTTTCCCGAAGAATGTGACATCAACTCCCGCCTTTCTTTGTTTTTGATCTCCCAGCAGAACCAACACATGGTTGTTTTTCAACGCCTTTAGAGAAGCCCTGGTGGATTGAACTTTGGGGTTTACATATATTGTATTAATGCCGAGCTCCTTTCTTAAGTCCTGCAGTTTCTGCTCAACCTTTCTATCCTTCATCTTTTTAACCACAAGGTCTATGTCATATCCTTCAATGGTAAGTCTGGTCATTAGGATAAGGAAATTGCCCATATGTGCTGTTAATGCAATCACACCCCGGCCGAGGCCAAGTGCCTCATCCAACTTTTCTCTCCCAATGACTTGAACATATTCTTTTTTTTCTCCCGTAGGCAAATCGGCATATGCAACACACTCAAACCCGCTTCTGAAAAGATTTTCAAGCATGGTGGCTGAGATGCTTTCCCGTTCATGGGGCGGCTTTTCTTGCCCAAATACCCGGGCAAGGTTTTCTAAAGCGCGCTTTCGGTGATTAATGATCAGCCGGTAGCCCAAACGGCCAAATCGCGCTCCCCACTCCGAGGCACGTGCATAGTCCATTTTGCGCACCCACCTGACAAGGATAGACAACCCCTTTGAGGCGGTATAATCTCTAAGCTGTTGACTTATTTTTCCCATATTTGCTTTCCAGATTTTGTGCTCGGTTTCCAAATAGTGCTCCCCAGCGTCAACAAGCCAGCAGTATATAGCACGGTATGTGTCCAGGAAACCCGATATTTTTTTATTAAAAGAATAATGCTTGACGCCTCAAACCTGTCCGTAATCACGTATGAACCGCCAATGTTAAGAAGTGCATGGTATGGAATCATTCCCCTTTCCTTCTTGTAATCCTTGGCAAATTAAGGATGATTGTTGTTTAACATACTGAGACATGAAAGAAAATCGACAAGATATTTCCACCTTCACACTCACATTCTCTAAATATACCACTCAATTTTAACACTTAACGCTAATATGTCAATGCATTATGTTCCTGATAATCATAAACAACTTGAGATAAGATAGGCATCACCTTCATTTATACCCCTAAATTTATAGCGCTATATATTATATCACTCAAGAAAATCTGTAAGAATAATTTTAAATCCACTTCTATATATACCAGGACGTTACACACTTTTTTGGCAAAGTTGGGTTAACAGCCTGGTGCTAAACAGAGTCAACCATTTGTTTCAGCATCTCGTGTTACCAATGGGTTATGAGACTCTGTAGCATCTGAACATAATGTAGATAAATTGCCGGGCAAACTTTATTCAACAACTTTTACCTTCACGATCTCTAAAGCCATTAGAAGAGATCGAATTACGTATCGAGAACAAGCTCCAAATCAGTTGGATCAACCAGAGGTTCATCCAAATCCACTAGAATCTCAGAGCGTGCTATTACCTGAGCTTTGCCGGTAATGCGGTTGCTTACTCCATGATACCCAGCTATCTTTGTGTCTCCATAATAGGTACCCACAAACCTTGTATTTCTCAGGGATACTGTCTCTAGACTTTCCCCAGGTTTTATCAGACCTTCATAACGCATCAGGGCAAGCCTGGCTGATGTCCCGGTGCCTGTGGGGCTTCTACAGATAACGCCGGGGTGGACGTATGTTGCTGACGGGGATTCAAACCTGCCCTCTGCAACTTTTGAAACAGGTCCCATAAAATGCAGAAACGGCAGAGGACCTACATTGCCGAGTTCCGGATGCTCATGACGAAAATCTTTGCGGATTGCCTCTGTAATTTTGAATGCAGTTGCTGCCAAATCAGGTTCTTCTTTAAGTTCAAGGTTAAATCCAAGCTCAGTGGCATCAATAAGACCGTAAAAACCACCACTCCATGCTAAAGTATACGTAACATCACCAATTCCTTTAACATTGATTTTCTCTTTATAAGCAGCAATATAACTTGGCAGCCCTTCACAGGTGATCGATTCAACACGACCATTATGGCATTTTGCGCCTATATGTGCAAGACCAGCCGGCGATTCAAGTATGAATTCCTGCTCACCTTCCTGCATCGGTACAATACCACTTTCCAGTAAAGCTGTGGCTGTACATATTGTATTAGATCCGGAATAAACAGGATACCCCATCACTTCCATAATAATATAGCCTGCAACAGCCTCCGGGTGGGAAGGCTCAACAATAAGATCCACTGACATCTCCGGAATACCGTAAGGCTCACTTATAAGGAGTCTGCGCAAACCATCAGCATGTTTTTGCAGGTATTCCATTTTTTCCCTTACATTCCTGCCGGGTAACAATCCTATTCCACTGGTTACAATCCTGCTTACATCGCCTCCGGAATGTGTATCAATAAGTTGAATACGGCGCACTCTGTTCATATTATTCTCCTGACACAGCATATTTTTCCCCGTGCTCCTCCCATTCGGAATCCGGGACTATTACAATTTTCCCAACAAAATTATTGCTGCGGTTTACAAAATAATCTTCCGCTTTGTGTATATCAGACAGCCTGAATGTTCCATGTAGCACAGGTTTCAGTTCACCTCTTCTTATCCAATTAATAAGTTGTTTTGCTTCTGCTCTTGTACCGTGGGAAACACCGAATATCTGAACCTGATAGAGATAAATCTTTGTCCAAAGAATTTTGGTAACGTTGCCTCCACTAGCACCGGCAATAGAGTATCTGGGATATGTTTGCCTTGGGGCCATATCCTTTATCATGGCATCTATTAAAGGTATGGTCATATTGCCGCCAACAAGATCCATAACTGCATCGATTATTTTACCGCCTGTAGCTTCATTCACTGCTTCCGGCCAATTGCTAACCTTTGAACGATCGATAACATTTTCAGCTCCCAGCTCAAAAAGGGCATTTGCTTTTCCCGGACTGCTTACCGCATACGGAGTTGCACCCTTTAAACGGCACATTTGAATAAGTGCTGTTCCCACTCCGCCGCTTGCTCCGGTAATAAGTACATTTTCACCACTGCTCACACCGGCAACATTCAGCATATGAAGGCCGGTCTGATACGAACACATACCCATCGCTGCAAGCTCAGCATCTGATAATTCTGTATTTTCAACGGTATAAAACTGATCAGCAGGCACCACCATATATTCTGCAAAACCGCCGTCCTTACCATGGCCGAAGTAGTCAGGAGTCAGGTTAATATCATCCCTGTCTGTGGAATAAATATTAAAATCCAGAAGCCCTCGTTCCCCCACTCTGTCTTCTGAAACACCGGGTCCGCATTTTACCACCCGCCCAACAACATCTGCACCCTGAATTCTCGGGAAACTCAAGCCTGATGCTTTGCTCATACTGAAGGAAGTGACATCGCTGTCATCTTCTGTCGGGTACAAACCTTCCCGCACCTTCCTGTCGGTATTATTTTTCGCAGTGGCTGTGACCTTTATAAGTAGTTCATTTTTACCAGGCTGTGGCACAGGAACATCTTCTCTGTATTTAAGTTTTTCAATACCACCGTGCCCTGTTAACTGAACCGCTGCCATGTATTCAGGTATCATATACTTCACCTCTCCATTTGCCAGGATCAATTCCTATCCCAAGATTTGATGTTAACATAAAAAATCTAATTTCCGGTGTCTTTTCAGCCACCCCTTAGCGGCTTTGTACAAAATATTTAAAAATAAATAGTGGCTGGTAATACTATTTGTCAATAGTAAAATTACATTATAATGCATTTTTTTTGCTTTATTGGCAATAATTTGCAAACGAGAAAATTTCCAACATAAACAATTTAGCTTGGAAAGATAGTTACTTTTATTACATATTTATTTACTATATCGTTTCCTACAAAAATTGACTAAGTGAGCATATTGACGTGTTGTTAGTGCTTAATGGCAGTTACATAGTTGAAATGGTTGATGGGCGCTGAATGGTTAACATTGAATGTAGAACTAAAATTAAAGAGAGGTTAGTGGAAGTATTTACCCTTCACTTATTTTCTCCATGAGTCTGCAATAAGAACATATTTCTGAAAAACTTTCCATGCCACATATGTTACATCTTTTTATTTGATCTGCTCTGGTGGCTACATCTTGAAAGATATGTATATTTTTTAAAAACTGATGATAAAAATACTGTTTTGTGCCAGGGGATTTTTCTTCTAATCTGTTTAGAACATTTTTATAATAGATACTTGTAGCACCTTTGCTCATAGGACATTCCCTTTGAATATAATCGATTCCGTTAGCTAATGCGTAAGTCGCTATCTCATAATCAGTAAGTCTCATCAAAGGCTTAACCTTTCTTTTAAGCATCATACCCTCAGCTTTTAAAACTGGTTCATGTTTTGAAAGTCTTGTTAAATCCCATTTTAAAATATTTCCAAGCAACCTGGAAGCTTCATCATCCATATTATGGCCTGTGGCTACAACATCTATATTTTCTTCATACGGTATTTTATTAAAAAAATATCTTTTAACAATCCCGCAGACAGAGCATTTTTTCCTTCCACTTTTTTTTGACAATTCCGGGATTGTTTTGCCTGTGCCTAGTCTTTTTACTATAAATGGCAAATGATTTTTTTCAGCAAACGTTTCAACTTTTTCCAAGGACTCTTCTGAATAGTCTTCGATTCCAAGATGAATATAGAACCCTTTTGTTTTATAATTCAATTTATTTAAAGCGTCCCACAGTGCTAAGCTATCTTTACCACCAGAAACACATACAAGTATCTCTTCATCACGAGAAAACATGGAATATTTTTTTATTGCCTTTTCCACTTGTTTTAAAAAGAACTCATTAAAATGCACATGGCAGAAAGAAGTATTATGCCTCCTTAAACTGATAATTGCTTTTGATCCGCATATTCGGCATTTCATTAACCACCACTCACCACAGGTATTATTTCAACAGTGTCACCATGTTGCAGGTAAATATCAGGTGTTAAAATTTCACCTTCTTTTATCACAATGGCTGTTTCACTAGGGATATCGAGTTCTTTGAGTAAATCCTTCACCCTATGTTTTGTGCATTTCTTAATCCCCTGCCCTTTTATAACCGCCTCTATCATATTGAGCACTCCTTTAATTACTCATTATTTTCTAACAACCATTGGAATAGGGATGAACAAATCAAAACGTGAAATTAATTTAAGTATTACCCAATTATTTGTCAATGTCTGCAGAACTCTAGCAGCACACCTTTTTTAGTTAAAATAAATATTGTAATTCGCTCACTTTGCAAATGTAACACAAAACCGAATATACCTGCACTAAATGATTATTATGATAGATTAAAAGTCCCTCTATAAATTAATCTTTTGTATTATTGCTCCTTTTTACTGGTAAAGGTGCATATTCCACAGATGGCATTCTTTTTGTGGGTTGCGGAAATAACCTCATAAGTTCAAGTATCTTTTTAGGCATCTCATTAGTAACATTCAACCCTAATTCTTTAGCCTCTTCATAAGTAATTGGATAATCATGGGTCCATAGTCCCTCTGTCATTTTTTTTGCTATAGTTTTTGATTTTTCCTCATCAAAATTATCAATTAGAAGATTATAAACGCATTTTTCTAGTTGTTTAATAGCTTTCTCCCCAATATCAGCCAGTATTAATGTATTATCATCTATTTTGTCTAAGGACTTCTTCTGAATAATTTTAAGTAAAGATACTGCAGGATATTTGTCAATTTGAGGATCAACCTGCCCTAATACAGAAGTGTCACACATAACAATTTCATCAGCAGCCAAAGCAATTAACGTCCCACCGCTCATGGCATAGTGGGGCACAAAAACAGTTACTCTACCTTTATGCTTATTTAGTGCCATGGCAATTTGCAGAGATGCTAAAACCAAACCGCCAGGTGTATGCACAATTATATCAATTGGCATATCATCATCTGTTAGTTGTATAGCTCTGATAACTTCTTCAGAATCATGTATATCAATATATCGCATAATAGGAAATCCAATAAGATTCATACTCTCTTGTCTATGCACTAAAAGAATAACACGGGATTTTCTTTCTTTTTGAATACTTGTAATTAATCGTTGTCTTGCCGCCTCAAGCATTTTTTGTCTCAAGAGTGGTTGAAACGCCATCATTATTACAAAAATCCAGAAAAAATCAAAAATAGTCATAAACATGCTCCATTCAATGTTTTATTTACACTAGATAGTTTCATAACATTTTCTATTTTATTTTATAGCATAAAAATGTATTTATAAATATAAAATTTTGAACCAAAATAGTTTGTAAATTTATTAAGATTTACTTCAGAAACTGATTTAAGAACAAACAAAGTATACAGTATAGCTATTTCATGATGAAATAGAATTTTGCTGATTTTATTGATAATTATGATGGTCTCAAAAGCAAATATCAAAGCATCTCTATACGGCATCCCATATCAGCAAGTTTTTGGGTATACATACTGCTGGTAACAACTCCGTTAACTCCGGTTTTAGCATATTGATCTACATTAGTATGATTTATCCCTCCAGCTGCGAGTACTATTTTCATTGGGTGCTTTAGGTTTCTAAAACGAATTATTTCATCTAACTCAACTGGTTTCATTTTGTCAGTCTGTATACCATCAGCACCGTGATCTAAAAGTGCTTTGGCATCCTCCACATTTTTGGTTTCGATAATAACCTTTTTTTCAGGCATTTTGGTCTTAAAGCTATTAATTTTTTCATAAAAATCAGCGTTACTTTTATACAAGATACGGTGGTTGGTGAAAAAAAGTATGCTGTCATCTAGCCCCAAACGATGCATCTGTCCACCACCGCTATGAACAGCTTTGACACACATCTGCTTAGCAAAAGGGATAGTTTTGCGAGTTGCTAAAAGCTGGCAGTTGGGATTATATTTTGTAATCACTTTTTTCATCTCAGCCGTATAAGAAGCTATAGCGCTCCCATACTCCAAAAGGTTCTGCATACTGCGCCAAATTGCATGCAATATCCTGTAAGATCCTTGAATATGAAGCAAATCTTCCTGTTCATCACAATCGCATCCGCTTGGTTTGTATAGGATTAATTCACAATTGTGCAACACTGCAATGCGCGCAGCTTCTTCGCTACAGCACACACGCAGTGGGTGTCTGGGATAAATCACAAGATGCGCCTGCTTTTCAATATCCTCTTGTAACATTGTTGTTACATCCTGGTATCGTATATCATGACTGCAATGGTTTAGAAGCTCACTATCAGATATTTGCATATTTCTTCCCTCAAACAATATTTATTTTCCTTTCTTAAAACATAAATTTTAAAGACTTTCAACGAAAACCTTTTTCGTATTGTAAGCAGGATTTATTTGTTATTTACGTTTTTTAATGTTATAAGCTGCCTAAGTAAAAAAATAAAAAAAGGCAAAAGAACAAATGAGCGAATTTAAATTAAATGAGAGAATAAGAAATATAGCAATAATAGCCCATGTGGATCACGGAAAAACATCTTTGGTTGACAGTATGTTCAGGCACAGCGGTCTCTTCAGGGAAAATCAGGAAGTGGAAGAAAGGCTTATGGACAGTATGGATCTGGAGAAGGAACGAGGTATTACCATTGCTGCAAAAAATTGTTCTGTAAAATGGAAAGATGTTAAAATAAATATTATTGACACACCAGGGCATGCTGATTTCGGTGGTGAGGTTGAACGGGCTCTTTCTATGGCTGACGGTGCTGTACTCCTGGTGGATGCTTCGGAAGGTCCTTTACCCCAAACCCGTTTTGTTTTGCAAAAGGCACTGAGCAGAAAACTTAAAATAATGGTAATTGTAAACAAGATTGACAGAAAAGATGCACGCGTGAATGAGGTACTGGATGAAATTTACGAGTTACTGTTCGACCTGGATGCAGATGATGAACAGATAGAATTTCCTTTGCTGTATGCTGTCGGGAGAGACGGTATTGTCAAGGAAAATATAGATGATCCTGATGGTGATATGGGCATTCTTTTGGATAAAATTCTGGAAGAGATGCCACCTCCGGAGTACATGCATGAAGATAAGTTCCAGATGCTGGTTTCAGATTTAGGATATTCGGATTATCTTGGAAGACTTGCCGTAGGGAAAATATTTAATGGCAGCGTAAAACATAATGATACGCTTGTTTGTATTGGAGCCGAAAATGAGATAAATCCATTAAAAGTTTCCAAACTACAGAGCTATGAAGGACTTTCTTTAATAGAAACAAATATGGCAGAGAAAGGTGATATTGTCGTTATCTCAGGAATAGATAATGTAAAAATAGGGGATACCATATGCAAAAAAGATGATCCAGAACCCCTTAAAAGGATTTACGTAGATGAACCTACCGTTTCCATGAAATTCAGTGCAAACACTTCTCCTCTAGCCGGCAGGGAAGGCAAAATTGTTCAGGCAAGCAAAATATACGAACGTTTACACAAGGAGACCCTGAGAAATGTTGCACTTAAATTGGAGGATACTGGCGAAAATGATATGTTTGTAGTAAAGGGAAGAGGAGAATTTCAACTTGCCATACTTATCGAAACAATGAGAAGAGAAGGTTTTGAGCTCTCTGTCGGCAGACCAGAGGTTATCCTAAAAAAAGAAAATAATGAGATCGTGGAACCTATTGAACACCTTTTTGTGGATTGCGATGAATCGTTTGTGGGTGTAGTAACAGAAAAAATGGCTGTTAGAAAAGGTAAAATGATAAATCTGATTAACCGCAATAGTGGGAGGGTAAGGATTGAATTTCATGTGCCTTCAAGGGGATTAATCGGTTACAGGGATGAATTTCTGTCTGATACTAAAGGCACAGGTATTCTAAATTCTTATTTGTACGGTTATGAAAAGTATAAAGGTGACATTCCAGCACGTTTTACAGGTTCTATCGTAGCGGACAGGCTAGGCAAAGCCGTGGCTTATGCTTTATATCATCTAGAGCCCAGAGGCAGGCTTTTTATTACTCCGGGAACAGAAGTCTATGAAGGTATGATTATTGGTGAGTACAATAAGCCGGGAGACCTCGACGTAAATGCTTGTAAAGAGAAGAAATTGACGAATATAAGAGCAGCCGGTAAAGATGATAATATACTGCTTAAACCCGTATTACCAATGACATTGGAACAAGCTATACATTTTATTGCAGAAGATGAGATGGTGGAAGTAACCCCCAAATCGATAAGACTGCGAAAATCCATATTACCTTTCCAAAAAAGGCAAACTATGAAATCCAGGAAGCTGAACAATAATTAACAAACCGCCAAATTATTTAACTTCTTTCTGTTGAAAGTATTTAAGCCATCCTTTAATTATCCGGTAGGACAGCCATATGCTTACCGCCATGATTATATAAAATCCCAAACCTGTGTTTATCAAAAGTCCTCCCACAATAAGCCATAACAAAGTAAACCAAAATGTTCGAATCTGCCAGTTAAAGTGGGAATACAACCATGTGTCCCTGGCATCATCACGTTTTACATAGTTTATTATTACACCTATAATCAGTGTAAGCCCTATGGCAAAAGAGAGTGTTTGTAAAATATATACTGTGTTTACAACTGCCTTAAGTGATTTCTCTTTTTCCCGATTTTGCATATTTCACCTTTTTCATATTCGAGGCTTCCGCGCCATCTACCTGGTTCACCATTAAATGTTAAATTAAGCAACAGGTGTTGTCCATATAAAAATCATTTGAAATTGAGCATAAAAGTGGTATATTTTTCTTATGAAGAAGATTTTGTATCTTTGGTTACTGTTTTTCTTTATGGGTTTTATTATGATAAACTTCCCCTTCATTCTTATTTTTGATAAATTCCGGATGATTTACAACATACCTTTAATTTACTGGTATTTTATACTCGGTTGGTTGTTTTCTATTTTTGTAGTGTATATTTTTGTTAAAAAGCTAGATACAAGCGATGATTAGCCCTGGGATATTGTTCTTTGTCACATTCTGCTATTTATTTTTACTATTTGTAATAGCTTATTATTCTGAAAAAATATACAAAACGAACCCGCGTTTTCTGAAAAATCCATACGTTTATGTTTTAACTCTGGCGGTTTACTGTACAAGCTGGACATACTACGGTTCAATAGGAAGGTTTTCAACCCACGGGATTGAATTTATAGCGATATATTTGGGCCCTACCCTTGTAATTTTCACATGGTGGTTTTTGCTCCGTAAAATGGTTAGAATATCTGAAGAGCATAGTATTACCTCTTTGGTGGATTTCATCAGTTTCAGGTATGGTAAGTCAAATACAGTAGGTGTCGTTGCCGCCTTTTTTTGTCTTTTAGGAATCATCCCTTATATTTCTCTCCAGCTAAAAGCCATGAGTGACACGATTCACATTATGATTGGACAAGAAATGATGCAGAAGGCAAGTGTTGTTTTTGATGAATCCTTTTATATATCACTTTTTATTGCTGTTTTTTCAGCTATTTTTGGTACAAGGCATTTTGGTGACAAACGAAAACACCCGGCTTTAGTCAGTGTTATTGCCTTTGAAGCTATTTTCAAACTTGTTGTTTTTTTGTTAGCGGGATTTTTTATTACTTATATTATTTTTAATGGCGTCTCGGATATTTTTAATCAAGTGGCAAACAGTACAAGTGTTGATGTTCAAAAGAAATATTACGCGCTTGCAACTATACAGGCAACAGCTAGCTCACCGTCAGAATGGATGGCTATGATTCTGATGAGCATGATGGCTGTAATGTTTTTACCAAGGCAGTTTCATATGGCAGTTGTTGAAAATATGGATGAAAAGTATATTGCAAAATCCATGTATTTGTTTCCTCTTTATATGTTTTTGATAAGTCTTTTTGTCATACCTATTGCTTTTGCAGGCATTATCCTCTTTGAAGCTGGCGGAAAACCCGATTACTACTTTTTAACTATTCTTTTACATCAAAAAGAATCATTTTGGGCTATTTTGGTTTACTTGGGAGGAATAGCTGCTAGTACTGGAATGATCATTGTTTCTTCAGTTAGCCTGGGAACAGTGTTTGTTAATAATTTGCTTGTCCCTATTTTTGTAAAAGTACTGGTGAAGCGGAAAATCGGCAGCGTTCTTGTTCACCTGAAACGATTTATGATAATTGTAATTATTCTTCTGGGATATTTTTATTTTTACTTCATCGGCAGCTCCTTTTCTCTGGTAAGTATTGGACTTACATCATTTGCAGCTGTTACGCAGCTTGCCCCCATAATACTGTGCGGTATTTTTTTTAAAACTGTCAATGCTAAAGGCGCAGTAGCCGGTTTAACAGCAGGTTTTTGTGTTTGGTTTTATACATTAATTGTTCCTTTTATGGCAGAAGCAGGTATTATTCCAGAGTCCATTATTTCTGACGGTTTATTTGGTATTTACCTCTTAAACCCTTTAGAGCTATTTGGTTTGTCAGGGCTGGACATATGGTCTCACTCACTTTTTTGGAGTTTGTTTTTTAATTTAATATTTTTCTTCGGAGTCTCTATTTTCACTGAGCAAACTGAACTGGAACAAGAAACGGCCGCAAGTTGTACCGAAGCATTAAAACTGGAAAGATTTATCCGCTCACGGGCTGTCTTTTCAGGGTTTGGTGTGGATGATATGCAAAATATTCTCAAAGATTTTTTTGGGGATAAGTATGCAGAATCAAAAATTAATGAGTATCTTAATGCAGCAGGTAAAACTAAAGAACAGTTAAATGCATTTGATATCGCCGAATTAAAAACTATTACAGAAAAACAGCTGTCTGAAGCTGTAGGACCGGGTGCGGCCAGGCTGATTATTAATTCGTATATGGAAATGGCCGGCACCAAAGAACAAAAAGTAATCGATGTCTTTAAAGATTTGGTTTCACTCAGTGTAACCGAGTCTCGGGATACCCTTATAAAAAGATTATCTGAACTTAATCTTTTACTGGATGTTTCAAAAGTTTTTTCCAGTGTGGGGGATTTGAATTCAAAGATACATAAGGCGTTATTACTTATTAAAGAAACTTTTAAGCTGGATCTGGTGGTTTACAGAAAGTTAGAAGAAAACAGACTTGTTGTAGTCTCTTATGTGGGGGATAAAACAGGGGGACTTTTAGCCAGTTATAGGAGTATTGAATCTGAACATTCATATATTGGAAAAGCCGCTAAACTAAGGAAGCAGTTTGCTGTTAACGATATTGACCATATTGAATTGAATCAGTTTTCCGCAGAGCTGAAAAGGCAGGGAATTGTAGCTTTTTGCCATACACCTATTATAATTGGAGAAAAACTGCATGGTATCTTATCTTTTTTTACCAAATCTTATAAAGGACTATTTACTGATGAATTCCTGGATCTTTTACAAAGCGTAGCCAACCAGATGGGGTTTCTTATAGATAACAGCCTTCAGACGGAGCAGCTAATAAAAATGCATGAAATTTCCAAAGAACTGCAGATTGCCAAGGATATACAAAATTCTCTGTTGCCCGAAAAGTGTCCTCAGGTAAAAGGTCTTGCAGTTGACGCTGTCTGTATACCTTCCGAATTTGTTGGCGGCGACTATTTTGATTTTTTTAACATCAATGAAAACGGTTTTGATGTGGTGGTAGCTGATGTTTCAGGACACAATGTAGCTTCAGCTCTTGTGATGTCTGAAGTTAGAAGCCTTATAAAAAGCATTGTGGGAAGCAGAAGTGATCTGTCACCAAAAGATATTTTGTCTTATGTAAACACTGGTATGTACCCTGATTTATCTAAGTTGGAATTTATTATTACTCTAATATATATGAGAATAGACATGAAAAATAAAAATATTGTCTATGCAAATGCTGGGCAAAATCCACCTATAATGTGTACTAGAGGCGGGGGGATAAGGGAGCTCTCTGGAGGGGATCCGCTTATGGGTATATTTGAAGAATACAATTTCTCAGAGTTTAGTATGGACATTCATGGAAATGAGTCGCTACTTGTGTACACTGATGGTTTAACGGAAACCCAAAATCCGGATGGGGAATTCTTTGGAATCGAAAATCTGAAACATACTGTGTGCAGTGTGCTTTTCAGAGATCCATCAGAACTAAAATCCTATATTCTTGACACCATTATAGAATTCAGGGGGGATAAAAATCAGACCGATGATATAACGATGGTGATAATCAATTTTGATTAAACATTCGCTACATTCATACTGCAAATCCAAGTATTAAAGCTACGATTAAGATAATGAGGGTTGTCAAAGGAAAAGTGGCGGATGTGAAATTTTTTGAAAAGACAAAGTATAAAAAAATATAGACCAGATTTGTAATAGGCGTGAATATAATTACCAACAATGCAATGTAAAGGGTATCTGTTGGGTTAAAGGAAACTAGACCTTGCAAAAGTTTAAGGATATTAAGCTCTTTATATGTTGTAATATGTGTTCCAGTAATAATCAATTCCGCTACAGCTAAAATAATAAGCACCAGGCATAACAGAGTCCCATAGGTGAGTATTCTTGATATATTTATATTTAAATGCCTGTTCATGATCAGCCTATCGCCTTTATAAACATCTGAATTGCTACAAAAATAATAAATATAAGAAAAATACTTTTTATCGTGGAATCCTGCAGTTTACTAAAAAATCGTGCAGAAATGTTTGACCCCACAATCACACCGATGACCATCATGCCTGATACAACCGGTTCCACATAGCCGGATTTAAAATAGATTAAAGCTCCGGCAGAGGCAGTAAGACCAATCATAAAATTACTGGTTGCTGTTGAGATCTTCATAGGTATCTTTGAAATGGCATTCATTGCAGGTACCTTAAAAATACCTCCTCCAATGCCCAGTGAACCGGATATCATTCCAGCAAAACCGGATATAATTGTGGTGGCAACTATATTTTTCGCTCTATATGTTATGTATCTATTTAAGCTGCTGTCAAAATATTTTTCTTCAAAAAAACCTTTACTATCTTTATCTTGTATGTTCATAATATCTTTAGGTTTCACACCTTTAAAATAAAGTATCGCAACTATGATTAGTAAAATTGAAAAAGCAAACATAAGCGGTTTTTCAGGAAGATTTGTGCTAATCATGCCACCACAGACAGCACCGGCAGCTGTGATCATTTCCAAAAAAAGTCCAAGCCTGATATTTACCAAGTTTTTCAGTACATTTACGGAAGCTGCACTGTTACTAGTTGCGATTATTACGATAAGGCTTGTGGCTATCGCTGTATGTATGGAATAACCAAATACAAGAACCATGACGGGAATGATAAGTGCTCCTCCGCCAATGCCCAGCATTGCACTTAAGAAGCCAACCCCTAAGCCGGTGGCGATAAGTATTATAATTGTATTCATTGATAAAGAATATAGCAATCGCATTTTTAAGTCAACGATTCAAAAATCACATTTACATTGTTAATACGTCATCACTTAAAAACCGATTAACAGCTATGTAAATAGCTAAATGGAATGTTTGACAACATATATACCAGTCAAAAAGCCTGGTGCTAGACGAAGTCAATCAATTTGTGTGCACAGTAAAAATGGGAGGATACCAGTTCCTTAATTTTATTGAAACAGATAGTTTACATATGTTAAAATATGATTTATATTGTCGGTCAGTTTTAATAATCAGGAGGTTTATAATGAACCCTTTAGCTCAGGAATTGAACGAAATGATCACAAATGAGAACCCTGTAGTTGTTGAAATGCTGTCTGATTTGGGTAAAAACATATTTTTCCCAAAAGGGATTTTAACCCAATCGGCTGAAGCCAAGGAAAAAGCAAAAAAATACAATGCCACTATAGGTATAGCTACAGAGAATAACGGTCCGATGTATCTTGACTGTATGTATGAGCCCCTAAAAGAATTTGAGCCAGCAGACCTTTTTCCATATGCTCCTGCAACAGGAAAACCTGAACTGAGAGCTAAATGGAAGGAAAAAATGTTTAAAGACAATCCAAAAATGCAGGGCGGATATGTAAGCAACCCTGTGGTAACCAATGCTCTTACCCATGGGCTGAGTATTGTTGCAGATCTGTTTGTTGATAAAGGTGATTATTTGGTGTTGCCTGACAAATACTGGGGGAACTACAGACTTACATACACTGTGCGCAGAGGTGCTGAAATAAGCACATATACCACATTTACTCCTGAAGGTGATTTTAACGTTGATGCTTTTCTTGAGAAGGTAAAAGACTGCGGCAAGATAAACGGCAAGGTCATCGTTCTGCTTAATTTCCCCAATAACCCTGCAGGTTATATGCCGACTGTCAAGGAAGCTGAGCAGATTGCTGACGGTTTGGTGAAAATCGCAGACAGTGGTATTAAAGTGGTTGCTGTTACCGATGATGCGTATTTCGGGCTTTTCTACGAGGATACACTGAAAGAATCCATTTTTGGTTATCTTAACGGCAGAAGCAGCAATCTACTTCCCATTAAACTTGATGGCGCAACAAAGGAAGAATATGTATGGGGATTCAGAGTGGGCTTTATTACTTTTGGTTCCACATCATCTAAAAATACCCCTAATACGTTTACAGCTTTAGAAAAGAAAGTAGGCGGGCTTATAAGGGCAACTATTTCCAACTGTCCCCACCCATCCCAAACCTTTGTTCTAAGAGCATTAAATCATCCCAACTTTTATAGTGATAAACAGGCAAAATATAATGTGATGCAAAAAAGGGCACTAAAAGTAAAAGAAGTGTTAAATACTGGAAAATATGATGACGAATTTGTCTATTATCCATTTAATTCCGGGTACTTTATGTGTCTTGAACTGAAAAATGTCGATGCTGAAAAATTAAGAATACACTTACTGGATAAATACGGAGTGGGCACAATCTCTGTCAACAAAACAGATCTCAGGATTGCATTTTCCTGTCTTGAGGTTGATGAGATTGAAGATCTGTTCGAAATTATTTACAAGGGTTGTAAAGATCTGAATGTTTAACTTCAGAATGCGGATGTACATCCGCATTCTATTGTGTAAAGGAGGAATACTTAATGAAAGTGGATGCACGCGGTAAACCCTGTCCGACACCAGTTATAATGACAAAGAAAGCTTTGGAATCTGTGGACAGCGACGTTATTACCGTGCTCGTTGACTCGGAGGCTTCCAAAGAAAACGTTTCAAAGTTTGTGGAAAGTCAGGGGTTTACAGCCGAGGTTACTGAAGAAAATGGGTTTTTTACTATTGAATTTGCCAAAGGATTTACTTGTGATGTACCGCAGGAAAAAACAGTATCCAAAAATGAAAAAGACAGCAAAAAAATAGTTTTGTATGTTGGGAGTGAAGGGATAGGCAGTGGTGACTGCGATCTGGGGAAAAAACTGATGAACAGTTTTATTGAAAATATTAAAAATATGGATGAATACCCTGCCTCCATCATTTTTGTTAATTCCGGAGTATTTCTCACAACAACCAATGAGCATACAATTAACTCCCTAAAAGAATTGGAAAATATTGAGATTTTAAGTTGCGGGACATGCCTTGAATATTTTAATCTGGTGGATAGGTTGAAAGTTGGTGAAATGACCGATGCATATAAGGTAATGTTAAGGCTGTTTGATGCTGACAAAGTGATAAGGTTATAACTATGATAAAGCTGACACATCTGGCAAAAGCTGCAGGCTGAGCGGCTAAAATAGGTCTGGAAGACCTGCAGAAAACACTTAATGGATTAAAGGTATTTAGAGACACTAATCTTCTAGTTGGTTTTGAGACCAGTGACGATGCAGGTGTATACAAAATAGCAGAAGATAAATATCTTGTCCAAAGTATTGATGTTATTACACCTGTACTTGATGATCCATATAATTTTGGAAGGGTTACTGCTGTAAATGCCCTCAGCGATCTCTACGCAATGGGGGCCAAGCCGTTAAGTGCTTTGACATTGTTAATGTATAACTGCGATATTGATGCAAACATTATACATGCAATAATGCAGGGCTCCTGCGATGAACTTAGGGATGCGGAATGTGTTTTGCTGGGTGGTCACACCGTCGATGATAACGAGGTTAAATTTGGGCTTGCTGTTACCGGTATTATAAATGACGGTAAAATATATAGAAACAGTACCTTACAGACTGGAGATGCCCTGGTTTATACAAAACCAGTGGGGATAGGAATTTTGACGACAGCTCTAAAAGGTGAGCTGGCTACGGACGAAGAGGTTTCCATGGTCAGCAGGATCATGATGCAGTCCAATAAAAAAGCTTCGGAGATTATGAAAAAATATTCTGTGTCAGCTTGTACCGATATCACCGGCTACGGTCTTGGGGGACACTCTTTTGAAATGGCTAAATTCTCAGGATGCAGCATAAGATTTTTCACAGATGAGATCCCGCTATTGGATGGTGCACTCAAATATGCCGAAATGGGAATTGTCCCAGCTGGAGCATATTTTAATAAACAGTTTTTAATAAACCATTATCAATTTCTCCACAGTAATAAAAGTAAGGAGATTTTAATGTTTGATCCCCAGACTTCTGGTGGGTTACTTATGGGGGTGAGCAAGAAACAAGCGGATGATTTGGTGAAACAATTGCAAGATACAGGTCACAATGATGCACGCATAATAGGTGAGGTTTTAGAACCTTCGGAATCTTACATATATTTTGAATAAATGTTATTAAGCTAAAAAACGCAGAAATTGGTTTGTGGCATGCT
>JASMTO010000235.1:0-14610 GCA_041694215.1 bacterium
ATCACAAATCAATGATTTCACAGTCAAATTGCTGATTAAGCTTTTGATAGCTTTCAATGGCTCTGCAGTAATTGCTATTGGAAATCTTGTATTGTTTTTTGTTTATTTCAAATGACTGGATAAAATTCTCATACTGGGATACATCAAAAAGCCTTTTAAGTGCGTAATTTACTAAATCATCATCTTTATATTCCGAATACACGTTCCAGAAAATATCATAGTATCCATTGTTGTAGAAGAAGATTCCCAAATATCTAAGTATATTTTCTTTTAGATCAGCAAATGCTGTTTCTTTAGCGATTTTATAAGCTGATTCAGGTTTATCTTTGAGTTTTAATATAAACGCAGTTTTTACCTTCGCATTAAGATCGCTTTCAGCCACTGATTGCACCAATCCGTCATTTATGCGGCATTGTGAGGTGAGATAGATGGATGCCAGTTCATCCGTGAGTTTTTTTTGTAAAAATTCCGCCGCTTTTTCACAATTTATTTCTTTTAGCATAAACATTTTATCTTTTAGCATCTGGTTGTGGTCAAATCTGTTATCATTTACCGTTTCAATATCCTGAAAGTATGAGTACGCCTTTTTATAATTATTATTTTTAAGATATATTTTATATAATACATATTTTGCAAAATGTGCTTTTGTAGGGTCATCGCTGTCTGCAATATAGGCTTCTAGACTCTCAATAGCTATTTTGTCAAATCCGTCATTGTATGCGCTAAGTCCGATAATGTAATCCTGAACATCAGCAAAAAGTGACGTTGCGAAAAAAAGAATAAAAGCTAAGACTCTAAGCATTCAGCAATGACCTCTATCGGATGTTTTATCTGTTTGCTGCTTAAATGTTCCATTTGCATCCTGCAGGTGGGGCAGTCAGTTACCCCTGTTTCGGCATCTGAAGCATTAAGTTTATTCACCATAGCAGAACCAATCTCCACACTTAGTGGATAATGTTTTGCAGATATTCCCCAGCTTCCGGCTATCCCGCAGCAATGGCTGTTTAAGTCTTCAACATTTAGCCCTTGAACTGAGGAAAGCATTTGGATGGAACTGCCAGCTGCTTTCTGGATTTTGAGATGGCATGGCATGTGGTAAGCGATTTTTTTATCTGTTTCTTTAAGTTGCAGTCTCGATCTGTATTTATTCACAAATTCACTGATATGAATAAATTTACTCTTTATCTTTCTGATTGTATCCGTATCCAGAAGATAACTCCACTCTTGCATCAGGCTTAAGCCGCAGGAGGAGCATGTCACCAGTATGTAGTCAACATCGTCTATAAGGCTGCCCCACTTATTAATATTTGCATTCACCTTGTTTTTGGCTTGTTTAATCATCCCTTTGGAAAGCATAGGGATGCCGCAACAGTTTTGCTCGGGGATGATGACCTGCGTGGCCATTCTTTTTAATACAGATACAGCCGCTTCCCCAATTTCCGGTTTTATATATGAAGCGTAACATCCGGCAAAATACAGCACTTTGATATCCCCTGCACCCTCTTTGTGCGAGACCCTTTCAAAAAGGGATTTTGAGGGGAAAACGACAAATTCTCTTTCTGCACTGACTCCGGTGAAAATTTCCCCTATTTTTCTCACCGGCTTAAATTTCATTGGTACTCCTAGGATTTTGGAGAACTTCCTGGTGGTTCTGCCCGCAAGCTCTGCATTTACTATCAGTTTGTTTTCCAGTGGAGAACCAAATTTCTTTTCATACTGCCCCCGGGCCTCGATTGCCATTTTTGGGATATTAACGTTGGATGGGCATTCATTGTAGCAGCTGCCGCAGTTGACACAATGGTCTATTACATGCTGGAAAGCTTTTTCATATAAGCTGGCCTCATCTATTGCTCCGCTGATAAGTGTTCTCAGGATATTGGCTTTTGCTTTGGGAGCTGCTGCTTCATCACGGGTGAATTTATATATCGGACACATCCTGGTGGCTGTTGTAACGGTAGTGCATTTGGAGCAGCCGTGACATTTTTCCACTTCACTTACAAACTGCTCCGGCCACAAAAGCAGCTTGTCTTTGAAATCTTCACTTCTGTAGTCTTTGCCATATCTCAAGAACTTACAAACTTGGTAAGGATCATAATGGGTTTTTATCTCAGGGTTTAGAATGTTGGCTTCGTCAAAAAGATGTTTTACATCAACAAAAAGTTCATAAATCTCTGGATACTGCTTTTTCACATACCAGCTTCGGATTCTTCCGTCCCCATGCTCCCCTGAAATTGATCCCCCGAGGGAATAGATTAGAGCAAAAAAATCATCTGCTATTTTTTTTAACAAATCTATATCATAAGGGTCTTTAAGATCTAACAATGGCCTTGTATGCATCAGCCCTTTTGCAATGTGTCCGTAAACCACAAAATCCACTTTATATTTTTCCAGGATACTGTAAACCCCCTGGAAATATTCCACAAGGTTGTCTGTGGGGACAGCAGCATCTTCTATTAAGGCCAGAATTTTCTTGTTACCTTTTAATTTATACAAAATTGGGACGGCTGCTTTTCTAATTGCCCAGAACTTGGATTTTTCCTCTTCATCTATTGCCACAAAACTGTTATCAGAAAGGTTTTCTTCGGCTAAAAGGTTTTTAATTCTTAACGAAATATCTTCCAGAGTGTTTTTATCATTACCGTCAAATTCTATTAGCAACACATTGTCAATGTTATCTGGTATTTTGTCTTTTAATGAGTCGTCGTTTTCTTTGGCTATTTTTAAAAGGGATTTGTCCATAATTTCTATCCCGGAAGGATTATGGGGTAGAATTTCCTGCACTGCTTTTGAAGAGGAAACGATGTCATCAAAATAAGCAACAATCAGACTATTAAATTCAGGTTTATCCATTAATCTGAATTTAATTTTTGTTACAACAGCCAGTGTACCTTCAGAGCCTGCAAGAAGTGCAGAAATATCCAGTCTGTTATCTTTGACTAAGTGTTTCATGTTATAACCGGATACGTTATACCGCACATTAGGATAGGCTGAATTAATTGTATCAGCATTTTGTCTGTATAAAAAAGCCAGTTTTTTGAAGTTCTCCGGTAAATCCTCCACCGGCGTATCCTTTAATTGGCTTATGGTATAAAAACTGCCATCGCTTAGATAAAATTCTGCATCGATAATATAATCGCTGACATTCCCGTATTTTACAGAATGTGCCCCGCTGGCGTTTGTAGCAAGCATCCCTCCGAATGTTGCATATTCTCCACTGGAGGGATCAGGAGGGAAAAACAGTCCACTCTTATTTAATTCAGCTTCCAGTTCCCCAAATCTGTAGCCAGGCTCACACTCAAAATATTTGTTTTCAAAATCTATGTTGATTAACTTGTTCATGTACTTGGTGAAATCCAGAATTAAACCCTTTCCTATGGCCGATCCGCATAACCCACTTCCTGCACCGCGGGCATGGATTGAAAGACCGTATTTATAGGCAAATCTAATGGCATTTTCCACATCTTCACTATCTCTGGGGTAAACAATACATGCCGGTTCAACCTTATAGATACTTCCATCTGTGGATAACATGCTTCGCCTGAGTTTATCCACATATACATCGCCTTTTATATTTTCCAAAAGTTCATCGAATATATTGTTTGTCAAATGGGGCATAAGTTATTACCTCTTCTTATTTAAATGTTTTTTCCCGAAAGAAGGACACTGTATTAATTTATCTATAATAACGCTTTTGTAAATACGTTATTTTATTTTTCCATTGCTTTTCTGACGGCATCATTGCCATTTATGGAAAAGAGATTTTTGTAGTGTTTCCAGTTTATAGGAATTTTCACGATAATATCTTTTGTCCTGGCATAAATCTCGTTATTCTGAATACCGAAGAGAAAAAGATCCTTTGTAATCGCTACGTCATTTTTGCAATATTCAATAATCTTGTCTATTTCACCATTTTTGAACCATTGGATAGCTTGTAGTCCGTCTGCTGATTTTGGGGTATTCAACGTTGCCCCTGCGAGATTGTCCAGTGAGAAGCGTCTGCCGGTGATAGCTTTAATCTGTTGCAAAAGATCTATTTTTATTACATGTTTTAATGTATCACTGGGTGAATAATCTTTATTCATATAACTTGATAAAACTTTTAGATCAAAATTTAGTATGTTAAATCCAATGACCGCCTTTGCTTGTAACAGATTGGCTATGAAATCTGGTATATCTTTTTCTTGGTACACAAAATATCTGTTACTTAACAGACTGTAGGACACCAGTACCGATATGCCCATATCACGAGCATTTTTCCACCCACCCACCTCGTCTGAGGAATATTTTGTTTCCAGATCAAATACCACTACATCATTATAGCTATTTGCTGAATGTGTGTTAATATTTGATGCAGATGTATTGCTTTTGGAAGTTGAAAGGAGCTTATCAAGGAGATATTTTGCACCTCTTTTATCCAGAGGATAGTTGCCAGAGCCACATTTGGGTGAATATATGCATGCCGGGCAACCTTCTTCACAATCACAAGTGGATATAAGATCACGTGTTTTTCTCAATAGATCCGGAAGAATTTCAAATACCCTTTTACATATCCCAGCACCTCCGGCATAAGAATCGTATATAAAAATTGCAGATGAAGAGAGTTGTGGGTGCATAGGATAAGATATCCCGGCAATGTCCATCCTGTCACATAATATGAAATATGGGATCATTGCGATTAAAGCATGTTCAACAGCATGTATGCTTCCCATAAAATCATAATGTTCCTTTTCAACTGCCTCTTTGATATCATCGGGGATTAACATGCAAAAACCTTTCGTTTCAAAGTGTATCGGCTCTTTATCAAGCTCCACTGTCTGCAATTTTTCCCCGGTTTTTGTGGATATTTTATCATATCCAGTAACCTGCTCTGAGACCTGCAGGTTAGAAAAACATGCTGCGATTTTTTTGTTTTCAACGTGCTTTAGCTCTTTAAGAATTACTGTTTCCTTGTTAATTTTTGCCATTGTGTGATAATTGCCCCTGAAAGGATCCAAATGTATTTCTCTTTTAGAATGATCTATCTTTTTCACTATGAACTGATCCCCTTTGTGTAGGTAAACAGCATTTTCAAAGTGCTCTGTATATTGTCTTCTACCTGAATTAGTGCCTATAATGATATTATTGCACATGAGGGTATATGTATCCCCAGCCATACGAAAATCAACGTTTTTATGGGGATAATGTTCCATGGTGACAAATTTTGTTTCAGTTTTATCTGCAAACAGTTTATTTTCGGTTATCAAGGTATTGATATCATTTTTGAAGGTTGTATAGTATTTTTCATTGGTTTCTATTGGTTTTTCATAAGCGGCGCAAAGGGCATGCTTTTTATTGATATCTGAATTTTCTTTATCGATCGTTACTTCTTCGAATGTTTTACGAAAGATTTCATCAGGATTTTTCATATAATACTGATCCAGGGCATCCTTGTAAGCTATTAGGCAAATAAGTGAATCTTTACTTCCCCTGCCGGCTCTTCCAGCCCTTTGCCACAAGCTCATCAGTGAACCCGGATAACCCACCAGTATTATGGCATCCACTCCACCCACATCGATTCCCATTTCTATTGCTGATGTTGCTATAACAGCTTTGAGCCTGTCCTCATGAAAACGTTTCTCTATTTTTCTCCGTTCTTCCGGGAGAAAACCTGCTCTGTAGGAGGAGATAACATTTTTTAAAGATACATCATGGGCTGTAATTTTTGAGTAAATGCTTTCTGTAAGCTTTCTGGATTTGGTGAAGCATATTGTTTTCACACCGGCATCAACGTTTACTTTTAAAAGGTATTGCGCCATTGCTGATTCAGAAATTTCCGGATTAAAGAGCAAAACCTTTTTCTTGCCTGATGCTGCTCCACTTTTATTAATATGAAAAAATTTTCTGCCTGTTAGATTTTCTGCCAAAGATTCTGGGTTGCCTATTGTTGCTGATGCGCATATAAACTGTACATCCGGGATTAATCTGAGAAATCGTGAAAAAAGATTGTATAATTGGGTCCCAAAAATTCCTCTGTATGTATGGATTTCATCTATGACAACGTATTTCAGATTTTTTAGAAAATTCATCCATTCCGGCAATCGGGGCAGCATACTGTAGTGTAAAATGTCAGGGTTTGTAACAAGGACAGACGGTGGATTTTTCAGAATACATCTTCTATCTTTTTTGCTTGTATCGCCGTCAATGATTTTCATTGATAAATGATTTTGCAGCGGGAAATGCTCTACAAAACGTTCAAATGAATCCATTTGATCGTAAGCCAACGCTTTTATAGGAAACAGGTATAGGGCTTTTACACGGGGATTTTCCAGCATATCTTCAATAATAGGGATGTTATAGCAAAGCGTTTTGCCGGATGCCGTGGGGGTTGTGATAAGTGTATCCAGGCCTTTTTTTACCGATTTATAGGCTTCTACTTGATGGGTGTATAATCTTTCTATTCCTGATAATTTCAGTGCTGTTTTTAATAAAGCTGATTCTATTATATTATCATATGTTATAAATTGAGGATCTTTTGAAGGAATTTCTTGCTCATGTACGAGACTGGAGGAAAACTTTCCATTTTTTAAATACCTGATTACATCCTCAATCATAGTTTTAATGTAAAGCCTCTCAACCAGTGTGTTTTTACGATTGCATTGGAATTTATAACGGGAAATTACTTATTACAAGTACTAATTTAGATAATCAGATAATTTCCTTTTGAGGGCTTTTTTGCGTAATTTGGACAATGCCCTTGCCTCAACCTGTCTGACCCTTTCTCTGCTGATATTAAGGATTTCGCCCACTTCCTCCAGCGTTTTGGGAGCTTCACCCTCCAAGCCGAATCTCCACTTTATTATCTTTGCTTCCCTTTCCGAGAGTTCCTCGACAATTTCGCCCAAGGCCTCAGTCAGTGTGCCATGTATTATTTCCTGCTCCACACTTTTGCTTTCTGATTCCAGCAGATCTATAAAGCTTTTGTCTTCCCCTTCCTTGATTGGTGCTTCCAAAGATAAATAATTTCTGGAAACACGCAAAATATTTTCAATATCTTCTGAATCCATATCCAAATATTTGGACAACTCATAAGCGGTGGGTTCTTTTCCGTTTTCTTTAGTGAGTTTTTCCACAGCATCATTTATTTTGTATAATATACTAGCCTGTTTTATTGGAAGTTTTACTGTGCCGGATTGTTCTGCCAATGCTTGAATTATGGCCTGCCTTATCCACCAAACAGCATAAGAAATAAATTTTACGCCTCTATCAGGGTCAAATCGCTTAGCAGCTTCCACAAGTCCGACATTACCTTGATTTATAAGATCGGCCATGCTTATTCCGGAATTTTTGTATCTATTGGCTATTGATACGACAAATTTTAAATTACATAAGATAAGTTTATTGAGGGCTTCTTCATCACCTTGTTGTATTTTTTTCCCAAGTTCGTATTCTTCTTCTCTGGTAAGAGGATTATATTGAGATATTTTATTAAGATAACTTTTTAGTAAGTCATCTGAGACAGGAGCGATGGATGCCGGATCTTCTTCAATCTTTTTTTCCAGCTCCTTGGTGCTCTCAACTATTTCCTTTTCGGTTATTTCTTCTTTTGGCTGTTCATCTGATGATAGATTTTCCATCTCCTGTTTTTCATTAATATCTGTTTTTTGAGTACTTTCAGCCATATTTTCTCCGCAAAAAAATTATAATTTATTGATTGTTATCATTGTGTATTTGTTCATAAATTATAACACAAAAAATAAAAAAGGGGAATTTATTCCCCTTTTTTATGAGAATATCAGGGAGTTATTTTCAACTCGGGCATGGATTTGTTTATTTTGTTGTAAGTTACCTTTTATGATTTCATCAGCTATTTTATTTTCTATAATTTTTTGTACCGCTCTTTTCATAGGTCTTGCGCCGAATTTTGGATCATAACCGGACTGCACTATTTTTTCAACAACGCTTTCATCATAGCTGAATTCGATCATATTATCTTTTAGCCTTTTAGCTAAGTCATCAAGCAGTAACCGAGCTATTTCTTTAAGATGCTCATTTCCCAGAGGGTGGAAAACAATTATGTCGTCAACCCTGTTTAGAAATTCTGGTTTAAAGTATTTAGATAGTTGGTTGAATACCAAAGCGCTTATTCTGCTGTATTCATCCTCCCAGTCAAGTCCGTTTGTAAATTCTTCCTGGATCATGCCGCTGGCAATATTTGATGTCATTATCACTACAGTATTTCTGAAACTAACAGTTCTACCTTTGGAATCTGTTAATATACCATCATCCAGCAGTTGAAGCAGGATGTTAAAAACATCGGGATGGGCTTTTTCTATCTCATCAAACAAAATAACGCTATATGGTCTTCTGCGCACTTTTTCAGTCAGTTGTCCTCCTTCTTCATAGCCCACATACCCAGGGGGGGATCCTATTAGTTTTGCTACAGAGTGTTTTTCCATATATTCACTCATGTCTATTCGTATCATTGCGTCTTCAGTATCAAAAAGAAATTCAGCCAATGATTTTGCCAGTTCCGTTTTCCCCACGCCTGTTGGCCCGAGGAAAATAAAGGAACCAATAGGTTTTTTCGGGTTGGCAAGCCCGGCTCTGCTTCTTCTTATGGCTTCACTAACTGCCTTTATAGCTTTGTCCTGTCCAATTACCCTTTTATGCAAAAATGATTCCATTTTGATTAGTTTGTCAGCTTCTTCTTCCAGCAGCTTGGTAACAGGTATCCCTGTCCATTTGGAAATAATAGCCGCGATATCCTCTTCATCCACTTCTTCTTTTAACATCTTTTTATCTGACTGAATTTCCTTTAGTTTACTATTTACCCCATTGAGTTTTTGCTCTAATTCCACTAATTCTCCATATTTTATCTGGGACGCTTCTTCAAGATTTCCATTTCGTTCAGCATTCTGCATCCTGGTTTTTGCATCTTCTATTTGTTTTTTGATATCCCTTGACTGCTGAATAAGTTCCTTTTCATTCTGCCAGTGAGCTTTTAATTTTGCAATTTTTTCAGATAGATTACTAATTTCCCGCTCAATTTTTTCCAGACGCATTTTTCCTGCTTCATCTTTTTCTTTTTTGATTGCCTGCTTTTCAATTTCCAGCTGTCTTAATTTTCTTTCCAACTCGTCTAATTCTGTGGGGAGGCTGTCTATTTCCATCCTCAGTTTTGCTGTGGCTTCATCAATTAAATCTATTGCTTTGTCAGGCATATACCTATCTGAAATATATTTATCAGCCAAATGAGCGGCGGCTACAATTGCTCCATCTGTTATTTTAACACCGTGATGTACTTCATATTTCTCTTTCAAACCTCTCAGTATGGAAACGGTATCTTCAACATTGGGTTCTTTGATATAAATGGGCTGGAACCTGCGTTCCAAAGCTGCATCCTTTTCTATATGCTTTTTATATTCATCTAGTGTCGTAGCACCTATACAATGCAACTCACCCCTAGCTAATGCCGGTTTTAAAAGGTTTGCAGCATCCATCGCTCCTTCAGCAGCTCCTGCACCAACTAACGTGTGCATCTCGTCAATGAAAAGGATAATTTCACCCTCGCGCTGTTTGATTTCTTTTAATACGGCTTTAAGCCTGTCTTCGAACTCTCCTCTATATTTAGTTCCGGCTATAAGTGAGCCAAGATCAAGCATGAGAACTTTTTTATTCTTAAGTGTTTCAGGTACGTCACCATCCACAATCCTTTGGGCAAGCCCTTCGGCTATTGCTGTTTTACCCACCCCTGGTTCACCAATTAACACAGGATTGTTTTTCGTTCTTCTAGATAGAACATGAATAACCCTTCGTATTTCCTCATCTCTTCCTATAACAGGATCTAATTTTCCGGATTCTGCATTCTCTGTAAGGTCAATTGTATACTTTTCAAGAGCTTCCATTTTTTCTTCAGGATTTTGGTCTGTTATTTTACTGCTGCCCCTGATTTCTTTTATTGCTTTTTCAAGGCTTTTCTTGTCTATGCCGTGCTTTATAAACACTTGTCTCAAGGAATAACCGGCGTTTTCCACAATACCTAAAAGGATATGCTCTGTTGAGACATATTCATCTCCGAAATCTTTAATTACTTTGAATGCATAATCCAGTGCTTTTTTGGCATCGCTGGAAATATACACCTGGTCAGATCCACTGACTTTGGGTAAGCTTTCGATGTTCGACTTTATATCAGATGCTAAAGCATTTACGTTGACCCCAAGTTTTTGTAACAGAGGTTTAGTAAAACCCTCTTCTTGGGATAATAGACTTAATACCAAATGATCAGGTTCAACCTGCTGATTATTATGGTTTTCAGCTAATTCCACAGCATTACTTATTGCTTCGCTTGCTTTTATTGTTAATTTATTCCAGTTTATCACTTTTTCCTCCTATTTACTTATCTGATGAACACACTATTCATCCTTTTCAACCTTAACTTTGATTATGTTTCTGTTTTGTACAGGGACCAGACCTTCTTCAGCTTTTTCAAAACCAATGTTGTCAAAATGTTTTTTTATGAAATTTCGCAATACATCCACCTGCTTTTGCATATCTTCAAGTTGTTGTTTCATATTGAGAATAACTTCCACCCCGGCAAGATTTACTCCTAAATCTTTGGTGAGTGTCAGTATAAATTTTATTTGCTCAATGTCTTCTTCAGAATACAGACGGGTATTGCCTATTGTCCTGGAGGGCTTGATTAGCCCCAGTCTTTCATACTGTCTTAATGTCTGAGGGTGAATACCCAAAATTTCTGCTACGACACTAATCATATAAAGAGGTCGGTCCTTCATTCTCTTTACTCCTTGGCTCTCTGTGTTTAAAAATTAGACTATATTTTACCTTTATTCACAACTTTCTCTCTATCAGTAATATTATAATGTTTTTTCATTTCCTTTAATGTTGTCCTGTCATTTTCTATTGCAATTTGGGGGATTTTTACATTTATAACCACATAAAGATCACCGTAACCTTTTCCTTTGAGTTTGGGCATTCCTTTGTTTCTTAGTCTAAATTTCTGTCCTGGCTGAGTACCTGCAGGAATATTTATATTAACAGTTCCGTAAGGTGTTGGAACGGATATTTTTTCGCCTAATGCCGCTTCAAACATATCTACATCCACGTAGACATACAGATTGCTTCCCTTTCTCTCATATACGGGGTGGGTGCCTACGTTGGTAACGATATACAAATCTCCGGGACTTCCACCATTAATACTTTCATGCCCTTTGCCGGGAATCCTTATTTTAGAGCCATTATCCACACCTGCTGGAATCTTGACTTTTATCTTTTCATTTGTAGGAATAAAACCGCTGCCCTTACATTTTGAACATACATTTGTTAGAATTTGCCCTTTACCTTTACATTGGGGACATGTGCTACCCAGCCCAAAAAAGCTGTCCCTGTTACCCGATACTACACCTCGTCCCCCGCATACATTGCAGGTAGTTACATCTCCCCCTTTGCCTTTACATGAATCACATACTATATTGCGAGTAATGTTCATCTCATAAGTATTACCCTTAACTGCATCCCTGAAGGGAATTTGTATTGAATAATATATATCTTCACCTTTTGTTGCGCGAGTAGTACTTGATCTGGAAGTTCTGCCTCGGGAGGTACCAAAGATATCTTCGAATATATCCCCGAAAATATCAAATCCTTCAAAGTTAAAGTTCCTGAAATCTTCAAAATTTACGTTTGAATAGTCATAGCCTTTGCCACTTTGGGTAAAAGCTTCATGGCCCAATTGATCGTATTGCTTCCTCTTTTCAGGATCTGACAATACAGCGTAAGCTTCGGAGACTTCCTTAAATTTGGCCTCAGCTTCTTTGTTGTTCGGGTTAATGTCAGGATGGTATTTACGGGCAAGCTTACGGTATGCCTTTTTTATTTCATCCTGACTTGCATTTTTGTCGACTCCGAGTATTTCGTAATAATTTTTGGCCATATTATATTAGTCCTCTTTATTTACTTGTATTGTTATGGGTTTAGCTTCTGTTTTCTTGCTAATGATTATAGTCAGTATACCGTCCTTTAAATTTGCATTTACTTTGTTAATATCAACGGTATTAGGTAGATTAAAAGATTTGGAAAATTTCCCATAAGGTCTCTCCAACCGGTAAAAACTGTTTTTATCTTTTTTGTACGGTATCTTTTTTATACCTTTTATGGTGAGAATGCCTTCGTTAACTTGTATGTCAATATCTTCTTCCTTAAGTCCAGGCAACTCTATGGTTAATATAATATCTGTATCTGTTTCAAATATATCCACAGGTGGATCCCAATCGCTATGTGTGGATAACGATTCTTTACTAGCAGTTTCATCGAAAATCTTGTTAATTCTCTCTTGAATAGAGAGTAAGTCTTTAAAAGGATCCCATCTAACAATCGCCATTTCTACCTCCATATTTTATTAGCTTGATTAAAATATATGATCTGAGTCTTATTGTGTCAAGATTTTTTTGTCTGTTCAGTCAAATTGCAGAAATGAACAAAACGTTTGTAAAAAAAATCCTTTGTGTATTATGAGTTTTATTTTATGTTATTACATACTTGGATTATACGGTGCTAGACGTTTTAAGACTATATTATCTTAAAAAATACTGGTAAATAAAAGGTAAAATGAAAAATTATAAGCTTTACATTGCGATTATTGTATCTTTGTTAATTCATATGTTAATTTTACATTTATTAAAATGGGAGCCTGGCGCTATTTTAAAAGATAAACCCATGACAGTTGAAATTATTGAACCGCCTAAAGATATACCTGAAAGTGTCCCTGAAGAAAAACCGGAAATACTCAGTGACAGGGATATCTCCCGTCAAAAGAAAACAGAGAAGGGTGAAGATAAGGCTACTTCCCGTATGGTGGAGCCAAAGCCGCAGCCGAAACTTCAGCCTGTTCCAAAACCGAAAACAGCAACCCCCCCCAAACCAGAGCCTACCCAGCCTCCCGAACCTGAACCAGCTCAACCTCCGGAACCAGAGCCCACCCAGCCTGATGAACCAAAAACTGAGCCGGAGCGAGATACTGCGGAGAATAAAGGTGAAACAGAGGCTAGGGAGGAGATGTTGGAAGAAGATGCCAAGAAGAAAAGTATCTCTGAGGGTGGTACTAAGTTGAGTAAAAGACAGCTGGAAAATATTTTCAATCCTGATGATATAATCAGGGAGTATGCTTATAGAGAAAAAAAACAGGAAGAGGGTGAAGATAATGTAAATTTTAATGCAATGAAAAACAAATATGCCTCATACTTCTATAAGTTTAGACGAAATTTATACCAGGTATGGACTTATCCTACAAAATCGATTATCAATAATGAGGAAGGTACTGTAAGAATTCAGTTCAGTATCGAAAAGGATGGAACTGTTACAAATATAAGGGTTGTTAGCAGCAGTGGCTATCCTGATCTTGACAGGGCAGCTGTGAATGCTCTGAAAAGTATGGGGAAGGTACCTTTTGGTGACTCCTTTGATTTAGAACGGTTAAACGTTGATGGATATTTTAGATATATAATAGGAGGTAAATACATTTACTGATGAAAGATTTTGAGGTTATTGATACAACTGCTGATATTGGTTTAAAAGCTTATGGTTCTGATTTAAAAGAAATTTGTATTAATTTGTTAAAAGGTTTTTATTATATAATGTTCGATAAACATATTCAGTTTTCCAGCTATAAAAATAAAGGTAATGCTTATTATAAAATCAGCAGCCCTATATTAGATGAGTTGTTTATAAAACTGCTTGAAGATGCAATATTTTATATCTATACAGAAAATGCGATAATTTATCCCTGCAAAGTATTAGAAAGTGAAATAACATATAAGTTGTTACAAAATATTGACCATATAGAAACGGAAATAAAAGCTGTAACCATGCACCGTTTTAATCTTATGTACGATAAAGGCTATATTATTACTGTTATTTTTGACATATAAGGGGAATTTATGGAATCTGATAATCTGATTTTGCAAGATTTTTATGATAAATGTGTAAAATATAATAATAGGTATAGCAGAGGCGGCAGTTTTAGTCCCTTTCGATATTATAAATATAATGAAGGTTCCGGCAAACCGGTGTATTTTATTGGCGGCCCTGGGCTTTCTGTTGCTGTGACTACAACATTTATTATAGCACTCTCTTTTATCCTATTTATCAAAAAGATAGGCTTTTTGTATTGGCTCATTTTTCTTATTGTTGATGTTATTGCTTTAAGGATAGCGTTTAAAATCGACAAGGCTAAGCAAATAAGGTGCATGGCAGCATCTCTCGGTATGCATGCAGTGGTATTGGTGGAGAATGCGCTTAAAATAGAGGATGAAGAGGAGAGACGCTCCCTTTTAAACAAAGGTGTGGAATTTCTTGAGGAATCGCTTAAGTGGGTAAATGAACCACTTTTTGAAGAACAGAAAAGAATTTTGGAACAATATCTAGAAAAAGGAAACCCCTAAAGGGGACTTCCTTATTATTTGTGACACTTTGTACAGGCTTTTCCGGCGGGAACCCTTTTCTTTGTGTGGCATTCCCAACAAAAGTTTTTATGCACATCATTCATAGTGCCTTTTACAACACCTACTTCCAACTTTTCACCAGTTTTGATGTTTTTTAATTCTTTTCCACCTTCAG
>JASMTO010000236.1:0-5040 GCA_041694215.1 bacterium
TAATATGCTATTCAAAAAGTAACTATTTCCCCACTTCTGCTTCCAGACAGTGGATAACCTCTTTTTCCCCTTGCAAAGTAAAAACAACATATGTGCCCAAAAACTCCCTGTGTACAATGTTTAAAGCATATTTGCCGGCAAGATATTCCAGGTGATTGATTTTATCGTATCCTATTTTTACACGTTGTTCATAAAGTTTTGTTATATCAGTTAATATTGCATCGTTAAGTGCACGGTTTGCACTTTCCGTATATGCTTTTACAAGTCCTCCTGTTCCCAGAAGTATCCCCCCGAAATATCTGACAGTTAATATGGCTGCATTGATAATATTATTATGATACAAAATATTCAGAGTAGGTTTGCCGGAAGTATTTTTTGGTTCACCATCGTCAGTAAAGTTTTCATCTATCTGCTGATCTTCCTGCAAGCATCTGTAGGCCCAGACAATATGCCTTGCCTTGGAATGTTCCGTTTTTAGGTGCTTAAGTTTCTTTTCAAAATTTTTATAAGGAACAACATATGAGATAAACTTTGACTTTTTTACTTCATATTCCCCATATCCTTCTTTTACTACCGTATACATTTTTTAACAATCCTCACCAGTTACCATTCACACACACTGATTCATATATCAATTCACAATAATATACAACTTACAAAGAATTGGCAACCCAGCGAAATTTTTCTATCGTCATTCCCTCAAAAATTTATATAAAAATAAAAATATAGTTTAATATTAAGCATGTGCTATAAAAAAATAGGGTGACGCCATCAGCGAAGCCTTTCTTGACACTTAAAGGTAAAAAACTTATACTACCATAAAATATGATGAACCTAAAAGAGATCAAACAGAATCTACGAAAGTTGGGCCTCGAGAGTGAGTATGGGTATCGTCCAGAGATCAAGCTAATTCCGGATTCCCTCGATGCAGGCGAAAGTTTGCTGGCGATAAGCTCCGGTATAAGGAAGGGAAGGCGATGGTATATTGTATTAACCGAAAAACGTCTGCTCATGCTTACAAAGCCGACGATGGGAAGCCCAAGCCTCATCGCCCTTGACCGTGCAGTTATACAGCAGATAGAAAAGAAGAAAGGCCTCCTCTTCGCATCTATCACTGTCAAAACTGAAGAGGGTAAATACCGCTTCTCCAACGTACTAAAGAAAAGCGTCGCTCCTTTTCTTGCTGCCTTTCATTCAGATTCAATATAATTTATGCTCCGAAACTTTGAACCACTGATAAGCCAACAATGAAAAATCCCTGCTAACGGCAAACAATAATTTTACAGCTACCGTATATAACAGGGATTTATCATATAGTATATTAAGTTAGATCAGTTCCAGTACTCCATCGACAGCTCTTTTTCGCTCTTTGCCACGAGGGTAGTACCGGTAAGATCTCCAGTTACATTGACGGATGTACGCCCCATGTCGAGAATTGCATCTACACCGAGGATCATAGCATAGGCTGCGGCTGTTGCCGATCCCTCTTCAAGAGGAAGCCCGATAGACTGCAGAACCATCAGCAGCATAATTGCACCTGCTCCTGGCACTCCTGCCGTACCAATTGATGCAAGCACGGCGGTAATGATTATCGTCATCTGCTGACCGAAACCAAGGGGAAGCCCAATTGCAAAACCTATAAAGAGTGCGCAGACGCCCTGGTAGATCGCCGTACCGTCCATGTTGATGGTCGCTCCGACGGGCAAGGTAAAGGAGTAGATGTTTCGGTTGACCCCAAGGTTGTTCTCTGCGATGCGCATGGAAACCGGCAAAGTTCCACTCGAACTTCTGGTTACGAAAGCGGTGATCATTGCTTCCC
Organism: bacterium; assembly: GCA_041694215.1. Taxonomy (GTDB): domain Bacteria; phylum Chrysiogenota; class Deferribacteres; order Deferribacterales; family Flexistipitaceae; genus Flexistipes. The sequence continues at coordinate 1,820 of JASMTO010000236.1, forward strand.
AAGCACCCCGGATAAACCTGGTGAATTTCAACTTATTGAGTTTCAGTAGACCTCCATATACAACCACTACGTGAACAATGAGGGCTAGGTAAACTGCAAGTACGACCTTGCCGAGCGGTCCGGCTGCAGCTGGACCCTGCTTGGCGAAGACCACGGCGAGGAGGGCGAAGACACCAATGGGAGCATACTGCAGTACCCAGCGCACTACGACGTACATAACCTCTGCAGCGCCGTCGAAAATGGTAAAGAGAGTTTCTCCGGCATTTTTGATCCGTTCATCGGCACTAATTTTGAGCATGCTAATGCCAATGCCGAAGAGGATGGCAAAAAAGATGGTAGGCAGCACGCTGCCTGAGGTAATGGCTGCAAATGGGTTGGTGGGTATAATATTCAGCAGTGTGTCCACGAAGGATGGCGGTTCTATGCTCTTGCCTGCCGCCCCAGCGGCACTCGTCAGATCCAGGCCAGCACCTGGCTGGAAAACATTCCCCGCAATCAGGCCAATGGCCACGGCAAAGGCCGATGTGAGTAGGTAGAAGAGGACGACCTTGATTCCGACTTTACCGAGTTCAGCAGGGCTTATACTTGCAGCACCCACTACCAAGGTAGTAAAGATAACTGGCATTACGATCATTTTTAGCAGTCTAACGAAAATATCACCAAAAGGGGCAATCCAGAGAATCGATTCCCCAGCAGCCAGGCCGACAATTATACCAAGGATGAGTCCTATGAAAATCCGGAGGAGCAGGTTAGATTTGAAATACCAATCTAGTAATTTTTTTTTGTTACCTGGCTCGCTCATTTTACACCTTCCAGCAGCTCGGGTTTAAAGCTCTCACCTAATGCAATAATAAAGACTTTCAAACAAGTTGTTTTCTGTACCCTGGCCATATTTAACCTCCTTTTATGTTTAATTTTGAGTGTCGACCGGCACAAGACGAGATGTCTAATCGTATGATAACAAAAAACATATTAAAGTCAACTTAATTCTTGCTACTGTACTTATAGAATTAAATTCCCTCACAAGACATCTCTCTATACCCAACTGCTGCTTCATAAATCTAAACTCTCTTCTACCCTCCACCTCTTAAAATAACTCTTCACACGGAAAAAGGCTTACTTATTATTCTTTTTTATTTCATATCACTTCATAAGAGAAGTGAATATTATATAAATTTGAAATATCAAGCAGGGATGAATATTTCTCTGTATTTCTTTGAAGCCTCTTTAGTGTATGTTTTACTTTTGTCTATTCATTTAAGTAACCCGAAATAGCTGTAAAGTTTAAGCTGCATATTGAAAAACATCGGGCACTATTGTATCCCGATGTTTCTGCTCAAAGCTTGCTGAAAAACAGCCGGGATCATTTCCAACAAATATTTTTGCTGAGGTCTTGAAATATGTTCATTGAGATCATCCACAACTTTTCTAATTATCTCCTTCACATTTTTAGCAATTTCACTTATCACAAAATTCCTCCTGGTCGTTGTATTTGTTGCTTTCTTTCATAAATAACTATACACGATCCTGGAGGTCTTCTCAAACATAACCACATGTCATTAAATATTTTTTACCTAGAAATGGAGTGATACAAGTATTTGTTTTTATTGACTTTAACAAATGGCACAATATAATCTGTCTCAAAAAAGGAGAGCCTTATGATATATAGTTGTCCATCCTGCGGGAAAACATATTCTCTTACTGAGCCAATTTATCGCTGTACATGTGGCTCCTTTCTTGAGCTCAAGCGGGAAATGTTCCTATCCCCTGATGCAGAAACAGATATACCAGTATCTGGTGGACATGCACAAACAATCTGGCGGTACCGAGAGCTCCTCGGCCTGCCTCCGCAAATCGAAACAGTGAGTCTTGGCGAAGGACTCACACCGACAATCAAAAGGGAAATTGACGGAATTGATATATATTTGAAGCTTGATTTTCTGCAGCCGACGGGTTCTTTTAAGGATCGTGGAGCTAGTCTATTAGTTGGTGCTGCACGCCATATGGGGGTATCAGAAATTATAGACGACTCATCGGGAAATGCAGGTGCGGCAATAGCCGCCTATTCTGCTGCCGCTGGTATACAGTGTAGGATATTTGTTCCCGACTACACTCCAGAAGGAAAGATTGTGCAGATTCGTTACTACAATGCAGAAGTTGTGCGAGTAGCCGGTACCAGGCAGGATACCAATGATGCTGCACTCACTGCCGCTCAAAACGCTTATTATGCAGGGCACCTATGGAATCCTCTCTTTTCCCACGGCTCTGCAACCATAGCTTACGAACTCAGTGAATTTTTTATAGAGTCTGTTCCCCCCGTTGTGATGGTCCCCCTCGGAGGTGGCAGCAACATAGAGGGGATTTATCGGGGATTCAGGGACTTGCTTCGAGTGGGAAAAATTAGGCAGATGCCCAAGCTCATTGGAGTGCAAAGCACAAATTGTGCTCCAATTCATACGGCTTTTCAGCAAGGGTTAACTGAATCCTCAATTGTAGAGATTCAGCCTACCATAGCCGATGGAATTGCAGTACAAAATCCTCCACGTTCGCGAGCGGTTCTCCAGGCACTTAGGGAAAGCGGCGGATATACCATATCGGTGGAGGAGAAGGAAATACTCTCTGCTTTACGGAAGCTTTCGTCGATGGGAATATACGTAGAACCTACTTCCGCTTCCGTTCTTGCAGGATGGAAACGCATCTCTTTGGAAGAACAACAGAACGCTGTGCTTATCCTCACGGGTAGCGGACTGAAGGAGACTTCAAAATTGAGCTCTCTCTTGAAAAATGAAAAATGAAACGAGTATGCCTCTGCCTTGTTGTGTGGCATTTATTCTCCGTTCCACTTTTAAAATAGGAGCAAATAAATTATTGACTAATCTAATAACTTTACACAATAAGAAAAACTGTAGTGAATAATTTTAAATCTCTATCTATACGCAACCAGTACGTTACAGATTTTTTTGGCAAAGATGAGAAAATAAGAGCCGGTTAGTTAGTTCCCGTCCGAAAACCCATGGTTTTTACTTGTTTATATGATTTTTTATGGTGTTGTATGATGTCATATGTTCATTTAAGTGTAAATCTTAAATGAACACACCCCGACTATGCAAATTTTTCTAAAAATGAACGTACTTTTCCCATATTTTTAAATGTAGTATTTTAATCACATATGGCTATTCCGTTAGCTTTCTGGAAAGTAAGACCAAATTATAAGTTACTAC
>JASMTO010000237.1:0-2654 GCA_041694215.1 bacterium
ATTTGAGCGAGTTGAAATCTTCATCGCTTTTTTTAAGTTCTTCTTTTTTGTACAGTTGAGCAAAGGCAATACCGCTGATTTTTATTTCCCTTGAAATTCTTTTTGAAAGTGCCAGCGGATAAACTGGCATCATTGTAAGTTTATTTATATCGACCCAGCGAATATCCACCAAAACGGGACTGCCTTTCACTTCTGGGTCATAACCTAACTCACCAGTTCCCGAGATTTTTTCGCATCGGAAGAACAGCTCTAGAAGGTGTTCATGAATGAAATCCTGAATAAATAGAATGTTACCCGGTTCTATCTCAATATTTGTTTCTTCTTTTAATTCTCTCTTAAGTGCTTCAGGAATAGTTTCTCCTTGTTCTAACTTACCTCCTGGGAAACACCAAAAAGGCTGCCTGCTTTTATGAGCATGTTTAACGACTAAAACGCTGTTTTTATTAAAAATAACACCACGTACACTTATATGTCTCGTTTTTTGGTGCATTTTTTCACCTCGGGTCATAAAAATTATATCATTTTAAGATGCATCCATTTCTATATTATTTTGGTTATACCTTTCTTCTCAAAAAGTCACGAAAGTAGAAAAAACTGTCCTTGGGTATTCTTCTTTGATCATTTTCGTAATCGACATAGATCAAACCGAAGCGTTTACTGTATCCCTTTGCCCACTCAAAATTATCCATAAAAGACCATAAAAAATAACCTCTAACATCTATGCCCTTGTTAATAGCATCTCTGGTCGCTTTAATGTGTTTCTCGATGTAATCTATCCTACGATTATCGTGTATTTTGCCTTCAATAAGTTTATCCGCATCAGCCATTCCATTTTCAGTTATGTAAAGTGGCTTTTGGTTATATCTCTGGTATGCCATTTTGAGAAATTTGGTTAGTCCCTCCGGGTAAATTTCCCAGCCCATTTCTGTAGTTTCAAGAACAGGATCAGCAACATCGTAACCAAAAAATGAATCGGGCTTTTTAGCAATACGCTGTCTGGTGTAGTAATTTACACCCCAGAAGTCTATCGGGTTGCTAATAATTTCCATGTCACCTGGTTTTACATTTGGTGCAAGATTGAGCGATTCTATTAATTTCCAGAATTCATCGGGGTATTTACCCTTCGCGGGCGGTAGATAAAACCAGTCATTAGTAAATTGGTTGGCTAAAGCAACAGCTTCATCGGTTACGCTGTCGTCAGCCTTTTCAACCCATGTTGAAACATTTGTGAGTCCTACTTTTCCATCTTTAACAATTTTTCTGAAACATGAAACAGATTCACCATGTGCCAGCAGCAAATGATGAGCAACCTGAAAGGATTTTTTTGGATCTTTTAATCCAGGTGCGTGTTCACCAAAGAAATAACTGGTATGTGAAGCACAGAAAGGCTCATTGAGTGTTATCCAGTATTTTACCCTATCACCAAATTTTTCAAAGGCAAAGGCTGCATAATCTGCAAAATAATTTACAATATCCCTGCTCTCCCATCCATTAATATCCTCTTGAAGTTTTAAAGGAAGATCCCAGTGGTATAGTGTTATAAAAGGTGTTATATTCTTTGCAAGTAATTCATCAATAAGTTTGTTGTAAAAGTCAACACCTTTCTGATTAACTTTGCCTCTACCTTCAGGAAAGATTCTTGGCCATGAGAGAGAAAATCTGTATGCATTAACTCCCAACTCTTTCATCATTTCTATGTCATCTTCAAAACGATGGTAATGATCGCATGCCACATCTCCATTTTCACCATTGTTGATATTACCTGGTTTATGTGTAAACTCTGTCCATATAGAAGGACCTTTACCATCCTCAAGATCCGCTCCTTCAATCTGGTAAGAAGCGGTCGCGGTTCCCCAGAAAAAATTCTTTGGAAAATCATTTTTTAGCATTTAATCACTCCCTCACTTTTAAAATTATATCTGGCATATCAATAAATAAATAGCGGGTTCACTGACCCTGAAAAATATACAAGCAGAAAGGAATGTAATTACAGTCAAATTTTATCATGTGAATCATAAGACTGAAACTAACTTTCTTTGTATGCTATATTAGTAACAAATAAAACTTTAAGGAAGTGATTCCATGAACGCTTTTGTTTATATTGCCAATAAGAACAATCCCTGGATCAATCTGGCACTAGAAAGTGTTCTTTTTGATTTACTTAACGATGATGAGATTTATCTTTATCTCTGGCAAAACGATAACACCATCGTTATTGGAAGGAATCAGAACGCCTGGCGTGAATGTCGTGTTGAAAAGTTCCTCAAGGAAGGCGGAAATCTTTCCAGACGCCCTTCAGGAGGCGGTGCTGTATATCAGGATATGGGAAATCTCAATTTTACCTTCATAGCTCCAAAAAGTGTTTACAACGTTCATAGACAGCTTAAGGTAATTGTAAGTGCTGTCAATTCGCTGGGAATAAATGCGAAGTTCAGTGGAAGAAATGATATTCTTGCCGAAGGTAAAAAGTTTTCAGGGAATGCTTTTTACAGCGGCAGAGGGAAGGCAATGCATCATGGAACCATTTTGATCGATACAAACTTCGAAAAGCTTTCTGATTATCTTCAGGTATCAAAAGCCAAAATGAAATCAAAGGGTGTAAGGTCAGTTAAATCAAGGGTAATAAATCTGAAAACACTGAAGCAGGATCTTAC
>JASMTO010000238.1:0-25168 GCA_041694215.1 bacterium
ACCATAAGAGCAACAATCGGTGCACAAATCAACAGATTGGATCACTCTGTGGCAAATCTTAAAATTGCAGAAGAAAACATGACAGCCAGTGAATCTAGAATTAGGGATCTGGATATAGCAAGTGAAATGGCTAAGTTTACCAAAGAGCAGATTCTTAGCCAAGCAGGTACATCAATGCTTGCCCAAGCTAATCAGGTTCCTCAGAATGCGCTGACATTGCTACAGGGATAAACATTTGGTAATTAAACTCAGATAAGAGTTTATAAAATTACATGGAGGTAGAAATGGCTGCTTTAAATACAAATAAAATTAATGACAATAAAAAAAGATCACAGCTAACTCAAATTTATGAAATGTTAAGGGAAATGTTTCAGGAGGGTTATTACGGCTCGATCGAAGTAAAGTTTGAAGCCGGTAAAGTGACCATTGTCAGAAAAACAGAAAGTATAAAAATATAATTCTCCCCCACCTACACTTCGTAAGTGTAGGTGGGATTAGCTCCCAGCTATCTCACCGTTTTTACACTAAAATCTTCATCCAATTTTTTCTGTAGCACATGCAACAGATGAACCATTCTTTCCACAAGTTTGTACATTACGGCATACATATCTTTCATCAAAGCTGTAATTTTCATATTGGCAACATCATTATTAAACTCTGAAGCGCGCACTCCATTTATCTCAACAAGTGTCCGGATGTAATAAGACTGCACATAATGCATCATTATGTGAAAAAATTTTTTCTCGCTGAAAACTTTCATTGGTTTCTGGATTTCCTCAAAAATACTTTTTGCTTTTTCATGATCGATTTCATCTCCAGCCATATATGGTTCCGCAATCTCATTTGAAAAACATATGCACTGGTCATAGCCATATTTAAATTGTTCAAGGACATAATTGCTGTAATCTATAGCATCTACTACTTTTTTCCGGACCTTTTCCCGCTCAGCTTCTTTTTCTTCCTCATCAGGGTAGTGCAGATTGGTTTTGATGGTATCCAGCACCCCGATCTCCTTATTGATATATCTGTCTATCGCTTCCTGAAAGCTCATAATCTCTGTGCCGTATATCTTAGCACCACCTTCTGTGGCATTTATAACCTTTGCCTTTGTTTCCGCCACATCTTTTTCGTAATACTTTAGAAATTTATACCAAGTGTTGGTAGTTTTGATTTTATCCACATAGTTTCCTTCCACTTCAAGAATTTTTTGCCTAGATGTATGTTGGTTTTTTCCATATACAGTGCCGGAAGCGTGTGTTACTTCCCCTTCACCAAAAGCTAGATCCTGCCCTATCAGTATTATAGGATCACACCCCAATGCCTCTAACACTTTAAAAGCCATATTCCCTGCCGAAGGGCCAATATCAAGTGTTCCCCGCTCGATATCCAACCATTCAAAAGTAGCAAAATTCCTGTATGTAATAATCCTTTCACCAGGAAAATTTGCATACGTTTTCGGATGGATAACGGGCGTGGCTGCTAAATATACATCTTTTACATCATCTTCACTCAGGTCTTCAAACAGCTTTGCCGTAGGCGTCAAACGCTCGAGGGAAGTGACCAGATGCGGCTTAAAACCATACTCTTTCATTACCCTCACTGAGGCATCAGCGGCACAAATCACCGCTTTATTTTCCAGACCATGAAGCAAATGTATATTTTTATCCAGCGACGGACCTGTGGCTACCACTATTCCGGGCTTACCTTTAAATTCGGAATAAAGATCTTTAATCCCTGGATAATTTATAATTTCATTAATATTGTAAAATGTGTTTTCAATACCTATCAATGAGTCCCATGGATCGTTTCCGTAGTGCATCAGCACTTCTTTGACTGCGTCTTTCAAAGCATTAATTGCTGATTTGAAATAATCTTTGTTAGAAATAAAAACAGCATCATTTTCGATTATATTTATTGCTTTTGAGTACAGTTTGTTATTGCCATACAGCATATGTTTTCTTAACTCTACAAAGAGCTGGCCTTGGGGAATTCCTACTACAAAATGGATATTTTTATACGACATGACTTTAGTGAAATCTATTATACGAAATGCAGCTTTAATAGCCTCCGGCTCCTTTTCTATAATGACAATATATGTTTCTGGATTCATCTTCTGGTTTAAAAATGTTATCAGTTCGTATCCCAACCCAAATCCCATAAAAAATGTAAGCTGAGGTAGTCTTATATTTTTGCTTTCCACTTTTTTAGCAGCTGAGGCCACAGGATCCATATTGTCATAATACATGTATCCTGAACGGCTATTAATCATATTAGGCACACCATCCGGATGCTTCGACGTGATAACCTGATAAGTTCCTGAGTCCGGTGCATCTTTTATGATTTTTGCTAACCTGGGATTTAACTTCTCTGCAGCTTTAATATTCCTTTCAAAAATATTCATAAATCATGCTCCAATGTAGAAATTTTTTCCTATATTACGTTTATACCATAACTCTAACAATTTTTATACCAAATTAGATCTAAAGCACCCCTTACCTACACTTCGTAAGTGTCGATAAAAAATTGACAAGTAAATAATGTACTTATTTGATGAATTATATTGAGGTACGGGGGACAGACTCAATTAGAAGCTTTTAAGCTTAAGACCTTTGAAGTCTTCTGTCCCTAATCTTTTTAAATTTACATATCCTTAATAAACTTTGTGGCAACCACAATAACATAAAAAAACGTATGATACCTTTTTATAGCTATAAAAAGGTATCCCGTAGCATCCGCCTAGGGGCGGATAGATTTGCGCAAACAATACTTGTTTCAAGATTTATGGCTTTACAATAGGTTATGAGACTCTGTAGCACCAACCTAACAGGTTGGTAAATATGTTCTCAAACATGAAATTTAGCTATTTATATAGCTGCTAATCGGTCATTGACCGATGCTAGTGGAACACATTAAACAAATTCAGAGTGACGAAAAAAGCACCTGTGCAAGAGGCCTCAAGCTACAATTTTTTTGCTGTCTCATATGCATCTTTAATCGCATCCTGGGCATCACCTATCTGCTTGGCATCACCAATTACATAAACCGGCATTTTGTTTTCCAGATCTTTCTCAAGAGGGTTATAACTTTCCATACCAGTAGAAACCACAATCATATCTACATCTTCAAATTGAATATTTTCTCCGTTTCGCTCTGCAAAAACAGTTTTTCCTTCTATTCTCTTAATATGAGTATAATCACTGAAGACTGTTCCTTTTTCATTCATTAGCTTGAGAGAAAGTGTCTTTGCAATCATTTCCATATCTTCGCCAAAGTCTGTTGTTCGTTTGACAATAATAACTTTATTGTTCTTTGGTATCAAGGCAGTTGCGATATCAACGCCGATTAGCCCTCCACCGATAATAAGTACTTTTTTGTTTTCTGGCAAATTTTCTTCTAATAGAATATCAGCCCAATAAAATTTATCTAATCCTGGAATATCTGGCACAGATGGTTTAGAACCAGTTGCCAATATCACGCCGTCATATTTAGAGAGGATATCTGACTTTGTGGCTTCTTTATAAATTATGTTTACGCCGTTATTTTTCAATTCCTCAACAAAATATGGTACCAGCCGTGCCATTGATTTCTTATTAGGTGTCAAGGGCGCTAAATTAAATTGACCCCCTAATTTATCTCTTTCATAAAGATCAACTTCATGCCCTCTCTTTTTCAAGGTTATCGCAGCTTGCATTCCCGCTAAGCCTCCACCAATGACAGCATATTTTTTGGGTTGGTTTGCAATTTCCAAAGTTTCAGTTTCTATCCCTACTTCTGGGTTAACAAGGCACTGGAGCCCTTGACCTGATTTTACTCCACCAAGGCAACCCTCAGCGCATGCTAAACAGGGCTTTACTGCTCCCTCTTCTTTGCCAAGATATTTCCCCACAAAGTCAGGGTCTGCAACTAAAGCCCTGCCAACCGCGATGTAATCAGCTGAATATTCATTCTTTACCCTGTCAATATCCTCAAACATGTCTATTCTTCCAACAAAAATTACAGGGATGTTGATATTTTGTTTGATTTCCTTTGCCATTTCCCATGTTTTCCCTTTGGGAATAAACATGTGCTGGAAAAACCATGGAGGTGTAGAGCATACACTGCCGGCAGATACATGCACTGCCTCAACCCCATATTTTTCTAATATTTGAGCAAAACTTATCATTTCAGGTAATTTTATTCCGTTTGGCAACATTTCATCGCCACTTATCCTGGCAATTATTGGCAAATCTACAGAGTTTTTAACTGCCTGCAAAACCTCTAAAGGAAATTTTATTCTATTTTCGAAAGTACCACCAAACTCATCTGTCCTGTCATTAACAAATGGAGAAATAAATTGAGCCAAAAGGTAACCGTGACCAAATTGCAGTTCTACAATATCGAAATTAGCTTCTTGGGCTCTTTTGGCGGCAGTAACAAATAAATTAATTGCTTCTTCCATATCTTCGTTATTCATTCTTTTAGGAGCTGTGCCTCCATTTTCACAGGGTTTATCTGTAGAAGATACAAAATAGTTGCCTGGAATTTTAGGATTTGCCATCCTCCCAGGATGATTAAGATGAGCAATGGCTTTTGCTCCTGATTTATGAATAGTTTCTACTAATTCTTGTAATCCGTTAATTTTATCATTATTATCAATCCCTAACTGCGTGGGGATTTCCCGTAATCCTTTGTCCATATAAAGTGGTTCAATAGTAACCGCACCTAAATAATGGCTTCTTGCTTTATAAAAAGCAACATGCCTTTCGTTAACATACCCATTTTGATCACTATATCCTAGTTTTATAGGAGCAAATATGAACGGACTCTGCAATTCAATCATTTTATTATCTCCTTATTATTTTTTTTATTTCATACAATAACGTTTCGCATGTAAGAGTAATTGACAAAGGCAGTTTGAAGGAACTAAAGATTTTTGTTTTGTTCAGTGTTAGCAAAAAAATATAGCTCATTGCGACATCTAGTATTTGTTTTTTTATCCCAAAAGTTTTCAAAAATTATAAATTAGCAAATGTTATTAGAACTACATTCGATGTATTCATATATTATAATATATGCAAAACCAAAAATAAGCAATACCAAAATATTTGACATTATAACAAAATTTACATAACGTTAGGCAATATCACTTCGTAAGTGTAGGTAAGGTAAATATGGGGGTTATATGGTACTTGTTACAGGGGCAAATGGGCAGCTTGGGACTGATCTACAAAAAATATTAAACGTAGAAAATAAAGAATACATTGCCACTGATGTGGATGATCTTGATATAACCAATAAAGATAACTTTGCAGATTTTTTAAAAGATAAGGATATTGATATAATCATTAACTGTGCGGCTTATAATGATGTGGACAAAGCTGAAAAAGAGCAGGAAATTTGCTACAAACTAAATGCTTATGCTCCAAGATATTTGGCTGAATCAGCACAAAAAATTGGAGCTATTTTCGTGACTTATTCCACTGATTTTGTTTTTGATGGAGCCAAAAATACCCCTTATACTGAAACAGATGTACCGAGTCCAGAATCGGTCTATGGAAAGAGTAAATTAGATGGTGAAAAATTAGTTTTAGGCAGTTATGATAAGAGTTTTGTGATCCGTACATCATGGCTTTTTGGATTGGCTAATAAAAACTTTAATACGCAAGTAATTGAATGGTCCAAAAAGAATGACAAATTAAAAATTGTGGATGATCAGATATCTGCGCCAACTTATTCATATGACTTGGCTTACTATTCCTGGCTACTTATTAAAACAGGGAAATTTGGATTGTACCATTTTTCTAATGACGGCGTAGCAAGTAAGTATGACCAGGCTGAGTATGTGTTGAGAAAAATCGGCTGGGAGGGTGAGCTTACAGCTGCAAAGACTGCTGACTTTAATCTACCGGCTAAGAGGCCAAGATTCAGCAAGCTGGATTGCACAAAGATAAAAGAAACACTTGGAATAGAGATCCCCCACTGGAAAAATGCAATAGACAGGTATATGGCAGAATATTTGTCAGTGTAGATATGTAAAAATTGTTATGTTTGATAAAAAGTACCTATTTTACACTCTTCTTCGTCTAGTTCAATGTCCATCTTTGAGAGTTTTCCCCTTAGGTGAGGGTGAGAAAAAATATTCAAGTGCATTTATAAAAGGAGACGATAATGGGTAATAACAGTGCATTTAATAATCAGACTATATTGATTACCGGCGGTTACGGTTTTATCGGATCTAATTTTATAAGATATGTGTTTGAACAAACAGTTTTTAAAGGCAAAATCATAAATGTTGACAAGCTTACATATGCGGCAAATCCGATGAATCTTTGCGAAATAGAGGAACGATTTAGGGACAGGTATTTTTTTGAGCATGTTGACATCTGCAATTTTGGAGATGTTTGCCGTGTTTTTGAAAAGCATGATATTACTAGCGTTGTCCATTTTGCAGCGGAATCCCATGTGGACAGATCTATACACGGCCCCAAAGCATTTATCGATACAAATATTACAGGTACATTTAACTTGCTTGAAGCTGCTAAAAAACATTGGCTTGACAACCCAACGCTCAACTGCTCAACCACTCAACCAATATCTAAATTTCACCATGTAAGCACAGACGAAGTATACGGCTCATTGGGTGATACCGGCTATTTTTACGAAACAACGCCATATGATCCCCGAAGTCCCTATTCTGCCAGCAAAGCATCCAGTGATCATCTTGTCAGGGCTTATTACCATACATACGGCTTACCCATCACAATATCAAACTGCTCTAATAACTACGGCCCCTTACAATTCCCGGAAAAACTTATCCCCTTAATGATATTAAATTGTATTGAAGGCAAACAGCTACCCGTATACGGAGATGGGCAGAATGTGAGGGACTGGATATATGTGGATGATCACAATGACGCTGTCTGGAAGATACTTGAAAGAGGAAAAGTAGGTGAAACTTATAATATCGGTGGTGAAAATGAGTGGCCGAATCTGAGGCTTGTGGAGGAACTCTGTGAGCTCCTTGATGAGATTTATCCTGTTTCTGAAAATGAATTGATAACGGACAATTTTAAAATAAATTCTTATAAAGATCTAATAACTTTTGTAAAAGATCGACCAGGTCATGACAGGCGATACGCCATAAACTGTGATAAAATAAAAAAAGAGCTGGGCTGGCAGCAGAAGATGAGTTTTGAAGAGGGTTTAAGAAAAACGGTGAAATGGTATCTTGAAAATCGTGAATGGGTGGAAACAATCCGCAGCGGTGAGTACAAAAAATGGCTGAAAAAAAACTATGCCAACAGATAACCCCATCCCCCTCCTACACTTCGTAAGTGTCGTTAGATTTAATTGACTTATAAACAAGAATAATGTACAGTTTAGGATAAACTACACTTCGTAAGTGTAGGTGGGGGATTTTTATGAGGAAACATCCTTTGGTGAATGAGAATTTTTATCATGTGTATACAAAAAGTATTGCCGGTTATGAGGTATTTCATGCAGTTGCTGATTATTACCGAATGGTTTACTTGATGAAGTTTTATGCGTATGAAAACAGACCCACGAAATTTTCCGAATTTTTAAAAGTAAAAGACAAAAGTGTATACGCAGACAAATACTTCCAACCTTCTGATAAAACAGTGGATATAATAGCTTACTGTTTTATGCCCACACATATACATTTTTTACTTGTTCAAAAGAAAAATAATGGGATATCTGCTTACATGAAAAATATTCTGGACAGCTATACGAGGTATTTTAATAATAAGAGTGGTAGAAGAGGACCTTTGTGGCAGGGACGGTTCAAAAGTGCCCATGTGGAATCGGATGAGCAATTACTGCATTTGACAAGGTATATTCATCTTAATCCGACATCTTCAAAATTGGTGTCAAATCCAGAAGACTGGCCATTTTCTTCATATAATGAATACTTGCATAAAGCGAAGTATAATGTGTGTGATTATGTTGATTACATTGACATCAACCCTGAAAGATATAAAGAATTTGTTACATCTAGAAAGGATTACCAAACAAAACTTAATGAAATCAAACACTTGCTCTTCGAATAAACCATACCTACACTTACGAAGTGTAGGTATGGGGTAGAGGGAAAAATGAGTCGTGCTTATCAAATAATTTTTTTGTCAGTGGTTATCGTCGTAGAGTATTTGTCCATCACCACAAGAGAAATTGAAGCGGTGTCTCACAGCTGGGATAAGCTGAATCACGCATTGGCTTTTATGGTGTTATTTGTTCTGTTCTCATTAGCTTTTAGAAATGTTAGGCAAAAAGTGAAGATTATTTTGTTGCTGATTTATGCTTTGCAAATTGAAATGATACAATATTTTATACCGGGGCGAGAATTTTCTCTGTTGGATATAATTGCTGATATAGTGGGTATTATTTTCGGATTAATTTTGTATAAACTATTTAAGCGCAGAATGGATTTGCTACAAAATGTTTGAATAAAACCTAATTATTGTTCTTTAGCTACCTACACTTCGTAAGTGTAGGTATGGGGCATGATCAAAAATCAAGAAAGCTGACAGCTAAATATATTATTGGTAATAGATAGCTAATAACCCTAATATATTGGTTTTTCGTTGTCTTTGGGATGAAGATGCATAAGATGAGCGGGATAAAAGTGGCCGAGCCCCTTAATCCCATGGAAAGATAACTCCACTCAAGTATTGTGTTGTTTAGCTCTGCCAACACGATAAGGAATGCGACTAGTAAAATAACTGTTCCGATTACTCTCATTTTCAGGATATCATATTTTCCGCTAATGTTTCCTGCACCGAGGACATCGTTGTAAATATTTGTTATTACACCAAGGCAGAGCCCTGAGCCGGTGCCTAAAATTATAATTAGGACAAATACCATTAGTATGTCTGCTAAAATGTTTGGGAAGTAATGCTGTATGAAAAAAGGGAGAGCTGCTGTATTGGCTGATGCTATTTCAGGATGATATACACGTAAATACATCCCGACAAATACGCCGAAAATCCCTATCGGTGGAATTATTGCAGCACTTATGAAAGCTCCTTTGCGGGCTTCTTTGACATTTTTTGCTGAAAAAATTGCCTGCAAATAAGTTTGTGTTGCCAATACTCCAATAACCATGGACACAAGATCTATAGAGGCTTCTTTTGAACCGTAGCTGAACAGGCTCAGCCATTTTGTGCCTTCGGGGAGCTGATTGATGACATTATTCAGGCCATTTCCTTGAATTAAAGCAATAAGAAAACAGCCAAACGTGAGAATATATAGCATAAAAATTTTTATTTTTCCAACAAATGCCGTACTTTTTATCCCTCCACTTAAAACAAAAATGCCGAGCAAAATTGTAGAGAAAAAAGAAGCAGTCTTTAGATTTAGATTAAAAACTATCATGATAATTGCAGCAGAAGCCAGGATTTGAGCGATAATATGTATAAAAATACCGGCAGAGGTTAATATACTACTATATTTTCGAAAATTTTTGCCAAAACAATGCCCGATATATTCTGAAACAGTGATTGTGTCCCTGTTGCGCATAGGTGCGGCAAAAAACAGACCCAGTAAAAGACAGGCAATACTGCACCCCAGTGTAAAAATCCATGCAGCCATGCCGTAGGAGTATGCCATCTGGACAGTACCGATTGTGGATGCACCACCCACCATTGTCCCCACTATAGTGGCAGTTACGGAAAAAGACGTAGCCTGCCTCCCGGCTACAGAAAAATCCGCAGAGCTTTTGGTATTTCTGCCGCTTTTAAGTACCAGCAGTGTAAACAAGAACAAAATGAGTGTAAAAATAATTTTATCCAATGTATTATCTGCTCCGCAATGTTACTATACTAAACATATAATAGAAAATACTAAATTGCGAGTGCTTTTCAACTATATGAAAAAAATTAACAAATATGCAAGTGCGTTTTGTTGCTTTGCAAATTTTGAGTTGATGCTAGAAAAAGATTGTATTTTTATTTTTGACTTTTATGTTATAAATGCCTATGAAACAAAAAGCAAAATCAATTATAAATAAATATTTTAATTTTTCATTAAAATGGAGGATATTTTTTTTCTATATCTGTTTTGGTTTTATCCCCCTGATATTCATTACTTTTTATTCCTTTTATATTTCCTCAAAGTCAATCAGTGTTACTACGGAAAAACAGGTGAGGGAGCTGATAAACGGCGTTGCCCAAAGGATGGATGCTTTTTATAATAAGGTAGAGGGGGATATTAACCTGTTGTCGGATAATCCTATAGTACAACTTGTTTTTTTACAGTTTAGTTATAGCCAAAGGGTTCAGTATTTATGGGATAAGCTTGCCAAATACAGAACAAATTCTGTTAATTATGATAGAATCAGTTTATATACCCCATCCGGAGAGCTCATCCTGACTACCCCTAAAACTACAAATGAGAAAGCTACTCGGTTAGTTTCCAATGCCATGATTACTGATGCATTTGAAAACGATTTTTCATTGTATCGTATAAACAGGGAAGATGGGGGAAAACTTTTATTTTTTAAAAGAGTTTATGACTTTGAAGATAGTGTGGAACCGGTGGGTTTGGTGGTGTATGAAATTTCCAATTACATGTTTGCAAGTTTTTTAGACCAAGTGGACATTGGGGATGGAATTGTAAAGAGCATAACGGGGAAAGATGGGCAAAATATCTATCTCCACAAAGACGAAAAAGCCGGTGCCACAGATTATGCAATGTCAAATATTGTGAAATATTCTGCTACTGTTGATTCTCTTGGGTGGGAAATAAGTATATCTATTCCTGAAAAGGTTCTATTTGAAGATATCTATAATCTGAGGAATAAAAGTGTTTATTTTTCACTTATCGTTGCAGCTGTTGCCTTTGTGTCTGCTTTATTTTTTATTAAGCGTATTCTTGTCCCCATTAGAAAAGTTATCGACGGTACAAAACATTTTGCGGAGGGTGACCTTGATTACAGAATACATATGGATTCGGGGAAAGAATTAAAAGTATTATCGGAAGCATTTAACAGTATGGCTGAACAGTTACAAAGCAGGCATGATAAGTTGATTCAGACAAATAAGCTTGCTTCTCTTGGTTTACTTTCAGCGGGTATTGCTCATGAAATAAAAAATCCTCTTGCCGGTATAAAAACAAGTGTTCAGGTGTTGTCCAGAAAACTACCAGATTCTTCTGTTGAGAAAAATATATTAGACAGTGTAACCGGTGAGGTGGATAGATTAAACAAGATTGTTACCGATATGCTGAATTTTGCAAAACCTATGCCTTCGGTAAAAAACAACGTCCAGCTAAATAACGTGGCTGAGAAGGCTCTTTCATTTCTTTCTAAAGATTTGAAAGATAAAAATGTTCGTGTCTATAATAATTTAAAACCTATAGAAGTTCATCTTGATCAAGATCAGTTTTTACAGATTATTATAAACCTGTTGCTTAATGCCCTTGCTGCCATAGACTCTGATGATGGCATTATCTCCTTGTATCATGAAGGCGAGTATAATGAGTTTATGGTTATAGAGGACAACGGAGTGGGAATTGCAGAAAACAAACTGGATAAAATATTTGATCCTTTTTTCAGTATGTCCAAAGGTGGTACTGGGCTTGGACTATCCGTGGTTTACAGCCTTGCGAAACACAATGACATTGACATATCAGTCCAAAGCAAAGAAGGTATTGGGACTAAGGTGAGATTAAAATTTAGGAGAAATATCACTGATGGCTAAAATCATGCTTGTTGATGACGAAACGGTTTTGGTAAACTCGCTACAAATTGCTCTTGAAGATGAAGGGCATGACGTAGTGTCTTTTTATGAAGGTAGCAAAGCTATGCATTACTTAATAAACAATGAGCCTGACCTTATTTTTCTCGATCTGCGCCTTCCGGATATGCACGGTCTTGATATACTTAAAGAAATCAAAAATATGAATTCAAACCTCCCCACTGTGGTGATAACAGCTCATGGTGATATTAACAGTGCCATCCAGGCAATGAAGCTTGGTGCTTTCGATTTTATAATCAAACCTTTTGATCTGGAAGAAATAATGATGGTTCTGGAAAAGAGTCAGGCGGAAGCAAAATTGTACGGAGAGGTTGAGCTTTTAAGGAGCAAAAGCTTCCAACAGGAATATATTGTGGGACAGTCTCCCGAAATTCTTATTGTAAAAAATCAGATTGAGAAAATTGCAAGTATAGATGAATGTACGGTACTCATCAGGGGCGAAAGTGGCACTGGAAAGGAATTGGTGGCTAAAGGCATTCATAATCAGAGTGCACGAAATGGTATGTCTTTTATTGATGTGAACTGCTCTGCGCTGCCCGAGCATTTGCTGGAAAGTGAGCTTTTTGGTTATGAAAAGGGGGCGTTTGCTGATGCAAAAAATAAAAAAGTGGGATTACTGGAGCTGGCTGACAAGGGGACGCTGTTTCTTGATGAAATAGGTGATATGCCGTTAAATTTGCAGACGAAAATTTTGAGATTTCTTGAAAATAGAAGCTTCAGAAGGATAGGAGGGGAGAAGGAAATTAGTGTGGATGTCAGGGTGATAGCAGCCACTAATACTGACCTGGAAGAGAGTATCAAAAAGAAACTGTTTAGGGAAGACTTGTATTACAGGCTCAATGTTGTGCCCGTTTACGTTCCACCTCTTAGGAAAAGGGGGATGGATATATCTATATTGGCGGAATATTTTCTTAACTATTTTTCAAAAAAATTTTCAAAACCAAAAGTAAAATTTTCCCGAGAAGCTGAAAAACTGCTTTTGGAATACAATTGGCCGGGGAATGTTAGGGAGCTTAAGAATCTTATTGAAAGGATGGTTATTTTAAACTCAGGGGAAATAATTGATGTGAATGATCTCCCGACTGAAATAAAAAAGAAAGGTGGTGTTGAAACAAAATTTTCTGAAATTTCCCCAGGTGAAAATGAAAGCCTGGATGATATCCTCAGAAAGGTGGAATATGACCTGATAAGGCAGGCTTTGATTCGGGCAAAAGGGGTGAAATCTGTTGCTGCTGATATGCTGGGGATAAGTAGACATTCACTAAAAAGACGATTACAAAAATTCGGTGAAAAAATAGAATGAAATTTTTTTTTACAACTTTAATGATGATCAGTTTTGCAATTTTTTCTTATGCTGCTGGTCAGCAGCATATTGTGATGCTGAGCTGGTCTAATGACGGTAGTGCCGAAAACGGTTTCAGAGATGGGATAGTATCAAGAAATATAGATGCACGTTTTTATACATTTGGATCAAACAGGGATATGGAAATTCTTGAAAAACAACTGGCATTCATTGATAAACTGCCGAAAGATTTGATTTATGTAAATGGTTTTCGGCCGGCTATAACATTAATAAAACGATTTCCTGAAACGCCGATAGTTTTTATAGTAGAGAAAGATCCTGTTAAACATGATATAATAGCCAGCAAGTGGCGTACAATGGCCAATGCAACAGGGATAGATGTTTCCATACCACTTTTGGAAGAGCTACTTGAACTTAAAGCAATAAGGGATTTTGAAACAATATATTTCTTTGATGGCAGCAGGTCCAAGAAATCTGCTGAAAAATTTCTTGAAATGAAGCGATTAAGTAAATACCTCAGTTATGACCCAATCTTGGTTAAAAATATAAGCATACAGGGAACCAAGCCTTTTGATAAAACAAATGCTGTAATATATGTTACAGGCAATGTGCCCTCTGAAACAGGTAGAGAAATAAAAAAACTTAATATCCCGGTAATGGCTGAAAATCCTGAAATGGTAGTTAGCGGTTATGCTATGATGGCAATGGTTGTTGATATGTACAGAGCCGGCAGGCTATTAAGCGATAAAGCGGCTGATATATTGTACGGAAAAGCGGCTTCCGAGATTCCGGTGCAAACGATTAGATATTTCAGGCTTGTGGTTAATCTGGCGGAGGCGGAAAGGATAAACGAAGATGTGCCGCTGGAGTTACTGCTCACAGCACTGGATATAATACGCTAAAACGGGCGATTTCCGCTCATGAGCGCTTTTAGCCCATACTCTCATATTATTTATAATTTTATATAACCTTATAAAACGCACAAATTATATTCTAAAAAACAAAAAAGACTTTTTAGATTTTTGGAATAAGATTTATTTTGACCTGGTATGTTTTTTGCAAAGATCATATAATATAAAAAACTGTTTGGAGGTGAGCATTATGTTTAAAAGAATTTTGAGTGCGATTTTTGTGGGAGTATTTTTTCTGGTTCTGTCTTTGCCCCAGGCAAAAGCAGATGACAAAAATCTTATTATTGCAACAGCCACAACAGGTGGCACCTATTATCCGGTTGGTGTTGCCATCGGGACATTGATCAGTATTAAGCTTGCAAAAGAACACGGGATTACAGCTACAGCGATAAACTCTGCAGGCTCCGGCGAAAATGTTCAGATGTTGAAGAATGGTGAGGCTGATTTTGGTATTCTGCAGGCTTTATTCGGTTTGAATGCCTACAGAGGGGACGGACCTTATGAAGGAAAACCTGTAAAAGATTTCCGGGCAGTCACCATGCTGTGGAAAAATGTGGAACATTTTGCTATCCTTAGCGAGTACGCAAAGACAGGTACTATCATGGATTTAAAGGATTTCCCTGCTAAATTTTCCATAGGAAAAAGAGGAAGTGGGACAGAAGGCTCTGGGCGTACTATTTTAAAAGCATTAGGTATTGATCCTGATAGCTTAAATCTTGAATATTTGGGATACAATCCTTCGGTTCAGGCTATGATAGATAAAAGAATAGGTGGAGCAAATATTCCGGCAGGCCCTCCTGTTGCTGCTATTACACAGCTTTATGCCCAAATGGGGGATAAGGCGACTGTTCTTGACTTTACCGATGAGCAGCTGGCACAAATCAGACAGGCATATCCCATATGGACACGTTACGTTATTAAACCCGGTGTGTATCCCGGTCAGAAAAAACCTATTAACACTATTGCCCAGCCAAATTTACTGGTTGTGAGAAAGGATCTACCTGAAGAGGTAGTTTATCTTGTTACCAAAACAATTTATGAAAATCTATCTTTTTTAAACAATATCCACAAAGCTACCAAAGCAATGAGTCTTGAGGAAGCTTTGGATGGTCTTCCGGTGCCACTGCATCCCGGTGCAGCTAGATACTATACAGAAGCAGGTTTGGATATCCCGGCCGGGCTGCTAGAGTAAACGTTGGTGGGAGCCGGGTTATCCGGTTCCCTTTTAACTGAACAATTAGATAAAACAATTGCAATGTCTATAAACGTTTCTGGGGAGAAAGATGACTAAAGTTGATGATCTGCTGGGACAACATAATGAAGGAATTGAAGATGCGGGTGAGGTTTTAACATATAAGAGGAGCTTTACCGGATGGCAAAAAAACATAATATACTGGTTTGCCATTATCATGTCTTTGTTTCATCTCTGGGTTAATACTATAGGTGTAATGCCGGAGATTCAGCGGAATGCAATGCATTTTGGTTTTGTGGTTTTTTTGGGATATTTATTCTATCCCATGAGGAAAAAATGGGCGGATAAAACATTAGGACTGGATACTGTTTTGGCCGTTTTGGCAATGGCGGTGGCTATATATCTGGTATTGTTTGAAGATGCTCTGCACGCCAGGAATGAAGTGCCTATACTTCGTGATCTTATATTTGCCGGGGTAGCCGTCATACTTATGCTGGAAATTACAAGAAGAACCACCGGCTGGCTTATTCCTGTTTTAGCAATTTTTTTTATCTCTTATGCACTTTTTCTGGGCAAACTGTTTCCTGGGGTTTGGAGTTTTTCTGGAGTAACAATAGAAAGGCTTTTGTACAGGATGTATTTTGCGCCTGACGGTTTGTTTGGAACCATTGCTACAATTTCCTCCACTTTCGTATTTTTGTTTGTCTTATTTGCTGCGTTTCTCCTAAAATCCGGAGCGGGTGAATTCATTATAAAACTTGCCGTCTCACTCTTAGGTCACACAACTGGTGGGCCTGCCAAAATTGCAGTGTT
Source organism: bacterium (assembly GCA_041694215.1). GTDB lineage: Bacteria > Chrysiogenota > Deferribacteres > Deferribacterales > Flexistipitaceae > Flexistipes. Next base: position 15,973 of record JASMTO010000238.1, read on the forward strand.
TGCCAGTGGATTTATGGGGTCCATCTCAGGAAGTGCTGTTGCCAATACAGTGGGTACAGGCTCTATAACAATCCCAATGATGAAAAGGATGGGATTTAAACCTCAGTTTGCAGGTGGTGTTGAAGCTGCTGCAAGTACCGGTGGACAGCTTATGCCGCCTATTATGGGTGCCGGTGCTTTTATTATGGCACAGTGGACGCAGATTTCTTACCTTAAAATTATAGGTGTAGCGTTTATTCCGGCTGTAATGTATTTCTTAAGTGTGGCATTTTTTATTCATTTAAGAGCTAAAAAACGAGGACTGAAACCTATCCCTAAAGAAGATTTACCTAGAGCAAGGGATGTGCTCAAAGAAGGGTGGAATTTTTTTATCCCGATTGCTGTGCTGATGTATTTTTTAATAAAGGGGAATACCCCCACATATGCTGCTTCAATGGGTATTATTTCTATTGTTGTGGCTAGTTGGTTTAATAAAAATACCCGCATGGGGCCCAAAGATATTCTGGATGCTTTGGCTCTGGGTGCACAGAATATGGTCAGTACAGGTGTTATTCTTTTATGCTCCGGCATTGTCGTTGGCATTGTGCTTATGGTGGGTATGGGAATCAAATTTTCAATGCTCATTTCTGCAATAGCAGGCGGAAGCTTGTTTATTACCATAATATTGGTGGCTTTGGCTTCACTTATCCTTGGGATGGGGCTGCCTGTAACTGCTTCATACATTGTGTTGGCCGTATTGGCTGCCCCTTCTATAGAGATGCTTATGTTAAAGGATCATTTGATTGCTAATTTTGGTTTGACAGCACAACAGGCACTTGATCCTAATATTGTGAACAATATGATAGCGCTCATTCCGCAGGAAGTTGCGGAAGGTGCACTACTTGCAGCCCATTTACTGATTTTCTGGTATTCACAAGATGCCAATGTGACACCCCCTGTTTGTCTGGCAGCCTATACAGCTTCAGGTATTGCAGGTAGTGATCCTTTAAAAACGGGGCTGGAATCCTGGAAGCTTGCTAAAGGGCTATACCTTATTCCGATAATGTTTATTTACGATCCGGCAATTTTGTTTCAAGGGCCTTTTATAAGAACATTTGAGAATATAATAACAGGAACGATCGGTTTGTTTGTATTCGCATCATTTTTTGAGGGGTATTATTTCCGTATAATTAACTGGATGGAGCGTATTATTCTTGCTGGGGCGGCTGTAATGCTCTTCTGGCCGGAACGCCTGACAAATATAGCAGGCATCGTTCTTGTTGTGTTAATGTGGTTTTACTGCAAAAAATTTAGACCAGAAAAGACAGAAGAAGCCCCCGTATAAAGCGGGGACTTCTTATTATCTTATAAAAGAATAGGGGAGCTCTTTTTCAAATGCACGCACTTTCTCCATATTGGCTAAAAGCTCCGCCAGACTGTCATAGGTGCCTGCTAAAAAATCTCTTTTTGCATTCTGATTAATTTGAAAGCTGTATGTTTTTTCGGGTGTATAAAGTGTTTCCTTTTCGATATCTATTACAAGCTTAGTTTCCGGAGACTTTTCCACAAGTGACTTAAGCTTATTTATTTCACTACGACTGAGTGTAATACATACAATGCCCAAGGTTGTGGCGTTGCCGTGAAAAATTTCTGCAAAACTTTCTGCAATAATAGCATCAATACCGGCTCTCTTTATTGCCTGGGGTGCATGTTCCCGTGAAGAGCCGCAGCCAAAATTTGCTCCGGCAATTATAATGTTAGCCCCTTTAAACCGTTCGTCATTAAGTGGGTGCTTTTTTGGTGTGCCATCTGGGTTAAATCTGTCATCGTAAAAAGCATATTCTCCCAACCCGTCAAATGTTACGCATCTTAAATACCTTGCCGGAATAATTCTGTCTGTATCAATGTCATCTTGCACAATGGGTACCGCTCTTCCTTCAACCTTGGAAATAGGATTTATAGACATTTAAAACCTCCTTATAAGTCAAATACTTTTCTTGCATCTGAAATTTTACCTGTTACAGCGGCTGCAGCTGCCATAACAGAGCTCATGAGTACGGTTCTACCGGATGATGAACCCTGACGCCCTTTGAAATTTCTGTTTGATGTGGAAGCACAAAGCTGATCACCCTTCAGCTTATCTGGATTCATTGCGAGGCACATGGAACATCCAGGCTTTCGCCACTGGAAACCGGCTTCTATAAAAATCTTATCTATTCCTTCTTTTTCAGCCTGCTTCATGACAGAATACGAGCCGGGCACCGCTAAAGCAATTATTCCTGGACTGACTTTTTTCCCTTTTAACACGCGCGCAGCTTCTCTGAAATCTTCAAGGCGCCCGTTTGTGCAGCTGCCGATAAAAACAACATCGACCTTTGTGCCTTCGATAGGTTTTCCAGCTTCTAGCTTCATGTACTCCAGAGCCTCTTTTTCACTTTCGGATGTGGGTATCGGGATATTTTCATCAATTCCTATGCATTGGGCAGGATTGATCCCCCACGTTACAGTGGGTTTGATTTGTAAAGCATCAATTGTTATCACATCATCATAATCTGCATCGCTATCAGATTTTATACTTTCCCAATAGGCTATCATTTTATCCCATTGTTCATTTTTGGGAGCGTAAGGTTTATCTTTAAGGTACTCATACGTTTTTTCATCCGGGTTTATGTACCCCACCCTTGCTCCACCTTCTATCGCCATGTTGCAAATTGTCATCCGCCCTTCCATCGAAAGGGAGTCAATTACAGGACCGCCGAATTCATATGCATACCCTAGCCCCCCATTTACCCCTAATTTTCTTATTATGTGAAGGATCACATCTTTGGCGTAAACGCCTTTTTCTAATTCACCGGTTACCTCTATCCTGCGGACGTTAAAGGGGCTCATGGCAACTGTTTGGGTGGCTAAGACATCTCTGACTTGGCTTGTGCCAATACCAAAAGCTATTGCCCCAAATGCACCGTGTGTAGCAGTATGGGAATCGCCGCAAGCAATAGTAATACCTGGTTGCGTCAAACCCATTTCAGGACCCACAATGTGAACTACTCCCTGCTCTCCACTTTGGGGGCTGAAAAACGTTATCTCGTGTTTTTTTGTGTTATTTTCGATGGCTTTCATCATTTCCTCAGCTATTTCGTCCTGAAAAGGCCTTTGGATATCATCTGTTGGGATAATATGATCACATGTGGCAAACGTTCTCTCCGGATATGCCACATGCAGCCCAAGCTCATCAAGCATTGCAAAAGCCTGCGGACTGGTAACCTCATGTATTAAATGCAGGCCAATGAAAAGTTGATATTTTCCCCCTTTCAGCTCGGCCACAACGTGCCTGTCAAAAACCTTCTGGAATAATGTTTTTCCCATTTATGCACCTCTATTTAATCTGTTTGCAGTGAATATATATAGATTTTCGTTTTTTTTCAAATAAAAGTTTAGTATTACAAAAAAAATTCAACGAAACAAAAATAAAAATTTTTAAAATTTCCTCTTGATTTTTTTTGCATGATTTATATAAATATAAAAGCTGTTAGCACTCGTTAGAGGTGACTGCTAATATAATAAAATACAAAACAACAAGGAGGTAGAAATGGCCAACATTAAACCGCTCCACGACAGAGTTTTGGTAAAGCGTGTGGAAGCAGAAGAAAAGACTGCATCTGGTATCATTATCCCGGACAGCGCTAAGGAAAAACCACAAGAAGGTGAAGTAATTGCGGTGGGACCTGGTAAAGTGCTTGATAATGGTACAAAGGTAGAGCTTGCGGTAAAAGCTGGGGACAAAGTGTTGTTCAGTAAGTATGCTGGAACGGAAATTTCATTGGATGATGAAGAGTATCTGATAATGAGAGAAGATGATATTTTAGGAATTATTCAGTAAATTGGAGGTGAAAAGATGGCAAAAGCAATTACATTTAGCGAAGAAGCAAGACAGGCAATTTTAAGAGGTGTGGATAAACTGGCGAATGCAGTTAAAGTCACATTAGGACCTAAGGGTAGAAATGTTTTGATAGAGAAAAAGTTTGGTGCACCTACAGTAACGAAAGATGGTGTTACCGTTGCTAAGGAAATCGAGCTGGAAGATGCTCTGGAGAATCTCGGTGCACAAATGGTTAAAGAGGTAGCTTCCAAGACAAGTGATGTTGCCGGTGATGGTACTACTACTGCTACCGTTTTGGCACAGGCTTTATATAAAGAAGGGATGAAGAATGTTGTTGCCGGTGCTAACCCGATGGAGCTTAAAAGAGGTGTTGAAAAAGCGGTAGAAAAAGTTGTTGATAAGCTTGCTAGTATATCCAAGACAATTTCTGACAAGAAAGAGATAGCCCAAGTAGGTACTATCTCTGCAAATAATGATTCCGAAATTGGTGAAATTATTGCAGATGCAATGGATAGAGTTGGTAAAGACGGTGTTATCACAATAGAAGAAAATAAATCAACAGATACAGTATTAGAAGTGGTTGAAGGGATGCAGTTTGACCGCGGTTATCTTTCCCCTTATTTTGTAACCGATACTGAAAGTATGGAAGCTTCTTTTGAAAATGCATATATTCTTATTTATGACAAGAAAATATCAAATATGAAGGATCTTCTCCCTCTACTTGAGCAGGTTGCCAAGCAAAACGCTCCGTTTGTTATAATAGCAGAAGATATTGAAGGCGAGGCTTTGGCCACACTTGTTGTTAACAAACTCAGGGGTACACTAAATTGTGCTGCAGTTAAAGCTCCGGGCTTTGGCGATAGAAGAAAAGAGATGCTTAAAGATATTGCTGTTTTGACCGGTGGACAGGTTATCAGTGAGGATATTGGTCTAAAACTTGAGACTGCACAGCTGAGCGATCTTGGTAAAGCCAAGAAAATCACAATTGATAAGGAAAACACAACTATTGTTGAAGGTGACGGTAAAACAGAAGACATCCAAGCGCGTGTAAATCAGATCAAAAAACAGATCGAAGATACCACAAGTGATTACGACAGAGAAAAACTTCAGGAAAGACTTGCCAAACTTGTTGGCGGTGTTGCTGTAATTAAGGTTGGAGCTGCTACCGAAACAGAAATGAAAGAGAAGAAAGCAAGGGTTGAAGATGCTTTGAACGCTACAAAAGCAGCTGTTGAAGAAGGTATTGTTGCTGGTGGAGGAGTAGCCCTTGTAAGAGCAATGAAAGTTCTTGATGATCTTAACCTTGAAGGTGATGAGCAGATAGGTGTAGATTTAATTAAGAAGTCTCTGGTGTATCCTTTGAGGCAGATTGCTGAAAATGCAGGATACGAAGGCTCTATTGTTGTCAACAAAATTAAAGAAGCCAAAGATGATAACTATGGATTTAACGCTGCTACAGAAACGTATATGGACTTAATTGAAGCTGGTGTTATTGATCCTACAAAAGTAACCCGAAGTGCTTTGCAGAATGCTGCTTCTGTTGCCAGCCTCATGCTAACCACTGAGGCAATGATAACTGAAATTCCTGAAAAGGAAGATAATAAAGGTGGCAATGCTCCTGATATGGGCGGAATGGGAGGAATGGGCGGCATGATGTAAGCCGCTTCTTCCCGTAAATAAAATGAAAGCCGGCGAATATGCCGGCTTTTTTATGGTTTATAAGCAATTAGTTGTTTTACTAAGACCAAAGGTTTGATGTTTTTAAGTTTTAATGCAATTAGGCATACACTTTCATCTAATTTTCTAAAGAATATTGTTAATAAGAGATCCCCGATGGAGACTAATAAAAGACTGGCTGTAACAGTCATGACTAAAAAAAGTATTTCCATAACGAACTCCTTATAAAGGTATGATCGACAGGGAAAGTAAAAAATTTAGTTAAAAATAAAAGCTTATAAATCAAACTAAATGCTGGCATATGCCGACTAAATTGCTGTATGATTGATTCCTATTCACACGTTTTCGCAAATGTTACCTATAAAATTTACCTGTTGAGAATATCGGCAATACGTTTTGCAAATTTACACATATCATCATCTGAGGCGTATTTTTTCTTCTGAATTGAGAATTTTATATTGTCATCCTTATATCTTGGGATTATATGCAGATGAGAATGGAAAATTTCTTGACCACCTGCCTCTTCAACATTCTGAATGATATTCAAACCATCGCATTTAAGGGCTTCTTTGATTCCTTTTGCAATTTTTTGAGCAACCGGATATGTTTTTTCCCCAATGTCTTCTGGAGCATCCAGAATATTCCTGAAGTGCCGTTTGGGAATTAATAGTGTGTGGCCAAAATTTACCGGATATATATCAAGTATTGCCACAAAATTTTCATCTTCATAAATCCTGTGACAAGGGGCTGCGCCTTCAATTATTTTACAAAAAAGACATTCCATCGAGATTCCTCCTATTAGTTAATTGACAGTAGGTACATTATAAATTAGTATTAACCAAAATGTAGAAAAAGTAAAGAGTCTATGAGAAATTATATATTTGACCTGGATAATACGCTGTATCCACCTAACACAGGAATTATGGAAATGATTAACGAGCGTATCAACAGGTTTATGATTGAGAAAGTGGGAGTTTTGGAAGAGGAAGTTGATAATCTAAGAGAGGATTATCGGAAATACTACGGTGTTACCCTTAAAGGTCTCATGGTTAATTATAAGGTTGACCCTTCGGATTACCTCGAATATGTTCATGATCTTGAATATAACAAATACATAAAAAGTGATAAAAAACTGCGTAAAATACTTGAAGGGATTAATGGATATTGTGCTGTTTTTACAAATAGTTCAAAATCTCATGCAGTGAATGTATTAAATACATTGGGCGTAAGAGACTGTTTTTCAGATATTTTTTCTATTGAAGATGTCGAATATAATCCAAAACCCCATAAAGAAAGCTATTGCCGACTTATTGATATTGCAGGGATTAATCCCTCAGATTCGATTTTTTTTGAAGATATGCATGTGAATTTAAAATCAGCCCAAACTATTGGATTTAAAACAGCCCTTGTCTGGGGCGAGTACGATGGTCAGTTCGATTATTACTTTTCTTCTATTTATGATATTGTTAACCTACATCACCAGGTATGATTGATGAATGATGAGCTGTTCACCATTTACGAATATTTTTCGCATAACTTCAGGACTTTTACATCCACCATTGTGGCGAGTATAGAAGTACTTAAACTTGATCTTGATGTGGAAGGGAAGTTCGATACAGCAAGCATTTACGAAAGCAGTTATTTGCTGGATTTATATGACAATGCTTTTAACATCTGTCTCAAGCATGCTTTATGCAAAGATGAAACGTTGAAGAAAAGTAATTTCAACCCTTTGACAATGGTCAAAGGATTGCTCGGTGAATTTGATAGTTTGATAAAGCTGAAGCATGTAAACGTATGCATTGAAGGTAAAGCTGAAAATGAGATTTTCGGGTATGAATTTATATATAAAAATCTGTTTCAGGTTATAGTCTATGAAATCATTAGGCTTTCCCAAGAAAACATCAGCATCCGTTTTTGGGATTCTCGCATTGAGATACTCTATGGAAATATTAGAGAAAATCTGCCTGAAATTTTTTTGATTTTTAAGGAAATATTGGAAAAATATGATATGATGTTTTTTTGTAGAAACAATACGGCTGTTTTGGAGTTTTTATGAAAATTTTAATAGCTGATGATGAATTGAGACTCAGAAAAGTGGTTGCTCTTCATTTAAAAAAAGCACAATATGATGTAACAGAAGCCAGCAATGGTCGTCAGGCGGTTGAATTGGCCGAAAATAATGAATTTCAGTGTATTGTGTTGGATGTTATGATGCCGGAAATGGATGGGATTGAAGCATGTCAGCGGATAAGAAAGAAGATTGGTGATTCTGTGCCGATAATAATGCTGACTGCAAAGGCGGATGCCAGTGATATTGAGGCAGGGGTAGAAGCTGGAGCAGATGCTTATCTTACGAAACCGTTCAGTCCCAAAGAACTTATAGAAAAAATAAAGGCTTTTGTTGAGACAAAAAAGGACAATAAGTGTTAAATTAATGTAGTTGAGGTAGTTAGAGGTAGTTAAAAGTGGGCAGCCATTGCCCAATGTGTCATCGTATATTGAAAAAGTAAAGAAAATTGTTTAATAAGTTGTTAAAAAATAGTATAAAGGTTCCAGAGAACTGAAGGTGATAAAGAACATATGTGTCATCTCGACCGGAACGAAGTGGAGTGGAGAGATCTTTACCGTAGTAAACGATATAGCAAATAAACATGCGGGTATACTTAGTTCAAGTTGATATTAGTCTTAAGGGTCGAGGAGCAAGGGGAAAGTATGCTGATAGATTTTAGGTCATAGGTTATGACTAAGTACTAAGTGCTAAGTGCAAAGGGCTAAGAGCCGAGGGGAAACAGGTTGAGATGGTTGAAGGAGTTGGGAGGACAGTTTAAAGGGCTAAAGCGGGCGAGCTCAAATTCCGTGTTTGGAGGAGTAAAATTTATGAGAATACATTATTAAAAGGACTTAAAGAGTTGCTTATTAATAGGAACAGATAATAAAATTAACTGTAAAATTGGTATATCGAAGGTGGATTGTTGATAACAGTACATTTTGAAGGCAGTAAAGAATCAAAGGAAAAATTTGAAGAAACTCTAAAATTTCCCATAAGTGATCTGGTATCAGCTAGCTTATTGGTGTATGAAATTAATTCTGGGGAAGATATCAAGAATATATCTGTAAGCAAAGATAAGCCTGTTTTTCTTTATATTACAGTTAAAGACAGGGAAGTCTTTAGCAGTGCAAAGGCCTTGAAGCCTGCCGGTATTTTATTCCCACCTCTAAAAAGGGATATTTTAAACGATAGAATTGAAAATGCATACAATAACTTTTATTCAAAAAGTGATAATACGTTCCAAGATCATGAAGCCCTTAAAGCCAAAATTTTGGCAAAAGCTGAAAATATACCGCCACTACCCGCTATTGCAAAAGAGCTTATTTTGCTCACTGCAAATGATAAAGCTGATACAAAAGATATAATAAAAAAGATTAAGCAGGATCAGGGGCTTTCTTCAAAAGTTTTAAAACTTGTTAATTCACCTTTTTACGGTATTAGAAAAGATATTAGTTCAATCGACAGAGCAATTCTTTTGCTTGGGATGTCAACTATAAAGAATCTGGCATTAGCGTTAACAACGCGCTCGTTTTTTACAAAAGATTTTACTGTTTATAATACAACCGGGGAAAAGCTTTGGTTACACTCTTTTAATACGGCACGAATAT
>JASMTO010000239.1:0-8003 GCA_041694215.1 bacterium
AAAGAAAAATAAAAAAAGCGGCCCAGCCGGCCCCGGCGGTGTTCTTACCTCATATAAAGGCGGACTTATAAACGCTATTAAAGATTTGACAGCTAAAACTTCAAAAGTTGAATATAGGCTAAATGATGGTGTCATCGATGTTAAAAAATTAAAAAATAGATTTCATGTTACTACCTCTAAAGATAATTTATACGAATTTGATCATCTAATTATTGCCTCACCTTCGTATTCCGCAGCGAGTTACTTGAAAAATATTGATGAAAAGTTATCTTATTCATTAGACAATATTCCTTACGCCCCTGCTTTTGTGGTGGGTTTTGGTTTTGATGAAGAAAAAGTGAAGCATGATTTGGATGGTTTTGGTTACCTTATTCCTCTTAAGGAAAACAGAAAAATCTTAGGTGCTCTTTTTACTTCAAGTATTTTCCCTGAAAGAGCTCCCAAAGGTAAAAAACTTATCAGGGTTATTATGGGTGGGGATTGTAACAGGTGGATAATTGATAAGCCGGAAGATGAGTTGGTTCTTATTGCGCTGGAAAGTATCAATGATACATTAGGCATTAAAGGACATCCGGAAGTTGTTCAGTATGTTAAATGGGATAAGGCTATTCCGCAGTATTACGCAGGGCATGCTGAAATTGTCCAAGAGATAGAAACAATTTGTGATGAAATTAGCAACCTTTATATCGGTGGGAATCTTCTTTGTGGAATTGGTATTAATGATTGTACGAGAACAAGTTATCAGATTGCCGAGAAGGTTGTTAATAAAATAAAAAATAACAAATAAAGGGGGATTTTTATGAACTATGAATTACAAGAAATGGATGAAAATTACTTTAACCTGGATAAAAAGAAGACAGCTCTACTTATTATTGATGTGCAGGAAAAACTTTACCCTGTAATGGATGAAAAGGTTTATGGAAAAGTAAAGAAAAATATTATTAACCTTGTAAAGGGTGCAAATAAGCTGAATGTTCCTGTATTTTATACTCAACAATATACCAAAGGTCTTGGGGAAACGGATCCGGATATCAAAACAGAACTCTCAGAGGCTACCTTTTATGAAAAAACAGCTTTTTCTTGCTGTGGTGAACAATCTTTCAGCGACGATTTTCTAAAAAAAGATTTTGAGTCTGTCATTGTTACGGGGATGGAAACGCATATTTGTGTGCTTCAGACTGTTGTGGACTTGGTTGCTGCTGGTTTTGCAGTTCATGTGGCTGCTGATGCTGTTTGTTCGAGGGACAAATTTAACTGGAAGTTTGCTCTGGAATATATGAAAGATGCGGGTGGGATCAGTACAGTTACGGAAACGGTACTGTTTCAACTGCTGGGTAAAGCAGGTACAGAGGAATTTAAATATATTTCTAAGCTTATAAAATAAGTGCTAAGTGTTAAGTGTTAAGTGCTAAGTTTACCCTGTTAAAGAATGTGCGCATATTTACCAACCTTTGGCTGGTGCTATCTGCGAAGCAGCCCATCGAAGAAGTATTTAACAGGGTTTACCCAGTTAAACTTTGATAGGATATGGGATATGTGATATGGGTTATGGGTGTTAGGTGATAAAGTTATACGTTTTACATTTCCCATCTTACATCTTACATCTTACGTTTAACGTTAACATAATAAATTTCCGTGGCTGCATATTAATTATTACTTGCATTATTTCTTCTTTTTGATTAAGGATACATTCAAAAAGTTGAGAGATTATTTATGATTATTGATATTAAAACATTAGATTTTAATGTTTCTGTAGAAAAGTGCATGGAAAATATGAAACCTCACCCCAAATTTTCCCATTGTACTTTTGAAAACTATATTCCTGATGCTAAGTACCCTTCCCAGTTTGATATTAAAAACAGATTGAGTCAAAAGATGTTATCCATTAGAGATTCGAAACAAAAATATCACATTAATAATAAAGGGTTTTTAGGACTTTTTAAAAAAAATGACAAAGCTGGTGCAAATACTAATAATGTTGATAAGCATATTTATATCGACGGTGGTTATGGTGTTGGGAAAACCCACTTGCTGAGTGCCTGTTATAATGTTGCTGATATTAATAAAAAGGCTTTTCTCAGTTTTGGTGAGCTGACATACTTTTTTAATTTTTTGGGGATTGATGAGTCAATTAGATACTTTTCTGATTTCAGATTAATATTATTGGATGAATTTGAGCTGGATGATCCTGCCACCACCAGAATGATGGCTAAATTCTTTAACGAAATAAAAAATGATACCCTTGTAATAACGACCTCCAACACTCTGCCTTCTGATTTAGGGAAACAGCGCTTTCAGGTGGAGGATTTTGCCCGTGAAATGGGGGTTATATCCAATGCTTTTGAAACCTGTTTGGTGGGTGGCAATGATTACAGAAAAAAATCAGGATCACAATTATGGAAGCGGGTAATTGATACAAATTATTTTCTGGATCAGTTTGCCAAAGCGGATAAGGATGTGGATACAAAGGGGATAGCTAAATATAATGATCTTATTGCAATACTAAAAGATAATCATCCTTTTAAATATTTTATTATTCCTAAGAATATAGAAGCGCTATTTATTGATGGTGTAAAACCGTTTGAAGGATTGGATGAAGCACTTAGATTTACCCACCTTATTGATAACTGCTATTACTATAATACAAAAATCTTTATTAGATCTGGATGCCACCTGAATGACCTTTTTAACATAGAAATGCTGGAATCCTGCTTTAGCAAAAAATTCCTCAGATGTCTTTCAAGGCTTGATGAGTTATCTGTCTTTTACTCCTTTTAGCAATAATCTATACATTTATTAGCCCTGCCTTGTATAGCTGCATTAATATTGAAATTGAATAAAAACAAAAATTATGTAATTATTAATTCAGCAGGTGCGATTTTGTTAATAAATTCAAAACGTTGAATAGAATAGGGGAGAAATATGTTAAATAAGATGGTAGATATTTGCAGAGAAGCCGGCTCAATTATTATGGAAAACTTTTATATGCATAATAAAGTTGAGAAAAAAGGAAGTATTGATTTAGTTACAGATGTGGATGTGAAGGTTGAGAAATTTATTATTAACGAACTTAACAGAGACTTTCCAGAAGTAAGAATTATTGCAGAAGAATCCTCCACAGAGTCAGTAACATGTAAAGATCCTGTATTTTATCTGGATCCAATAGATGGGACAACAAATTTTGTGCATGGCTTTCCGTTTGTTGCGGTTTCGCTGGGATATTATGAGCAAGGTTTAGGAAAACATGGTGTGGTATATAACCCTGTTATGGATGAACTTTTTACAGCTTCAAAAGGGTACGGGGCCTTTTGTAACGACAGGAAGATTAATGTCTCTAAATCAGAAAAACTTATTAATTCTCTGATAGCCACAGGATTTCCTTATTCTGTAGTGGAAAAAAATGGTAATCTGAAACTTTTTGAAAGATTTAGAAATGTTGTTGAAAACAGCAGAGGGATACGAAGAGCTGGCTCTGCGTCGCTTGATCTATGTTACACTGCAAAGGGTGTTTTTGATGGCTATTACGAATCGGGGCTTAAGCCATGGGATGTAGCAGCTGGAATCGTTATTGTAGAAGAAGCCGGAGGGTGTGTTACTGGAATAGATGGAAAAAATTTTACGTTTGATAACGATTGGATTGTGGCAAGTAATAGTATGATGCATGATCAAATGTTAGAAATTCTTAATTTATGATTGTGGTGTTATATGGCGGGTAATGCAAACAAAAAAGGGCTAATAGGTGATTTGAGCTCAATGCCTTTGGCTGACGTGTTTCAGTGGATTTCCCTTTCAAAGAAAACAGGGGAATTGTTTTTACAGAGCGAAATGAGGAAGCGTCTATAGCTTTTAAAAATGGTAAAATAGTATATGCAAATGCCAATCAACCCCGTTTTCTTCTCGGGCAGCTTTTGCTTACTTACAGGAAAATAACAAAAAACCAGCTGATAAAAGCGCTTGGAATACAAAAAAAAACAAAAAGGCCTTTAGGGCAGATTCTTGTTGATTTATCAATAATTAATAAAAAAGATCTTGAAGAAATGATTGTTAACCAGATTCATCATATTGTTTATCATATTCTTGATTGGAAAACAGGTTTTTTTAATTTTATTGATAAAGGGGTTACATCGAATGTAAACGAGTCTGTTGATGTGGACAGTGTGCTGACGGAAGGTATGCAACGGCTTGAAAAGGAAAAGGAAATGAGCAGTTTATTCGATGATTGTTCTGTTATCGAAAATATTAGTTATAATGGTAAGTTGCTGGATTATATAGATTCCAGAAGAACCGTTGGGGAGATTGCTAAATTAGTCGGTGGGGACTGGTTTGAAACTTATGAAAAAATTTACGAAGCTATAAATAAATGTGAGTTAAAGGTTGCGGGGAGAAAAGAAACTGCCGATGGTGAAGATCCCATCCTGGAGTTTCTTGTGGCTTTGGAGTTGTTTAATAAAAACAAAATATATGAGGCTTATAAAATAATTAGTAAGATCATTGAGAACAATACCGTTAGTGAGCAGATTAAAAAATTCTATAGTAATCTAAAACTTTTTATTTCCAGATATTTTTATAAACGATACGGTGGAGAAAATTCATGCTTTTCCCTTAATAAGGCAAAGTTATTGGATGAGAAACAATATATATCCCCCACGGAAGGGTTTCTTTTATCCCGGCTGGAAGAGTATCCTTGTATTAATGTACTGGAAAAATCTGTCAATATTGATAAAATCGAAATTTTTCTTATTGTGGACAAATTGTACCGTTTAGGCCTGCTTTTTCTGAAAGAAACAGTTAGGAATAAGACAGAGTTAATGGAACTTAATGTGGTAAATTGCTTGTTGGATGTATATAAAAGAGAGCTTACCGGAGAGATGGAGGTTATTACTGAAGAGTTTTCTGTTAAATTTTTTTTTAGAAGCGGGCGCATTAAATTTCTGTATTCTGTTACAGACAAGTATGATATCAAAAGCTATTTAGCTAATAAAAGTTCTTTCACCATTGATGAAAAGACATTTGGTAGGGATGTTGATGGTTTTATCCAAAAGCTTATGGATGATAACGGTCTTGCTTTGTCAGATTTGGAGCCGATATTAGAGATTTACCAAACGATGGTGTTTTATGAGGTTATCAACCAAAAACCCATATCTGTTATTTTCAACCATGAAAAAAGTTTTTCTGATATTTTTAATGTAAATTTAAATCTAATTTATTTGATTATATTCTCTATTGTAAACAATAATTTAGAGCTAAAGAATAATATCGATTTATCAAGCGATTATGAAATTATAAAAGATAAAGAAAAGATTATACAGGAGTGTGGTGATTTAAAAGTTGTCAGACAGCTCATGGATGAGTTTGCTGATAATGTGTTGCCTAGTGCAAGACTGAGAAAATTAAATAAGACTAAAATTTATATATTAAATGTTTTCCTGAAATTGGGTTATTTAAGAGAAATTTCAAAAGCGGATATTGATATACAAGATTTGGAAATGTTTTTAGAAGATATAAAAAATAAAGATTATTTTGAGATTTTTGAAGTCTCCAAAGATAGTTATGATTTGGATACAATAAAACAGCAATACATTAAGTTAACCAAAAAGTATCATCCTGATCTGTTTTCTTCAAAAGAACACAAAAAATTAGCTCAGGATATTTTTGAGATAATAAAAAGTGCTTATGACTATTTGTTGGAGGATGAAAAGAACAGAAGAAAAAGTGAAAATGAAGGGCTGAAAGTGGATGCCAAGCGTATTTTTCTTGCTGATCAGTTGCTTACAAGCGGCAAAATATATTTAAATATGGGTAGGCTTTCAGATGCCATAGACGCTTTTAACAGAGCTTATGAAAATTATCCCGATGATGAAGAAGTTCAGGCGTATTATGCATTGGCGAAGATAAGAAGCGGTAAAAGCAAGGAAGGGTATAATATTTTAAAAAAACTTGATTTGGAAGCACTGGATGAGCCTGAACTTTATATAGCATATATCGAAGCTTGTGTTAAGTTAAAGGAAAAGCGTGAAGCTTTCAAGGTCATAGATAAGGCAATTGTAAGATACCCTGAATATCTTAAGAGACTCACAGCTTACCAGGAGAGACTTAGAAATATGTAAAGCAACGTCTTTGTTTTGCAAAAGATAAAGTATTTTGTTATAATTTAAAATAGTAAAATTTAAATGGAGGGGTTCTTTATGAACAAAAGCAGATATTTTAAAAACATGGATATTAATGGAAATAGTTACACATACTACGATATCAAAGCCCTGGAAAAGGATGGGTTTAATATAGGCATATTGCCCTTTTCCATAAGAATCCTGGTGGAGAATATTTTACGTAATTTAGGTGGTGGAATTGTTCAAGAGAATGATTTAGAAAATATTTTGTGCTGGAAGGGAACTTACGAGAGTCCAGTGGAAATACCTTATTATCCCCACAGGGTTCTTATGCAGGATTTTACCGGGGTCCCTGCTATTGTAGATTTGGCTGTCATGCGGGATGCAATGAGCAATATAGGTGGAGACCCCAAGAAAGTCAATCCATCGGTGCCGGTTGATCTGATTGTCGATCATTCTGTTCAGGTGGATTATTATGCTTCGCTGAACTCTCTGGATTATAATGTTAAAAAAGAGTACGAGCGGAATGGTGAACGATATAAACTTCTCAAATGGGCACAAAAAAGTTTTGACAATTTTAATGTTGTGCCACCTAATTCGGGTATTTGCCATCAGGTAAATCTCGAGTATCTGGGTAAAGTTGTAGCCGTTAAAGATAATACACTTTTACCGGATACATTAGTTGGTACCGATTCCCACACGCCGATGATAAACGGAATTGGTGTTATGGCATGGGGGGTGGGAGGAATAGAGGCTGAAGCTGTTATGCTCGGCCAGCCCTACTATATGCCAATCCCCGAGGTTATAGGGGTAAATCTCAAAGGTGAGCCTGCAGAAGGGGTAACATCAACAGATATTGTCTTGAGTATTACACAAATGCTGCGTAAGTTTAATGTTGTTGGGAAGTTTGTGGAATATTTCGGCGCGGGGCTTAAAAATTTGAGTGTATTTGACCGTGCAACGATATCCAATATGACCCCGGAATATGGGGCAACCTTAGGCTTTTTCCCTATTGATTATCTGACACTTGATTATCTGAAACTTACAAACAGACGCGAAGAAGCTGAAGTTGTTGAAAAATATGCAAAAGAGAACGGATTTTACAACGATTATTCCCAGGATATAAAATATACAAAAGTGCTTGATTTTGATCTGAGCAGTGTTGAGCCGTCATTAGCAGGCCCTGCCAGACCTCAGGATAGAATAGCCCTTTCTAATATGAAAAATACATTTTATGAAATTCTTGGCTGCAAATATGAAAAGAAAGTGGATGAAAGACATATTGCGGTTTTTAATGAAGAATCTAGTGAGCATGCAGAAATTGATGAAGTTTGTGAGCCTGCAGAGATTAAAGAAGAAACAATTAACATTAACGGTGAAAATGTTACCATAAAAGATGGCGGTGTTGTCATAGCTGCAATTACTTCCTGTACCAACACCTCCAATCCCTACGTGATGATTGGAGCCGGGTTGATAGCCAAACGGGCAGTGGAAGCAGGACTACATGTGCCTGCCTATGTGAAAACGTCTCTAGCGCCTGGATCAAAGGTTGTTGTTGACTATCTGCAAAGTTCGGGGCTTATGCCTTACCTTCAGGCACTCGGTTTCCACGTTACGGCATTTGGCTGCACAACCTGTATAGGCAACAGTGGTCCTTTGAAACCTGAGATAGAAAAGGCTATTGATAATTCAAAGCTTAATGTTGTATCTGTGTTATCAGGTAACAGGAATTTTGAAGCCAGAATTCATCAAAAAGTTCGCTCTAACTTCCTGGCGTCTCCGATGCTTGTCATTGCTTTTGCTTTGGCAGGTAGGATTGATATTGATATGTATAGCGAGCCTTTAGGGATGAATGTAAATGGAGAGAAAATCTTTTTGAGTGATTTGTGGCCAACA
>JASMTO010000240.1:0-2953 GCA_041694215.1 bacterium
ACGGTTTCAATGAACCAATGACAAACATGTCCTTTACCACCTTCAGTGCTCTGGAACCTTATACTATTTTTTAACAACTTATTAAACAACTTTCCTTACTTTTTTAATATACGATGACAATTTTTTGTATAGCATCCGTCTTATGGAAAATAATAGGATGAAAGCTTTACACAAGAAAAAAGATGGATATCCTTGCTGCAAAATAACATAATTGTTTCACGTTTAAAAAAGTTTTTACTAAATTTACTTGGCATATTAACAAAATTATTTTATCTTATGTGCGAAAAAGATATTCTAAGGATTTTTATGCAGAATAGATCCCACAAGAATGCATCTACAAATGAAAAAGAAGAATCTTTATCACAGCTTTTTCTGGAATTAGTGAATATAATCAAGAAGCTGAGGGCTCCGGATGGATGTCCATGGGACAGAGAGCAAAACCTATATTCTTTGAAAAACCACTTTATAGAAGAGGCATACGAATTTATTGATGCTCTGGATAATAACGATATTGAGAATATTAAAGAAGAGCTTGGCGATCTTCTTTTACATATTATAATGCATTCTGTGATTGCTGAAGAGGATTGTTTTTTTAGTATAAATGATGTCATAGAGTCTATTTCCAGTAAGTTAATACGCAGACATCCCCATGTGTTTTCCGATTTGAAGGTTAAAAATACAGACGATGTGATGAAACATTGGGAGGCAATAAAAGTAAATGAAGGCAAAACAAGAACATCTATTTTTGACGGCATCCCCAGAAGTTTACCACCTGTCCAACAATCATATAAAATTCAAAAAAGAGCAGCTAAGACAGGCTTTGATTGGAGTAATGCAAGTGAATGCATGGAAAAGGTTGAGGAAGAGTTTGCTGAGCTTAAAGGGGCTATTAAATCAGGGGAGAAAGAAGAAATTGAGCATGAAATGGGGGATATGTTTTTTGCTCTGATAAACCTTGCAAGATTAATGGATATAGATCCGGATGAATCCATAAGAAAGGTAAACCAAAGGTTTAAGAAACGCTTTAATTATATAGAAGAAAAACTTTCTGAGAAACAAATATCCCTAAAAGATGCAAATCTCCAAGAAATGGAAAAGCTCTGGCAAGAAGCAAAAAAACAATAGAATGTGCACATATTTGCAAGTCTGGAAACTGGGGCTAACCGTATAGGTAATCACCTGTTTTAAAGTGACAAAAAGGTGTCTGCGCAAATGTCTATTGTCACGGTGGGAAGTCCAGATCAAAGAAGAGGGGCTTCAGGTTGTCAAACAGCTTAGCCCTTAGCACTAATACACCACTCTTCTAATCTTCTATTCTACTCTTCCACTATTCAAGAACGGTAGCAATCTCGCAATCAGCCCTTAAGAGCACGATTTAAGTTGAAGGACAGTTACCTGCGCATGCGGAACATCCTGACGAACATTTACTTACATGGCTCATATAAATTTCTATCCATTGAAAAAATTGCTCGTTTAACCATTTTTTGTCTTCATTGCTCAAATTGTTAAATATTTCATCAAAATGTTTTTTAGCACTTTCCAGCTCACTTACTTCTTCCTGTATTTCTTCTGCATCTAGAAAATCTTGCATAACAGTAATTTCTTTTTTCAACTCAAGTGCTTTTTCTTTCATGATAATCCTCCTTTAATTAAGACTAAAGTTATCTCTTTTTAAAAAAAGTCAATAACATTTTTAGTATTTGTTTTTGTAATCAGCATAAAGCTGTCCGCATGCCCCCATTATATCTTTTCCTAAGCTTTTTCTTATAAAAGCAGAGTAGCCAGCATCCTGTAGTGATTTCTGAAACATATTGATAACATGTTGCTCAGGCGAAGAATACATCCCATCAGAAGCATTATAGGGGATAAGATTTATTTTTACTGGCAATTCTTTTAGCAATTTTGCCAGTTGTTTAGCATCATTTATAGAATCATTAATCCCTTTTAAGAGCACATATTCTATTGTAATTCTCTTTCTTTTTTGTACAGGCAGATTCCTCAAGGTTTCTAAAAGGTACTTCAGATTGTATTTTGAGTTAATAGGCATGAAGGTTTTTCTCAACGAATCATTAGTAAAATTCAATGAAACGGCAAGATTCACAGGCGTATCCATCTCATTATAAAGATATTTTAATTCATCAGCCAGGCCGCATGTTGAAACGGTAACCTTTCTGTGGGAGAAATTCAAACCATCAGAATCTAGGATAATATCTATAGCAATTTTTAAATTCTCTAAATTATCCAGTGGCTCACCCATCCCCATAAATACTATGTTAGAAAGGGATCTTTTTCTGCCGGCGAGAATACTGTTCATCATCAGCACTTGCCTTACTATTTCGCCTGGGGTGAGGTTTCTAATCAGTCCAATCTTTGATGTGTTACAAAAACTGCAGCCCATTCTGCAACCAACTTGTGTGGAGACACAACCGGTAAACCGCCCATCATCTTCCAGAATGACAGACTCTATACGATTACTGTCGTCCAGCCCAAACAAAAGTTTTACAGAATTATCTATTAAAGATTCTTTTTTGTCTAAAAGCACAAATTTTCTAAATCTATAATTATGATTTAGTTTTTCCCTTAAACATATTGACAAATCAGTCATTTTTTCAAATTCAAAAACATTTTTACCATACATCCATTTATAAATCTGCCTGCCTCTGAACGGTTTTTCACCAATTGCGGCTAATGCTTTTTCCATATCAGCTTTATTGAAATCATCCAAAAAAATCATAATATCACCTTAACCACCATGTTTCTACCCAATCGCTTTGCTCTGTACATAGCATCATCACTCATTTTGTATATAATATCATAATTGACATCTTCCAGATGTTTTACCACTAATAAACCGATTGATATTGTAAACTGTATTTCTTTTCCGTTTATTCTAAAGACCTTTGATTCCACTTCAGTCTTTAATTTATTCGCCAATATTTCCCCACCTCTTTCC
>JASMTO010000241.1:0-19181 GCA_041694215.1 bacterium
TGGGTGAAGGTGACTTTATCCCAGAAATAAAAATTGATGCAGAAGTGGAGCCCCATGAAATTAATAAGCATCTTGTTAAAACATTACAAAAGATGAGACCCTTTGGTGCAGGAAATCCTGAACCGATTTTTTGCATGCGCAGAGTAAAAAAATACCAAAATTTTACTTTTATTGGCAAAGGGAAAAAACATCTGAAAGGTTTTGTCGAAAAAAATGGAAAAATTTTTGAAATAATAGGGTATAACCTTAAGGGATATGAAGAATATTTGCAAAATCATGATACATTCGATATTCTCTTTTTTCCGGAATTCAACTTTTGGACAGGGGAGAACAGTATACAGCTGAAGATTAAGGATATTAAGAGGAGTGAATGAGCAGCTATAAGACGATTCGCCTGATGGATATTCAGGATTTGTTAAAAAAAAACGGAATAAGTGATCTTGAAAAACTTCATAAAGCGTATATTTATGCAGCTGGGAAACATAGGGGTCAGCTGAGAAAAAGTGGCGAACCCTATCTCTCCCATCCACTCAATGTAGCCTATATCCTGGCGGAAATGAAGATGGATATGGATACTATCATCGCAGGCCTCCTTCATGATACCTTGGAGGATACAGATGCAACTTATGAAGAAATTGTAGAAATGTTTGGCGAAGATGTTGCTTTCCTTGTGGATGGTGTTTCAAAAATAGGCAAAATTAAATTTAAATCCACAGAGGAAAAGCAAGCAGAAAATTTCAGAAAAATGCTCGTTTCCATGTCCAAAGACGTTAGGGTCATTGTGATTAAACTTGCAGATAGACTCCACAATATGCGCACTATTGATCACCTACCTGAAGAAAAACGTAAGCGCATTGCAAAAGAAACGTTGGAAATTTATGCTCCCCTTGCCCATAGACTGGGTATTGCTTGGATAAAATGGGAAATGGAGGACATGTCTTTTAGAGTCCTTAACCCTGAAATGTATTATGACATTTATAATAAGGTAAAGCTTAAAAGAAGTGAACGGGAAAGCTATCTCCAAGAGATTATTTCAATTTTAAACAAACATCTTAAGGAAGAAAATATTGATGCTGAGATATTTGGCCGTCCAAAACACTTTTACAGTATTTACAACAAGATGATAACGAAAAAAACGTCCTTTGATGAAATATATGATCTATTGGCTCTCAGGATTTTAGTTCATACTGTGCCTGAATGTTATGCTGTGTTAGGCCTTATTCATACTTTGTGGAAGCCGATTCAAGGCAGGTTCAAAGATTATATAGCCATGCCAAAATCTAATATGTACCAATCACTTCACACCACTGTTATTGGACCAAAAGGTATGTCTGTTGAGTTTCAGATACGAACACATAAGATGAATAGGATTGCAGAGGAAGGAATTGCTGCCCACTGGAAGTATAAAGAGGGTAAGCCTTTTGACCCGAAGGAAGATCGATCTTTTATATGGTTGCGTCAACTCCTTGACCAGAAAGAACTGAAACGTCCCCAGGATCTTGTGGATGCCCTCAAAGAAGATATCCTGCCGGCACAAATTTACCTATTTACCCCTGCAGGTGAAGTGGTTGAACTACCAAGAGGATCAACGCCGATCGACTTTGCATACAACATTCACTCTGAAATAGGCAATACAACGGTAGGAGCAAAGGTAAACGGTAGGATGGTGCCATTACGCTATAAGCTGAGAAGTGGTGAGAAAGTGGAAATACTGACGTCTTCCACACAAGAGCCCAGAAGAGACTGGCTTAATTTTGTAAAAACGAACAGAGCAAAAACCAGAATACGATCGTTTTTGAGAAAAAAAGAACAGGATAAAGCCATACAAATAGGCTGGGAGCTGCTTGATAAAGAGTTTAAGGAACATAATCTCAAATTAAAGGAAATTTTAAACGATCAGAAAAACCTCGAGAAAATATTGAATAAATTCAATCTGGCTGATTCTGAAGATCTTTATAAAAATGTGGGTTTTGGCCGTCTTTCCTCAAAACAGGTGTTACACCTGTTTTATAAACCGGAAGAAAAAGGGGAGGATGCTACCACTAAAACATCAACAACTAGTAAAGGGAAGCCGTTTAAGATAGATGGGATTGATGATGTTATGGTAAAAATAGCAGGATGCTGTAATCCATTACCAGGTGATGATGTTAAAGGTTATGTTAGCAGAGGGCGAGGAGTTATTGTCCACAAGGCAGACTGCAAGAATTTACGCAACATGACATTGGATGAAGACAGGATAATAGATGTTATCTGGGACAATAACCAACAGTATAAAATGGTGATAAAATTATACACTGTTACTGAAGATCGCCCCGGAATGATTAATGAACTCACATCAATCATGAATGATTTGGGGGTAAACATTGTGGAGATGTCAGCCAAATCCAGCGGGGATACAAAGGCAAGGCAAAGTTATCACATTGAAGTGACCAGTAAAGATCAGCTAGAGAAGGTTATAAACAAAATAAAATCAATTAAGGGAGTGTACAGCGTTGTTACAAGATAAACAAAGCTTAAACCCAAAAAGGGTCTAAGCTTTGCGAACTTTTCCTGCTTTAAGGCATTTTGTACAGACCTTTTTCTGAGTGGGTTTGCCATTATTGTCCAGAACACGCATTTTATGTACATTTGGATAAAAAACCCTTTTGCTAACATTATGAGCGTGGCTGATTGTACTGCCAAACATCGGTCCTTTTCCGCATATGTCACATCTTTTTGCCATTTTCTATTCCTCCTAAGACTTATATTCTTGCATTTAAAAGCCTGAGATGCTAACATAAAAAATATAAGATAATCAAGTTTTTTTTGCGGAGGGCATAATGGCGATCACTGTTGACATGTTAATTGCAGATATTTTAAAAGAGCATCCCGGTAGTGCTGATGTTTTTAAAAAATTTAATATGGGATGTATCAGTTGTCTTGGAATACAAAGTGAAACCCTTGAAAAAGGTTGCATGATGCATGGATTAGATGTAAATGAAGTCTTGAAAGAGTTGAAAAAGCTGGAGAAAGATAATTAACTTGCAGGTATGGAAACTCAGCTAAAAGGAAAAGACCTTAACAAACTTGATTTGAACTTTCAGGAAGATCTATACATATTTTCAGATAAAATAAAGGAACAGATTAAGCCATTTACAGATTTTGAATTAATCGATTTTAAAGACATCTTTGCTAATACAAATCCTGTAAATGTGGAAATCGGGATTGGAAACGGGGAGTTTCTGACACATTATGCATCCAAATTTCCCGAGGAAAATTTTTTAGGTTTTGAAGTAGTAAAGAGGGTTATCAGAAAAGCAATCTCCAAAGCACAGAAAAATGAGCTAAAAAATATTAAGCTTATACATTATGATGGTAGTTTTTTTGTCAGACTTTTTCCTTCTGAGAGTGTAAAGGCATTTTTTATTAACTTCCCTGATCCTTGGCCTAAAAAGAAGCATCATAAAAGAAGGCTCTTGAAAACATCATTTCTTAAATTGTTATCTGAAAAGATGGAAACTGGCGGTACACTTTATATAACCACAGACCATGAACATTATGCAAAGGAAATTATGACAAATCTGATACTTGTGGATACACTTAGATCCTGCTTTGAAAGTGTTTATATCAGGGAACTGGTTGACTATTATCCCACCAAGTATTACCGTAAATTTGCTTTAAATAAAGGCGTCTATTTTTTCAAACTAAAAAAAGTCTAGCTAGAGCATTTCTTGGTAATAATCAGGGAAACTATCTAACATATTGTTTTTCTCACAATAATACCACACTTGCTCCAATTGGTTTAGCAGTGATTGTTTATCTTCTGCTATAGTTCCTTTTAAAACAAAAAGGTTGGAAATATGATTGGACCTGAGAATTGTTCCTTTTGTTTCTGTATTGTCTATAAGCGCCATTGTCTCTCTCAGCAAATGCTTGAATTTTGGAGTTTGTATATGCTTAAAATAGTTTCTATCCCTTCTGAGAAAAAGTGTCAGTAAGCCAAGGTATTCAGGATTAACATCACTTAGCCACTTAGCAGAGTCATAAGCATGTGCAAAAGAATGCTTTACGCCTCCCGCACCCAATATCACCATTACTGAGAATCTGAT
Organism: bacterium; assembly: GCA_041694215.1. Classification (GTDB taxonomy): domain Bacteria; phylum Chrysiogenota; class Deferribacteres; order Deferribacterales; family Flexistipitaceae; genus Flexistipes. Next base: position 4,089 of record JASMTO010000241.1, read on the forward strand.
GCCCAACTCCCTCAGATCCTTGATGATAGGTGCAATTTCCCATGCATCCATACCCTTATTCATAATTTTTAAGACATCCTTATTTCCACTTTCCAGGCCAAAATACATAAGGTCAAGTTTACGACTAAAAATTTTTCCCCAATCGTTAACAGATTTTTTCTTCAAAGCCTGTGCCCCGACATAAGATCTGACACTTTGCAAAGAGGGAAATTCACTGTTTAAGTAGTCCAAGATTTTAATGAGCCCTTCAGTTGGATAAATAACAGCGTCACCGTCAGCCAGAAAAATACGGGTGGTTTTATCCTTAATATGCTGGGGAAGCTCATCAACTTCCTTTTTAAACTCGTTAAAAGGCCTAAGCTTGAATTTTTTGTCCACATACATACCACAAAATGTGCACCTGTTGTACGAACAACCTTCGGTAATTTGCAGAATCAGAGATTTTGCCTCACTTGGAGGCCTGTATAACGGGTAAGAATATTCCGGTAATTTCCCTTGTTTAGCCATGCTCACCTCTCTAAAAGAGTTATATACTTGTCATACTAAATTTCAATGTTAACTAAAATTTCTTGCAACAATCAAGGAGCACTGTTATTATTCTGCAAAAAATGGAGTGTAACTAATGAGATTAACACGTTATTTTGTTCCTACTCTCAGAGAAACACCTACCGAAGCTGAAGTAGTAAGCCACAAGCTTATGCTCAGGGCAGGTATGATTCGCAAATCTGCAGCAGGAATATATTCATATCTCCCGCTGGGACTAAAAGTGATTAAAAAGGTAGAGAATATTGTCAGAAAATATATGAATGAATATGGCGGTGCTGAGCTTCTCATGCCTGCTGTATGTTCTGCTGAGCTCTGGCAGGAAAGTGGCCGGTGGAATGATTATGGGAAAGAACTGTTAAGAATCAAGGACAGACATGGTAGGGATTTTTGTATAGGCCCCACCCATGAAGAGGTGGTCACTGATATTGTCAGAAACAGTATAAAAAGCTACAAGCAACTGCCTTTGAACCTGTATCAAATCCAGACAAAATTCAGAGATGAAATCAGGCCGCGCTTTGGACTCATGAGAGGGCGGGAGTTTATTATGAAGGATGCATATTCTTTTGATGTGAATGATGAAATGGCTGAAAAAAGTTACAGGGATATGCATGATGCCTACTGTAAAATTTTTGAGGCCTGCGGTTTAAAATATAAAGTTGTGGAAGCGGATTCCGGAGCAATAGGAGGGTCATTTTCTCATGAATTCATGGTTCTGGCTGATACCGGTGAAGATTATGTAATCAGTTGTAACAACTGCAATTATTCTGCAAATGTTGAAAAAGCCATATGCGATGAAAAATATCCACCTGCGGACGATAAAGAAAAAGCGATTGAAGAGGTGGAAACCCCTGGTAAAAAAACTGTAGAAGATGTGGCAAAATATCTTGGAATAGACGCAACATCAGTTGTAAAAACCTTAATATTAAAAATCGATGGTAAATTTGCCGCTTTAATGGTAAGGGGTGATCACGAGGCTAATCTTGTGAAACTTAAAAATTTCCTGGATGCAGTAAATGTAGAATTTGCCTCAGAAAGCGAGATTGAAGAAATCACTGGTGGTGCATTAGGTTTTTCCGGTCCGGTGGGTTTAGACATACCCATTTACGCAGATAATGCCATTAAGTATATGAAAAATTTTGTAACAGGCGCAAATAAAAAAGGATTCCACCTGTTAAATGTGAATCACACTAGGGATTTTGAGGTGGCTCAATTTTCTGACTTCAGAATGGCAGAACCGGGTGATCCTTGCCCAAAATGTGGTAAAGGTAGTTATGTGATTACCAAAGGGATTGAAGTGGGTCATATTTTTAAGCTGGGGACAAAATATTCTGAAAGCATGAATGCCACATATCTTGATAAAGATGGAAAACAAAAATATATGATAATGGGTTGCTACGGTATTGGAATAGGTAGAACAGCTGCTGCAGCTATTGAGCAAAATCACGACGATGATGGCATTATATGGCCTGTACAGCTTGCCCCTTTTGAGGTAATTGTTGTGCCTGTCAACACAAATGATGATGAAGTAAGAAATGTAGCTGATACCATTTATCTGAAACTGAAGAAAAAAGGCGTTGACGTTGCAATTGATGACAGGGATGAAAGGGCAGGTGTGAAATTTAATGACGCCGATCTTATTGGCTATCCGTTAAGGATAAATGTCGGCAAAAAAAATCTTAAAGAAGGAAATGTGGAAATCTTTGTTCGGAAAAACAAAGAAACTTTTGTGGTGAAGCGCGAAGAATCCGTTAGCAAAACACTGGAGCTGCTGGAATTTCTCAAACAAAAGTGAGATCAAAAAATAATTAGTGATCCAGGTTTTTTTCCAGAAAATTTATTCTTTCAGGTAAAGGGGGGTGGGAGTAATGCATTTTTACATATACTGGATGAGGAAGGGGGAAGGAAAGATTATCTTTGTGGAGTTTGATAAGCGCATCCTTCATCCCTGAAATATCCCCTGTCAGATTAACGGCAAACGTATCCGCTTCATACTCATGCTTCCTTGAGATATAGGAAGATATAGGAGTAAAAATCTTATTAGCCGGGGCCAAAAGGAATGACAATATAAACAGACCTGTTAAAATAGATCTTTCAAACCCAAGAGCATTGTAAATAAAGTCACAGTTTATAAGCATATCCATAAGGAAAAAAGAAACAAAAACAGAAACAAACATAAACACAAGTATTTTTTTCAAGTGCCCCAGTTTATAATGGCCTATTTCATGGGCAAGAATATTCAGGATTTCTTTTTCTGAGTGATTTTTTAAAAGGTTATCAAAAAGGACAATACGTTTATTTTTCCCAAAACCTGTGAAATAAGCATTAGAATGTGCAGACCTTTTAGATGCATCCATCTGCATAATGTTTTTAAGAGGAAATGCAGCTTTTTTGGCCAACTGAAAAATCTTTTCTTTAAGATTTTCATCTGATAGCGGTTCAAATTTATTAAAAAGGGGTGCGATAAGAGCGGGGTAAAGATACATCATAAGCATTGAAAACATAAATACAGCAATAGCAGCATAAATATACCAGAGATTTCCTGCAGAGCTAATCAGAAAAATCACCAAAAATAACAGTATAGTAAAAATAACAAAAGAAATAATACCTCCCACAACAAGGTCTCTGATGAAAGTATAAGGGGTAGTTTTGTTGAAATTATATTTTTTTTCTATAACAAAAGTTTCATAGATATCAAAAGGAAGTTTGAAAAATGTGAAAAACAACTGGTACGTAATAAAAAAGATAAATGCCAGCAAGTATTCATTTCCAAAAGCATTTATCAACACAGAAGAAAACCACTGAAATACTCCCAGTAGTAAAAGGGCAAAAAAGAGTATTCCGTGCACTAAATTTTCATAATACCCAAGTCTGGATTTGTCCATATGATAGGAAGCACTTCGCTCAATTTCATCCTTTGAATAAATATCCAAAACGTTTTTCGGTGGATTTGATGCAATATGTTTAATGTATCTGTCATTAGTTTTTTCAACAAAGATATCCAGCGTTTCTGCAAGAATAAGAATAAATACTATGACATAACCACTTAAAAGCACATTTGCCCCCTGGATTTATAAAGGATACAATGATAAAATGTAGAAATTACTAAAATATCATATTTGTATTTTGCTGAAGCTATTTGCAGCTTCAGCAAAATAGATTTATTTGTGAAAACCACTATTATAGCTGCATAGTATTTCAAATGAACATTTAAAAAAGGGCGCGCACCCCTTTCTTTTATCCTTCTGATTCTTCCGTTTCTTCAGCTTCTATCTCCTCTTCTGTTTCTTCTGTCTCAACAGGCTCTGCTCTAGGCACAGTTACAGAAGCAACAGTGCCCTCTGTAGGTTCAAGAAGTGTGATATGCTCAGGAAGCTTCAGTTCAGTAATATCAACAGACTCATTTACATCCAAATGAGATATATCCATCTCGAATTTTTCCGGCAAATATTTTGGTAACGTTCTTATCAAAACCTTATCAATGAGCTGATTAACTATACCACCTTTGTCCAGACCAACTGGCTCTCCTGTCAGCTGCAAAGGGATCTCAATATCTACTTCCTGACCTCTAGTGAGTTCCTGGAAGTCAACATGGAGGATTTTGTATCCCACATGAGAAAACTGGATATTTTTTAAAAAACAGGTAATAGGCTCTCTATTGTCGTTAAATTCTAATTCTATAGTAAAATTGCCATAGGGGCGTCTCTGTAAATCTGACAATTTCACAAAAAGCGATGTACTTTCCTTTCCTCTGGAGCTGACAACAGCAGGGATCAATCCTTCTTCTCTCTTTTTTTTCAGTTCTCCTTTTGTCATATCCCCTCTGGGTATGGCTTCCCATTTAACATTTGTAAGCATAATTCCTCCTAACGCAGTTTATTTTAATATTTATCATATTATCTAAAAGTAAACTCAATTTATAACATATAAATCCAGAATTGCAAATTTTATAAAAAGTTATAAAAAAAGCAATAAAAGATTTCAAATAATTTAAGATTTCATGTAATTAGAAGGGCACAATGCGAACTATATCAGAGATATCTAATCAAATATTCATAAGTTATGTTATAATTAAAATTAATATATTCCTGTGGTCTGTTGCTGGTGATAAGAATTAAATTTGATGAGGGGTCTTGGTGAGTTCTAAAATAAAAGCAACGACTTTTTATTTAAAAGGATTTCTACAGTATTTTATTATTCTAGTTATGCTGATTACGACGATTGTCATTTGGTATTACTGGAATGAAGCTCACCAAGAAGAAAAAGAGGTAAAGTTTGAAAAATATGTTGAAAGTATTGCCAATAATCTCACTGATAGAATAGATGATTTTAAAATGATTCTTCAAGGGGGAGCCGAGGCCTTTTTTTTATCCGAAAATGTAAGCAGGCAGGAATGGAGATCTTATTATGAATACAGGACAATGACTCCTCCATATCCGGATTTTAAAGCTATAGGTTTTGTGAAAATTGTCAATGCATCAGAATTGGGCGCACATATCAGTGCAATAAAAGATGAAGGTTTTCCCGATTACACAGTGTGGCCTGAGGAAAACAGAGAAATGTATGCCCCAATAGTTTTTGTGGAACCGTTTAATAAAGACAACCAGTATAAATTAGGTTTTGATACCTTTTCTAATCCAATATTCAGAAAAGCTATACAGCGTGCCCGGGATACCGGAGAAGCATCCCTTTCAGATGCTGTTGAAATGAGTGTTGAAGGTAAAGAGGATTTTCATAAGGGTTTTTATTTGTTTATCCCCGTTTATGAGGGAAAAACGGTACTTTTCTCAGTAAAAGAGCGCAGAGAAAAGATTGAAGGATATGTATATTGCACTTTTAGTTTGCCCAATCTAATGAATTATATTTCGCAACGAACTTCTGAAGAAGGTTTTTTTAAACTGTACAGCGGTTCTAGTATTTCTTCTGAGAATCTTTTGTATGCCAGCAGTAAAAATAAATTGAACGTAGATGACAAATTATTTATGAAAAAAACACTTTATCTGTACGGGCAGGAATGGACATTAGCATTTGCTCCTTTTTCCACTTTTCAAAGGACTAAAGAAGACATCCTTGCACAAGTAGGCATCCTGTTTTCAGGTATCACACTTGTTTTGCTTACTGTTTTTTTATTTAACAGCCAAAACAAAACAATGGAAAGAGCAAAACTTATTGCAGATGAAATGACTGAGTCATTAAGGTATAGTGAAGAGCGTCTTAGAAAGATTCTGGAAGCAGCTCCTAATGCCATAATTGTTTTTAATAAAAGGGGTGAAATCCAGTTAGCCAACAAACAGGTGAAAGATATTTTTGGATACACTATGGATGAAGTCAGAAAAAAAAATCTGAATGATTTAATACCTGAGCGTTTCCATGAAAAGCATGAAAAACTTTGCAGCAATTATTTGAAAAATCCTGATTTGAGAGAGATGGGGCAGGGTTTGGAAGTATTTGCAAAAAGAAAAGACAACAGCGAATTTCCAGCAGAAATAAGCCTTAATGCGTACTACTCCCAAAATAAAGAAATCAGTATAATTAGTGTTGTCCAGGATATAACTGAACGCAAGCAGGCTGAAAAAGACAGAGTTGAGCGCAAAGCAGCAGAAGATGCTGATCGGGCAAAAAGTGCCTTTGTTGCAAATATGAGTCATGAGATACGTACACCATTAAATGCTATAATGGGCTTTTCCCAGATTCTTGAGAGAGATCCTTCACTTACAGAGCGTCAGTATGAAAAAGTACATACAATTACCCGCAGCGGACAGCATCTACTGAATCTTATAAATGATATACTGGATATCTCCAAAATTGAATCAGGGCAGCTCACCTTACATAAAAGCAAATTTTGCTTGCACACACTCCTAGAGGATATCGAAATGATGTTTCGCTCCAGAGCCAACGGTAAAGGGATTCAATTTCTTGTTGATCGGGATGAAAACATTCCTCAATATATTATTGCTGATGAAGGTAAATTACGCCAGATACTTGTCAATCTGATAGGAAATGCTGTTAAATTTACCAAATCCGGAGGTGTAAGCCTGAGAATAAAAACTGAAACCCGTCATGAAGAGAATGGGGCTGTAAATCTTATGTTCGAAGTGGAAGACAGTGGTCCTGGTATACCCGAAGAAGATTTGGAGAAGATATTTGATCCGTTCAGCCAATCGCAGGCAGGGATTGAGGCAGGTGGAACGGGATTAGGGTTGCCGATTAGCAAGCGGCTTATTAATCTCATGGGCGGCAATATTAGTGTGGAGAGCAAAGTTGGCAGAGGTAGTATTTTTAGGTTTAACATACAGGTGGAGGAAACTGATATCCCTGAAAAGCCGCTTGAAACAAAGGAAATGCGCCAGGTAGAGGGTTTGCAGTCCGGCAGTGGTTCTGTTCGGGTACTTGTGGTTGATGATCAAAAAGATAACAGAACTCTGATCAGACATACACTCGAGCCAGCAGGTTTTGAAATAAAAGAGGCTTCAACTGGTGAAGAGGCTGTAGAAATGTTTGAAAGCTGGTCACCTAATGTGGTGCTTATGGATCTGCGTATGCCCACAATGAACGGTTACGAGGCAGCACATCGAATAAAATCTACTCCTAAAGGTCAAAACAGTTCAATTATTGCTGTTACGGCAAGTGTATTTGAGGATAAAAGAAACGATGTAATATCAGCCGGTATGGATGAATATCTGCGTAAACCGTTTCGCCCGGACGAACTGTTTGCTGTTTTAAAAAAAGTTCTTGACATAGAATATATTTATTCTGACAGTTCAGAAAACAAACAGCGAAAATCAGTAAAGAAGCTAGTAGCCGCAGAGGATATTTTATCTTTGCCTGAAGAATTGGTAACAAAAATGAAAGAAGCAGTTGAAAATGGTGACACAGCCAAGCTGAAAGATTACATTTCAAAAGCAGAAGGCATTGATGCGGAGATAGCTGGCGGCCTGAGACTGTTAGCGGACAGATATAACTACGATAAGCTGTTAAAATTATTAGAGAAATAAGGAGGTGTAGCCGATGGTGTACCTACCTGAAAAAACAACCATTATGATTGTTGACGATACTCCGGAAAACTTAAAACTTCTTGAAGATATGCTGCAGAAAAAAGGGTACAATACAGTTGCATTTCCCAGGGGAGCTATGGCTTTGCGTGCGGCTAAAAAGAGTTCTCCTGATTTGATACTTTTGGATATTATGATGCCTGAAATGGACGGTTTTGAGGTTTGTCACAGGCTGAAAGAGGACGAGGCTCTTAAAGATATACCAGTGATTTTCATAAGTGCATTGGATGACACCGCAAATAAAGTCAAAGCATTTTCAGAAGGTGGTGTGGATTATGTAAGTAAGCCTTTTCATGAGGAAGAAGTGTTGGCAAGGGTGGGGACACATTTAGATTTAAGGCGTTCACAAAATGAACTGCAAAAATATAGTTTGCATCTTGAAGAGCTTGTTGATGAAAAGATGAAAGAGATTTCAGAATCTCAAGTGGCAACTATTCATGCCCTCTCAAATCTGGCTGAGCACCGGGATGATGATACTGGACAGCATATAAATCGTACACAGCATTTTTGCAAACTACTGGCAGAACAGCTGCGACAAAATCCAAAATATACTCAGAGAATTACAGATTCTTTTATTTACAATATTTACTGTGCCGCTACACTGCACGATATAGGAAAGGTTGGGATACCTGATAATATTCTCCTTAAACCGGGAAGACTCACCAATTATGAATTTGAGATTATGAAAGATCATGTCATGATAGGTGTAAGAACGCTGGAGTCAGTACAAAAGGATTATCCTAATAACGAATTTATCAATATGGGAGTTAGGCTTACAAGGTCGCACCACGAAAAGTGGAACGGTAGTGGCTATCCAGATGGTCTCGTAGGTGAGGATATCCCTTTGTGTGGACGCATAATGGCTGTTGCTGACGTCTATGATGCTTTGCGCTCAAAAAGACCGTACAAGGAGCCTTTCACACATGAAAAAGCGATGGAAATTATACGAAAAGATACCGGTACACATTTTGACCCTGATGTGGCAGAGGCATTTATTGTGCTGGAAAAAGAGTTTGCTAGAATACGTGATGAGTTAGACAGTTGAAATAAGTGTTTACTCTACCGGAGTTTCTCCCATCTTGTTCTCATCACTAACTTAAGAAAGGTTAGGCGGAGTACTTAGTCAAAGCTCTAATCACGGAAACGGTTTGAAATAGTCAAAATAATCGAGATTATTGCTGTAAAAATATTTTATACGGTTATAATAATTGCTGACTTCCATTGAACAGACGATGGAGATGAGATAATTGCTGTTTTCTGTTCAGATAATATTTTCATAAACTATTTTACAATAAAAAAAGGACTGGTACATAATACCATAATACTCGACCTTTTGAAAAAATGGGATAATTAAAATATGCTTTAATTGATAAATTATAATTTATTGTATAACAGTGCCAACTAAAAAACAAAATATTGCAAAAAATGTAGTTTCCTGTAAATTATAACTAAGAATTTTTTAGGAGAATTAAATATATGAAAGAGTTGATTTTTCAAATTGAAGATGATCCAGAAGGTGGCTTTACTGCCAGAGCTTTAGGAGAAAGCATCTTTACCGATGGAAACAGTTGGAAAGAACTAAAAACAAATATAAAAGATGCCGTAAGATGCCATTTTGACGAAAGTGAAATTCCAAAAGTGATAAGGCTTCATTATGTCAAAGACGAGGTAATGGAAGTTGCTTCGTAAAAATGTCAATGCAACAGATTTGATTAAATTCCTGCAACAATACGGATATAGAGAAGTGAGGCAAACCGGAAGTCATATAAGGTTAGTTTCAGAATACAAACAACATAAACATAAAATAACAATACCAAACAATAAACCAATAAAAATAGGTACTTTGAATAGCATTGTTAATAGCGTAGCAGAATATGTGGGTAAAGAAAAACATGTTATTATCAATGAACTAAACGAAAATCTTTAGTAAGAATGGATAATCTATAATTCATGAAAATCATTTTAATGTTTGCTGGACATGACAGGTAATACCAAGTTGCATTTGTTAAAGTAACAAAGAATGCACGGTGTTCGCTTGCCAAAGCAGTTTTTGCAAAACTATCATTGTAGTCATGGCGGGGTTCAGCCCGCTGTCTGGCACGTGAAGCCTCCATTTTCAAAAAACTTTTTAGGCTTATTATTCTTTTGACAACAACTTGTAAGCCAGTGGGAGAGACCATTTTTCCCCCAAGCACATAAGAATTTATGTGCTCGGTTAGGCGGAGTACTTAGTCAAAGCTCTAATCACGGAAACGGTTTGAAATAGTCAAAATAATCGAGATTATTGCTGTAAAAATATTTTATACGGTTATAATAATTGCTGACTTCCATTGAACCGATGGAGATGAGATAATTGCCGTTCTCTGTTGCAAAATCCCCGGTCTCGCATTTTACATCATAATAACCTACATTTTTTAATTCATCCTCTTTTGAAGAGACCAGTTTGTTCATATCTTCATAATCTATTTCACACGGCCAACCGTAGGGAAAAAGAAAATCACCGTTCACAGTTTCATTATATGAGTATTTGTCGCATAAATCATTGTTGCAGGTTTCCTCTTCCACCTGGATTATATAACTGTTATTGGAGGTTTGGCATGAGTCTGGATTAAAAGTTATCTCCACAATATTTATATTGGTTGTACATTTGTCGATATAAACGGTGTAATCAATATCCTCTTTGTTTATTCTTTGTATCCGGCTCAGGTAATCCATGTTTCCTCTGAAATCTATTTTTGTATAGTCTGTATCAAAATCACTTCCAAAAAATATGTACCACCGAAGCTCTGAGTCGGAATCTGAAGAGCTGAAAGAGGTGCTGAAACCTATGTTGCAGGCGGTGGCAATGAAAACAGATAGAATAGTTATAAGTATTTTTTTCATGACAATAAGCGATGCCTCTGTAAGGTTTTAATATTAATATAAAATTGATCAAAAAATATAAAATTGCAATATGTTATAACTGCTATTCCCCCACTCCAACAACCCCAACTACCTCTAACTACCTGAAACTTAACACTTATCACTTAACACTAGTATCACCTCTAACTGCTTCCAAGCTTATCAGTTGACAATGTAAAAGAAAAGCTGATAAAATTAAACATATCGTTTAGGGAGGATATATGTATGCATATGGCTGATGCTTTACTTTCAGTACCGGTGGGTGTGACGTTTTGGGGGATATCAGGTGCTGCCGCCGGCTATGCTTCTTCAAAACTAAAAAAAGAGCTTAATGAGGAAAAGATCATTCCACTTATGGGGGTTGCGGGTGCATTTGTTTTTGCTTTGCAGATGGTAAATTTTGCTATCCCCGGAACCGGCTCAAGCGGACATTTTGCTGGAGGTTTCCTTCTAGCACTCCTTCTGGGAAGGCATGCAGCATTTCTTGTAATGTCATCGGTTTTGTTGGTTCAGGCACTGTTTTTTGCAGACGGCGGATTGCTTGCACTTGGGTGTAACATTTTTAATATGGCATTTATTCCTTCATATATCATTTATCCGCTGTTCAAAAATATCATTGATAAAAATGAAAGTAAAATAGCTATATGGGCTGGCGCCTTTCTCTCTTTAACTCTTGGCGCTGTTATGGTTTCGATGCAGACGGGAATCTCAGGCATTGCTGAGCTGCCTTTTTCTAAGATGCTGATGCTGATGCTGGGGATTCATCTGCTTATTGCGGTATTTGAAGGGGTTATAACAGTAGGTTCATACATGTTTATCAAACGTTATTCATTACAGACAGAGCTTAACAGTGAAAAGGGGAAGCTTAAGCCGTATTTTGGTATATGCTCTGTTTCATTGATAATTGCAGCGGTGGTTTCCCTGTTTGCATCATCAAAGCCGGACGGCTTGGAATGGTCTGTATATAATATAATGAGAGGAGCAGACGAACCTCACTCCCTGACAGGGCAATTTCATAACTTTTTGGGGAGTTTGCAGGAAAAAATCGCATTTCTACCGGATTATTCATTTGCCGGGAATTCTTCCCAATGGGGCACATCGGTTGCAGGGATTGTTGGAGCTATTATTATTATCATTCTGGCCTCTTCACTGGGGTATATAATCAGAAAAGTTAATAAACATTGAAGACCGCTCAAGACAGACTGCAGTATCTTACTGCATTTGAGGAACTTGCTGAAAGTAACTTTCCTTTAAACAGGGTTAGCCCGGTAGTAAAAATTATTATTGCCGCAATATTCATTGTATTGACCATCAGTGTTAAAAAATACGATATTTTTCATGCACTTCTCCTGACATCTTTTACCTGTTTTCTCGTAGCAATAGCTCCTGTGAAAGTGACAAGCATCTTGAAAATGCTTTTGTATCTCAGTCCCTTTGTTCTGATGCTTGTTATTTTTAACCCTGTTTATGACAAATCCGTTATTAGAATAGCGGGTTATCAGGTTTATGGTGGGTATGTATCAGCGTTTACTACAGTCTTGAAATTTATAAACACTGCCACTGTTTCTGTATTGATAGTTTCCAGCACCAAATTTATCCATATAGCATCTTCACTGAGATTTTTAAGAATGCCAAAATTTCTTATCATACAGTTTATGGTGATGTACAGGTTTATTTTCATTTTTCTTTATGACATTATTCAGTCAATACAGGCAATAAATTCACGGGGTTTACAAAGTACCACGTTTTCCTGGCACAATATGAAAGCAATAGTTTCGGCATTCTTTGTAAAATCGGTATTGCGGGGGGAGGAAGTTTATAATGCGATGCTTTCCAGAGGATTTGATATAAGAAATTTTAAGTTTGATAATAAGATAAATATCAGCGATATTTTTTTCTGTTTATGTTCTTTACTGTATGTTTTTATAGTGAGGTTTATATAAGATGAGTCACCATTATATAGAAATTCATGATCTGGAATATACATATCCGGACGGTACAAAAGCTGTGGAAGGTTTGAATTTGTATATTTCACACGGCGAGTCTGTCGCTATCCTTGGCTCCAACGGGGCTGGCAAATCCACATTAATAAAACATTTAAATGGTACTATTCTTCCCAAAAAGGGTTCTGTGAATATCGGTGGTACACCTGTTACAAAAAAAACATTGAAAAGGATCAGGGCAACGGTAGGGCTGGTTTTTCAAAATACGGACAACCAATTGTTTATGCCGAGCGTATTTGAAAATGTTGCCTTTGGCCCAAGAAATATAGGGATTACCGGAGACGAATTACAAAAAGTAGTGAAGGAATCGCTCAAGAAAGTTGGTGCACTGGGATTGATTGATAAACATCCTTTTAAGCTTTCCGGTGGTGAAAAAAGAAAAGTCTGTATCGCTTCTGTGCTTGCTTCCAATCCAGAAATCCTCGTTTTGGATGAGCCGACTGCGGAAATTGACCCCAAAGGGATCGGAGATTTGGTTTCAATTTTAAGACAGTTCAGTCATACAAAAATTATTTCCTCCCACAATCTAAAGTTTTCCAGGGCAGCTTGCAGTAGGGGTGTGGTTATGCAGGAAGGCAAAATAATTTTTGATGGTGAACTGGATGAAATTCTAAACAATGATAAACTCTTGGAAGCAGCCGGACTGAAAGAAGATTATTGAATTTTATCCACCAGTTCTTCCAGATTTGCAACAGTAATTGTGGGTTCAATACCCCATGGATCGAAAACGGCACTGTCACTTCTTTTTACCCAGGCGGACTTCATCCCGGCTGATACGGCACCTATCACATCAAAAGGGTTGCTGGATATAAGCCATGCTTCGTGGTTGTATGTTCCGGTCGATCTTAATAAATGGGCATAGACTGCAGGGCTGGGTTTAAAAGTTTTAATATCATCCACACTAATCAGGTCGATGAAATAATTTCGTATGTTGGCATTTGTCAGCAGGGTTTCCAGAGCATCTTTGCTGCCGTTTGAAAAGGCAAAAAGGCGGAAGTTCATATCAAAAGCCTTTTTCAGACCTTTTAATGTGTCATTAAAAGGCGGCAGTTTTGAATATAAATCCATAAGATTGTCTTTATCTTTTGCTTCAATCTTTATATTAAATGCCCCGCAGGTATATTCCAAAGCATCTTTTGTGCATTCGGCAAAGGTTTTATAATTTTGCATCAAACCTCTTCTGAAAGAGTACTCCAGCTGTTTATTCCTCCACATTTCGGAAAATTCCGCAGCTTTTTCACCTGCATATTTCTTCAGCTCAACCTTAATGCCGTGCGTATCGATAAGTGTTCCATAAACATCAAAAGCCAATGTTATGTTGTTTTTGCTCATAAATCCCCCTTTCATTGTAATTCACTTAACATTAATCTATTTGTTGTGAGGTATTGTGTCAATGTAATGATTTAAGACCGTGATGCGTGATGGGTTATGGGTGTTAGGTGGTAGTTTCAAGTGTGAATATAATATAAAATTATTGGGAGAATGAAGAGCCATATCGGTATGAGAATCCAGCTATTGCCATAGCTCTTAAAAAAAGGGAGGGCGCCAAAAGTATTTGAATTGATAAATTCGTATAACTGTGTTAGGTTGGATATATAATTGTTATTATTCAAGTATTTACAAAATGTTACGGAGTTTAAAATGAGTGAAATTAATATGGATTTTTCCGATTTAAGTGCTGTATTTCTTAACTGTACACTTAAAAAAACACCTGAACTATCCCACACTGAAGGGCTTATGAAGATTTCCAAAGCTATTATGGAAAAAAACGGTGTGTCTGTGTAGATGCTCAGACCGGTGGATTATAATATAGCTTACGGTGTTTATCCGGACATGAAAGAGTATGGATGGGCTGATGATGAATGGCCGGGGATTTATGAAAAGGTAAAAAAAGCGGATATTATTGTTATAGGAACTCCAATCTGGCTTGGAGATAAATCTTCCATATGTGTTAAAATTATTGAAAGACTATACTCCTCCTCCGGAGATTTGAATGAAGAAGGACAATATGCATATTACGGCAAAGTCGGAGGATGCGTTATAACGGGAAATGAAGACGGTGCAAAACACTGCGCAATGAATATCATGTATTCCCTTCAGCATTTAGGCTGCCTCATTCCGCCACAGAGTGACGCTGCATGGCTTGGAGAGGCCGGTCCCGGTCCTTCATATCTTGATGAAGGCTCAGGCGGTCCTGAAAATGATTTTACCAACAGGAATGCTACTTTTATGTCCTGGAATTTGATGCATTTGGCGCGTATGCTAAAAGATAAGGGTGGTATTCCGGCACATGGGAATCAGCGTTCAAAATGGGACGCCGGCTGCAGGTTTGATCATCCGAACCCGGAATACAGATAGTAGATCCAGGGAGGCTTAAATATGAAAAAGCTTTTGGGAATTTTGTTTATAACAATTTTTTTGGCCGGCTCCGGTTTTGCTAAAGAAGAAGTGGTTGTGGGCTCTAAAATCGACACCGAGGGTTCACTCTTAGGCAACATGATTATGTTAATGCTTGAAGAAAATAATATATCCACTGTCAATAAAATCCAGCTGGGACCTACTAATATTGTGCGTAATGCCATAAAAACAGGGCA
>JASMTO010000242.1:0-5412 GCA_041694215.1 bacterium
TGAATTTGAAAATTTTTCAAAAGAACTTGGTGTGGGATTATCTTTTAGCCCCATGTCCCCTGCTGAACCGTTAGGTGTGACAGGTTTTGATGTGGCAGCAGAGCTAGTAATCACTGACATTAGTGATGATGAAAAATATTGGAAGGCACTGGTGGAAGATGGAGATCCTACAGGCGTTTTGGTTGCACCAAGAATCCATGTCCAAAAAGGTTTACCTTTCAAGATAGATATAGGAGCGATGTATTCCCAAGTTCCTGATTCCAATATTAAAATATGGGGATTGGAACTAAAATATGCCATTCTAAAGGGAAATGCCATTGTTCCAGCTTTAAGTATAAGAGGAACGTACAGCAGACTTGAGGGGGTTGATGATTTAGACATGGATACTCAGTCAGGAGAGATTCTCTTAAGCAAAGGTTTTCTTATGCTGACACCTTATGTTGGCTTCTCAACACTAAGAGTCAATGCTAGTGAAAATTCAGATGTGGTGGATTTAAGCGATGTGCATGAAATTATTTACAGAGGTCTTGCTGGCATCCAAATATCCCCTGTTCCCTTTTTTGTTATTAACTTTGAAGCAAGTATAGGTGAGGCAACTCAATACGGGATGAAAGCAGGGATAAGATTTTAGTATGAAAACATTCAGTTATGATTACCTTGTTTTGGGCAGTGGAGTAGCTGGGCTCAGAGCTGCTATGGAACTGGCAGGATACGGAAATACTGCATTAATAACAAAAGCTGCAATCGGTGAAAGCAATTCTGAATATGCCCAGGGAGGCGTCGCGGTAGTTATGTCCGATGATGATGACATATACCTGCATTTTGAAGATACTATAAAAGCTGGAGACGGGCTCTGTGATAGGGACGCGGTGTTCACCCTGGTGGATGAGGGTTCAAGATATATTAAAGAGCTTATAACTTTCGGGGCACAATTCGATATGCATGAAGGAGTACTGGATTTCACCAAAGAAGCAGCCCACAGTGTAAACAGAATTATCCATGCAAAAGGTGATGCCACCGGTCATGAGATAGTGAGAACGTTGAAACAGGAAGTATCGAAAAAAAACAACATTAATAAATTTGAAAATGTCTTTGCCGTAGATCTTATTCTCAAAGACAACAAGGCAACCGGCCTATTGGCATTGGATGGGCAAACAAATGAAGAAATGATTTTTAACACCAAAGCAATTATCCTTGCCACTGGGGGCTCCGGACAACTTTTCAAAAGGACAACAAATCCAGCTGTAGCAACAGGTGACGGAATAGCAATATCGTTTAGGGCTGGTGCGTGCCAAAAGGATCTGGAATTTTACCAATTCCATCCCACAGCACTCACGATAGAGAATGCCCCTGCTTTCCTATTGAGTGAATCGATGCGAGGTGAAGGCGGTATTTTGCGTAATACTAATGGTGAAACGTTTTGTCAGAAATACCATCCTAAGGGTGAGCTGGCGCCAAGAGATATTGTGAGCAGAGCAATTTTTTTCGAGATGCAGCAAACGGATTCAACCTTTGTATACCTTGATATGACAGGTCTTAATAGCGATTACGTAAAAAACAGATTCCCTAAAATATATTCCACCTGCCTTGAATATGGCTTGGATATTACAAAAGAGTATATACCGGTCAGCCCAGCTGCCCACTATTATATGGGGGGAGTGGAAACAGATCTCTGGGGCAGAACAACTGTTGAAGGATTATACGCTGCAGGGGAAACAGCTTGTACCGGCGTGCACGGTGCAAACAGGCTTGCCAGCAATTCCCTTTTAGAAGGGGTTGTCTTTGGAGGAAGAAGTGCTAAGGCTGCAATAGTGGATACGAAGCATATGTCTATCCCTGAAAATATACCAGATAAAAAGGACGGTATTGACCTATCTGAAAAGTACGAAGAATACTTAAAAAGCATTCAAGAGACAATGTGGGAAAATGTAGGCGTTGTCAGGAATTTCAGTTCCCTCACCAAAGCTTTGAGTTTTTTTAATAAAAATTTAGACCCTATCTTAAACAAGCAGCCGCTAAATCAAAAAACAGGGGAAATCATAAATATGCTGTATGTGGGCAAGTTAATGTCCATTGCTGCTGTTAGTAGAGAAGGGAGCAGAGGTGCCCATTACCGGGATGATTACCCGGAAAAAACAGATGAAAATTTTCACATTACATTTAATTATGGCAAATTTAGTCCCATTATCAGACGATAAAAAACCTTTTGTCACAGCTGACGGTTCCATATCCTATTATAATCTCACATATTGTGAAGCTTATCACGCCAAATCAGTAGGTGCATACACAGAGAGCCTTCACAAATACGTTTATGCTTCCGGTATATTAGATCTGCTCAAGAAAAGACCCGTCTGGCTTTTGGATATATGCTTTGGTCTCGGATACAATATTGCCGTTTTGATAAATGAGTATTTAAAAAAAACGAATTTGAACAAACTGAATATTTTAAGTATTGAAAAAGATCCAGGTGTAGTAGAGCTGGTAAAAAATATGCATTTTTTATGGCCGGTAAATGCGTATAACGTGCTGAGAAAACTATTAGACAACAAAAATCATCAAGGTATATCTTTTAATCTGATTATTGACGATCTCATTTATGTTTTAAAATATCTTGATTTTCAATTTGATATAATCTTTTTTGATCCTTTTAGCAAAAGCAAAAATCCTGAAATATGGAATGCCCATGTTTTTGAGAAATTATATTCCCTTCTTAGAAATGACGGAAATATTGTAACGTACGCATGCAGCAAAAAAATAAGGGAGGAATTCCAGAAATCTGGATTTATCTGCTATGATACCGACAATTTACCTTCAGATTTCCAAAAAGGCACACGCCTGGAAAAAAATACCCGATACTAAAACAGCCACCTGCCCTCCCCGGGTTTAGTTCAATGTTCAATGTTCAGCGTTCAACGTTTTAACTTCTGTTAACGTCAAACAACATCCAACAACCTCTAACTACCAAGCCCACAACGTTTTAATATCTATAGTTATTAGCATCGTTAATCACGAATGCTTTGCTTCAAATAACCAATGCACAATCTTGTGTGCTCGGCTGGCGCCTCAACTACCCCATTGAAATAGGCTTACGCATTTCACGGGGCAGGCCTCTAACTACTTCTAACTACCTCCAACTTCCTACTTTAAAAACAATATCACAGAATCCTCTCTCATATACTCTTCCGACAGTTCTCCAGTTGGATCGAGGAAATCATCCTCCGGAGATAGATAATACCTATAATTCATCTTAATCTGATTAACATCATCAGGAATAGTAAACTCAACCTTTTCAGTACTCAAATGTTTTAAGTTACCTATATATAAATAATTTTCCGCATTCTTTGTATTTATATACATAGCGAGATTTGACATATACATATTAGATGTATTTTTAACGGTCATATCCACAACTGTGAAATTGCCCTCTTTGCGTACATTATAAAAAAAACTTAGATTTTCAGTCCGTTGAACATGAGCATATTCATTTCTTAACGATACATCCGTTTTAAATCCAAAACTGAAGTGGCAAGCAACTACAGTAGCCGCAGTTAAAACGAGTAAAAAATATTTCATAAATTAAATATCTCCTTTTCATTTTCAAAAATTTCGAAAAAAAAGTTTTCACATTCCCCCAGTGTTTCATTATCAATTTCCAGCATTTTTTCATAATAGCATTTATCAATATTTCGTGTCACACCAATGCCATTCATTTTTGCAAAATTATGGGCATAGCACACAACTTTAGATAGAAAGCTGTTACCTGTATTGTCCGGTTTGTGGTGGAAAGCAATGCCGTTTTTATAAAAGATGGGAAGATTCCATTTTTTCATTAAGTAGGCACCCACATCCGTATGTGTGAAACCCAACCGCTCTGATTCCATATCATAAACAGAATGATTGTCATTAAATGCATCTGCCAGCAAATTTTCATATTCCGGCATATTTTTTAACATAATAATCTGCCCCAAATCATGCAATAAACCTACTAAAAAAGCTTCTTCAGCCATCTTTTTATCAATATCCAAAACTATTATTCGGGAAAATATTGCCGTTGCCATAGAGTGTTCCCATATTTTATTATCAAAAAAAGGTGTATTGCTCCCAGTAAAAAGTGATTTAGTAGAAAGTGTAATAACAAGATTTTTTACATTTTTTATTCCAAGAAATGATATAGCCTGAGTCAAATTGGTAATATCACTTTTGGGTGCAAACAATGCCGAATTAGCCATTTTAAGGATACTTGCAGCAACACTGGGATCTTTGGAAATAACCCTGATAAGCTCAGCAAAACGAAAATCCGGATTTTCCAAAATATTAATTACTTTTGAAGCCACCTGCGGCATAGGGGGAATATCCGTGATTTTCTCAAAAATTTGTTCTTCTTTGCCTGCCATCATAACTATTCATTACTCTCTTTTTGTTGTTTTTCTCCATTGTAACCACGTGATTCATCTGAGTAGTCCGTTTTTATATAGTTTTCACCAAAATAGCTACCGTCCTCGGCATCATCTTTAAGTTTTTTCAATTCCTCGATTTCATTTTCAAGATCAAATATTTTTTTCTCAAGCTCAAAAATAACATTATATTCATCATTTAAAAATTTGTGCTCAATTTCACCATTTTTAATTAACTGAAAAGCTTTTTTACCAAGAGATGTATATTTGTCATCAACCTTTTTTTTCAAACCTGCAATCTCAATACGGAGCTTACTAATTCTCGTAAATTTCTTAACCTCTTTTTTACTCTTCTCAAAGGTAGTCTTGAACCATTCTTTACTTTCATTATTTTTCATCACTTCCTCCTTAATTTTGTATTAAATCATCAATCTTTAACTTCTGCAGATACAAAAAACCCAACAGAACAATGTTCACAATAAAGGAAAACAGAAAAAGAACAACCCATGATTTGCAGGAACTTGATTTGCCAGGGGTAGTAACTGTTGAAGCCGGTGTAAACTCACCCATAGGGGAATCGATAATTTTCATCCACGGCATATTTTCTGCAGAGATATAATCAACCTTCAAAAATCTGCCTGTTTTTAATCCTGCCTTCACATCGTTAAAAGGAATATCTTTTATAAGTACCCCATTTAATAACTTGATATCAAATGTATCAGGGGTTTTTTTCATATTATAAGATTCACCACAAGATGGACAGGTAAATGTTTTTTTATTTTTAGTTTCAAAATCCACATTGCAAATGCGACATATAACTTTCATAGGCCCCCCTTTACGTCCATCTTTTAAACAAACTGTGATCTATACCTACTATATCAAAAATTTTGCCCACAATAAAGTTAACCATATCGTCAATAGTTACTGGCTTATAATAAAATGCTGGTGAAGCTGGCATAATGATAGCACCAATTTCTGAAAGATAAAGCATGTTTTTCAAATGAATGGAATTATATGG
>JASMTO010000243.1:0-9996 GCA_041694215.1 bacterium
CTTATTATTATTAATTTTATTGTCTTTTTGCCACTGGTCAAAAAGAGAATCTATTATACTACTGTCATTGGTTTTCTGAATGTTATCTATAAATGTTCTTATTTCTCTTTTTAGCTTTTCCTCTTCTGTTAAGAACTTTTCCTCGTAAGCATCAATTAAATTTTGAGGCTCATCATTACTTTCAATCTTAAACCTTCCATAGCCAACTGCAGTTTTTGCGCCTACACCTTTTTTTTCAAGAGAATTTATGAAAGCACTTGAGACGTCTTCCTCTATATCGGTATTTTTATCAATTAACGCTCTGAATATGAAAGTAGTTCCTTTTGCAACAGTTAAAAATTTAATGGGAATAGGATTATAATAATCTGCGGGAGGCTCACATTCAGAATAATAAGGTGTATAATGCGGATTCATTATATCAACATGCAGATCGGGTACTTTTTCAGGATATGCATCTAAAAAGATGACTTTGCCCCGCCTGCCATTATCTTGACTTATCCCAAAGATTGTAGGAATTTTTGTCCAATCTGCTTCGTCATCAAACCAACCTTCTTCATCAACTATATTTTTTTCATAGGCTTCATCAACTAAAGATAAAGTATGGGCAAATCTAACAATGCCCTTTATGCTTGAAGCAGGTATGTATGGTATTCCCAAACTATGATCAAATGTCATCCCCACTTCACAGGGATGTGCATTACCTATACCTGTAACGAGGGGTGAAATGAGGGTAGCTTTAAAAGTTAGCGTTTTATGAGTATCTTCTTTTGATTTGCAAAACGCATATTGACTAAGATGCTTGTTTTCTATCAATATTTTTAAAAATTTATCATTCTCATGCAGTTTTTTATATCTTTTTTGATACATATCAATATCATCATTTCCAGTCTTAAAATCTTTATCAAGTTCGATAAATTTGTAAAACCAAAGGCCAAAATTACCTTGATTAAATTTATCTTTTATTACCAAGTCTTTTATTTCTCTATGAACCGGTATCATTTTGACTCTCCTCTCCACTGAACCATGCATTAGCATATCTTTTTACCCATTCTAAAAGTGATAGAGTTTCTTTTTGGGCAGTAAGATAATCAACTTGTGACAATTGGGAGATTTCTTTAATAAAGTCCTTTTCATCGCTGTCTATCCTAAAAACATCAGTACCTAACTCTTTAACAAGCCATTCTTTAATTATGCGAAACATGACAATATGTTTATCGTTTCCTTTTATCTTCATCTCTTTATCAGTGCCTTTTGCAACAAAAAATGCCATTGTTTGCCCAAAACCGTTTTGCAGAATCATGGGAGGAACTCCTGAAGAAAGTGACTTAAAATCTTTTCTATCGCAACTGATGGTTAAAACTTTTTCTAAAGCGTATTCTGCTCTCTTTTGTCCCAGTGTTCTCATCTCGTGCCTCCATCAATCCAGCTAACATTACAAATACCCTTGCCCAAAGTGATATCTCCACCTACTTGCAAGAACCCATTAATAGAATCTTTAAGCTTTTCCTTTATCCCTTCAGCCTCCAATGCATTAGACTTTCCAGAGAAATAAACAACACTGTATAATACTGAATCCGATGGTAAAAACTCCTGATATCTTAACCCACCCTCTGTTGCCGTTCCTTTTTTAGAATCTATTTTAATGTTTGTCTGAATTTCAGTGCATGAAGATACGCAATAATCAAACGTCTCATCAGAAACAAGGAGTAGTCTTTCCACCTGAGGGAATCTATCATTTAAGAAAACGACCTCAAGTTTTCCATCAGGATTAACAACCACATCTTCCAGAATAATCTTATCGTTATTATCAAAATCGCCCTTTATAATTTTAGCACTGTCTTTTTTTATATTTAAATCCCCAAATGTTTCCGAGATACCCACATATTCCAAATCTTTTGACAGTCTTTTCAAAATGGTAGGAGAAGTCACCCAAATAAATGGTGCAACATTTGATCTCATAGGAAACGCAAGAAGTTTCGCATCTGAGACAGCTATGGAGCCTGGTAGTGATGCCTCTTTCTTGTTCCAGCCATCTTGCTCATCAGAGCCAAATATTTTATTTATCAAGTTCTTATCTCCATTATGTTGTCTGAAATGGTCCCTCAGAGCCCCTTTGACCCCCGAAGCCTGGATAATTGGATAGCCAGTATGTCTTTCCCTCTGAATAGGTAAATCAACGGTTGCAACAGATGCGCCGCTGCCGGCGTGGATTGGCGAAACAGCATAAAACGAAAGTATTGAGCAAATTTCTTTATTCATAATAATCCTCCAAATTTATTTTATACTTATACAATTATCAAATTTTTTATTAAATACAGTCCCCGCTGGGAAATATCCCTTCATAGGTTTGTGGAATTTTTCATGCAAATCCCAGCCACCCAAATATTGAATCTTGCCGGTTGAAACTACCGACTTATTCGCATCAGTCGAAACAGGGGTCAAAGAAAGGCTCATGAAAAGCTCGCCATCCGCATCTAAACTAATTTTTAAATCTTCTTTTTTGTATTTCCCAAATCTTTGTTCAGCTCCAAGGGGTAAAATCCCGCTACTACCCAGATCATCTATATCAATACCAAAGAAAAAACTGACCCCTTTTTTTAATCTGCAATGGTTAAAGGCATATATATGGCTTTCTCTGGCAGTATGGTTTTTATTAAGTGCAATCCCTGTCCTAAGTTCTGAAACATAGAAATCTGTTACACTTTTAACTTCTGCCTGATCACTACCATTAATTAAGTCGCTGGCATTTATCCATTTGCCTCCAATTGACTCCAGCTCGCTCTCACCTTTTGCCCAATAGAGACTACCGGATGACGTTTTTATGAGATCTGATTGGATTGGATAACTTTTAATTATTTTATATTCTTCCTTTTTAGATTTTTCAACAAACCAGGAATACGGTGCCGGCAGGTAGACTTTTTCATCCATTTTGAAAAATGGGCCCACTAAGTTAAATTCGCCATTTTCTTTGCCTATACAAATTATATGACTATATTTACTCTCATTATTTTTCTTATCTAAATAATAAAAATAAGATCTGATAGCACCTGCAATCGTGTGAGCAGGTGGAGGAAAGTTGAAATTTGCATTGTGATCCTGCCCCTTTTCCATAGGCTCAGAACCTCTAAAAAAAACAGTATCATTCGGCTCAAAGCTATACCAATTGTTCATTTGCTACCTCCTCATCTCTATGAAGAAAACCAGCAATAATTAGTGCTTCATTACTAAATTTACCCTCGTAATCAAAAATTATCTTTAAAACATTCTCGGCGATTTCTTCTTTTTCTTTTGATTTTTTCCCAGATCGATCCAATTGTTTTAAAATGAATTTTTTTACTAAATCATCTTTCTCACTTTCTTGATATCCTTTTAAATTGTTTATTGCTTCTATTCCATCTTTTAGCTCTGCAAGTCTGTAGGCAAGAGATCTGGACATCTCTTCACCCATTTTATTCTGAATACTGAGAAAGGCTTTTAGCCGTTCTTTGTCGTCCCATTTGCAAATGAAAAATCTATCACCACCGCTGCGTTTTTTAAGCTGAATTGCTATTGCATTTCTGCCACCTTCATCTTTTGCTTTTTTATCAAGTAGGTTATGAGCATCTCTAATCATATGGGTTAGATCGGCCTTATGATGGCAAATTAGAGCACCTGCTGAAATGGAAATCCCCTCACCTTTGCCTAAATTCAAAGAAAGCTTACCAGGAGAGGGCTTAAAACGCTCTGAAATATCAGAAAAATTGATACTATTATTATCAGATGCAATTAATTTAAATGTTGATTTATAGTAATTACTTATTTCTTCAGCTGCATTTAAAACATTTTCAACAGGCAAAACAGCACACACATCATCCCCACCAGCGTAGATAAGCTTGCCATCATATTTTTTCACAATGCTCGCTACTCCATAAATGGAAAAGTCCCCAAGGGATTCGGAAATAGCTGCATGAATAGCTGGCGTTAAGTTTCTCTTTGGTGACTTTTGAAAAATATTCTGCCAGTTTTCAGAGTAAGGGCTTTCTATTTTACCATTCTTAAGCTTATTATATACTTCAGGATGCATGATTGATTGCCAAGTGGAAGCAATTGTTTCTCCATTGACGAGTTTACCCATATGATCCCCATCCATGAGGAGAATAGCATAATAGTTATCCCGTATCTCTTTATCACTTACATAGCTATCGTGTATAATTTGAGCTCTTTCAATCTTTTCATTTTCATCTTTAATGCCTTCTCTTATGTAATAATCATGCAAAGCCATATATGTTGTGCTTGGAAAGTTAGTGGAATTTTTAAACGTCCTATAAAGTAAATGCTCTTTATTTTTACTAAGGTAGTAATAAGCAAATCTTTTTGTCAGGCATATCGAGCACAACTTTTCATTATCCTTTAAATCAGAACCCTTATCGCCATCCCACTTTTCTTTTAACTCTTCCCAAAACTTATTTAGATTTGCTTTATACTTACTTGCTGACATGCCTTTTTCGTAAGGTTTACTGTGTACAACTTCATATTCTCCACACATATGGCATTTTTCACCAGGCTCAGGTTTTCGTTCAATGGTTTTCCTGTTTTTTTCAGCTGCTAATGCTGATTGGCATAGTGAATGCGAGACAGAATATAGCGTGCCTATTCCAGATTTTTCATGATTTTTCTTATCTTTAATCATTTTATTAAATGAATCTAAAACGATAAAATTGTCATTATAAGCCTTAGAAGGTAATAATGATTTTATTTCATCTTTGTTTTCTTCTTTGAGCATTTTGACTGAAGCCCATTTAAATTCCCAAAAATTCTCATTTTGACGATTAAAAATACTGTCAATATGGTTTATTTCATCGCTGTTGATGTTAAGTTTCTTCAAAAAACCATCTTTCACAGATGAATAGATTTCTTTCCATGCTTGCTTAATGGATTTTTTAACTTCTTCAGCTATTTCTTCTGATTTACTAAAAGGGATTAGAAAAAGAAATTTATTGGGAAACGATGCTATCTGAGGCTCCTTGTTAAGGAATTTAACATCGTTTTTTACTTTACATCTCTTTCTTAAATATTCATTAACAAGAAACTGGTCAATGAGAGAAGGATAAAGGATATGATCAGGGCCTAAATTTTCTATTACCCATTTTATCCCTTCAAATGCCAAATAAGATAAAAATACCGAGCCAGTCCAATGATCCCTGAGTTTTCTGGCTTTAGAAATAAAAGCCTGCACAGGGGCAATATTAAAAACCATCATTCCCAGATCATCTTCTCCACCTAATTCAAAACAGGACTGCACAGCAGATACAAGAGCATTATGCTGCCAGATTGTATGATCAGGAAATCTTGTATCAGCAGGCAATCTGTGCCACAAAGCTCCAATCCCGCCAATATTATCTTGTGCAAGCTTGAATCTTAAAACAAGGTGGGTGTATAAAAATCTTGCTTTTTTGAATTCACCAGGTTTTTCTTCAAATTGATCAAAATATCCTCCTTTGCCTGCTTCTATACCTATCTCTTCATTAAGATACTTTTTTAACTCCTCCCAAATCTGCTGTGCACTTACATTGCTCAAGTCAATATTCAGATGGGATTTTTCACCAGTGGGATGAGTAATAACGGGATTTTTCAAGAAATTAACTGCCCCGCTTTTTTCCTCATCAGGGCTATGGCCTACTATTTGTCCTCTTTCAAAGCCTGAAGCAATACCGTCCGCTTTTTTCCAAAAATCCTGATTTGGGGCATCTATACCGAAAATCTCAACAATTTCTTTCGCCCTTTTCACGTGCCCTTTTATATCAAAGCATTTATCAAATGGATCATGCATATATGCCCAAAATTTATTATCCCAGTAGTTTTCCGGTAGGTTTATTGCCATTTGTTTCCTCCTGCTTTAGATTCAATGATTTGATTCATTTGATTACAAGCATCAATATATTTTTGATAATTTTCACTTTTATCTGAAGGTTTAAATTTATAAGGAAGAAAAAGAATCTGACCTTGGTAATTCCCATTTGGAAGCTTATTTACATGCAAAAAATATGGTTTGGCATGTCTGTTTTCTTTGGCATATTGTGGGATATTTTGCTCGTCTTTTACTTCAATTGGCTTTGCTATTAAGGCACGTCTTTCAAAGTGATGTTTTTCTTCTAAAGAAAGTCTTGCATCTTTGTAGGCCAACCCTATATCAGAAAGAGCTTCTTCCCATGTATCGTGTTGAGGAAACTTGATTAATTTTGCTTTGTTACTAAAAGATGTATAATCTTTTAAATCTCCTGTTTTTTCAAAATTTGCTAAATATTGAATATCCTTACAATACATTGAACCAAAACCATTTCTGCTTTTTGCACCCAATCCGCCAAAAGTCAGCAAATATTGCAAAGCTTTATCAGCTTCCGAAATAGTATCTTTAGGGGCACTAATAGATAAAACAAATTTGCTACCTGCGGGAATGTATTCTTTAATAACAATATTTCCACTTCCTTTTATATATTCTAATGTTCCATAAGCTAAGTAATGAAGTATATCTATAGGAAAAGTTCTACGACTGCTTTTTGCAGTAAATTTTTTGCCTTTGAAAAGATCTTTTGATATATTGGTATCAGAAAAATTTGTTTTTAAAGAAATTTTAGATTTTTTATCAGTATTGCCAAATATCTCACTTTCTTTTTTATATAAATCCTCAATATTATTTATACTACTTATTGCTCGCCACCAAAATCGAAGCATTCCCTTAAAAGGCGGAACTCTCAGTTCGACTTTTTTAGGGTCAGCACCACCCAAAAACATTGGGGTGATAACTTCCAGCTCATATTGTTTTTCTTCTAAATCTTTATACCGCGCAATATTGAAGGCCATCTATTCCCCCTTGCATAAAATTTTATAAAAATACTGATTAAGCTCTGTAATTTTTTCATTAAGCTTATCATATTTCATTGTGTTTTTTCTATATCCACAATGGTTTATATCATTACGGCACGTGTTTAGCTCTTCCATTTTATTATAAAAATCCCTCTCATCAATTTTTGACAACCAATTAAGTGAATTTCTTATATTTAATATGTTTTCTTCATTTGCTCCCTCTTTAAAATAACTCTTAATGCTATAAGACACCTTTTCCCTTATCTCTCTGTCCCATATTTTTTCAAAGCCATAATCAAGCTTTGTAAAAAATGTAATAACAGTTTCAGACAGAAAAGTGTAAGCCTGTTGAATAAGCCCATAATTGATGCACCAGTTAATTATGGCAAAAGAATTTTCAAAAATATCATTTTGAAAGTTAATAATGTTTTGATGAATTTTTTCTAAGATACCCTCTAATGGCTTAACAATATTTAGCTCTTTAAGATCATTAATCTTCTTTTTAAACTGAAAAAAATCTTTGCAAATCAGTTCTTTACTGCGGCATGTCTCTATTTCGTGGACAAATTTGTATAATTCTAAGACCACATTTTTGATTTGCTGAGCCTCTTGATTTTTGCCTTTCGACTCTTTTAAAATAGGCAATACTTCCATAAAACTTAAATCATGTATTTGGTTAACACTCCCGGTTTCTTCGAATATCTCAGCGGCCTTTGCCCATTTTTGGATTGTTGATGTTAAAGTTAAATCAAATATCGGCGCATTTCTATTTTCAATAGGTATATTTTCAATCTCATTTGGTGTACCCAATGTTTCAAATGCTCCATAATAAATACCTAATATTTTAACATTTTTGATAGATTCAAGATAACTTATGGCAGAGAAAAGTATAACTGGCATTAATCTGAAACCATGTGTTATATCTATTAATATTTCATCATCTTCTTTAATTATATCAATAATTTTTTGAAATATATCCCAGATTTCGCTTTCACATGAGCCAGTGGGAATATCAACATTGTCAATAAAAAAAGGCAAGTCTTGTAATCTGCCTTTTAAATTTTGCCAGTGTTTATTTTTGGCAGCACTTGAGGTTAAGACAAAACCTTCATCACTTTTATCCCAATCTTTGCAAAAAATTTTTAAAACAGCTTCCTGAATATATGTTACATTATCGATTTTTTGACTACCAAAAAAATAATTACAGTTTTTATAATTCCCAGTTCCTAAAAAAGAGAGAAAAACCTTCCTGCCCATTTAAGCCCTCCATTAAAATTTTGCCAAATCCAAAAATTTCACAAAAATTTTAAAAGTGGACGTTCGTGCCTGGCATAATTTTCCGATTTTTTGGCAAAGGGACATATAGTGGTTAGCTTTCACCGTCATTCATCATCTTCCCGGTAGCAAAAAACGCAGGGTATGCATCAAGGCAAGTGGTGTCTAAAAGCTTTATTTACAATTTACCAAACACAAAACTCCCACAAAATATATTTTTATACTATAACTCACTTAAAAATTATCAGTGGATCTTAGGATATTTAATGTTAGGAAAAAACAAATCCAGCAAAACTGCTTTGAAAGTAAATATAAAAAACTTTTAGATATATACATTTTTACCACCCTGCAACATCTTGCATTACAAAAAGTTTACAATACTCTTCCAACCTTTTGCCTTCAAAATTGTGAAGGCTTGGTGCTTTTTTTACTCTCTATATCTTTGATTTAATTGATCAGCAGCCCAATTCAAGCTCTCGCTACTTTCATCAGCAAGAACAACTTGAAACCTTGCTCCAAAATTATTTTTGTCCTGAAAAGTCCCTACAAGTGTATTATTCTTTTCATCAGGCTTTACAGTAAACCCGATACCTTTGATGGACTGCTGCCCGTAATATGGTAGTGAAAAACAAGTTTTAACCCATTTATTTTCATTCCAAACCTTATACACAAAATCTTTAAAACCAATAGGATAATGATCGTCTCTAAAAGTAGGCTCTTTTCGTTCACTATCACTAAGTGCATAAAGATTCACAGGATGAGGATTACGCAGCCTAAATGAAGTCAAATATAATTGCCCTATTGCATTAAGCTCAAACATAGAATCGTTATCAACTTCGATCTCTGTGAGAAATACTCGTAATTTTTCGTCAAAATCATCAAGTTCACTTTTTGCAAAAGATTTACCACGTTCAAAATCAGTTAGAATATCAGAATTTCGTCCAAGTATATCGTAATCCAATGAAATTGGCAGAGGTGGAAAATCAATAATCTCCGAAAATTTTTCATGCTTGTAATAAACAGGGATATCTAACGCTTGACCAATCAATACTGCAACAGCAATTTGCGCTTTATAACCACCTGTTGCATCTATCGAGACATTTCTTTTGCCAAATCGCTGAATGCAATCACCTACCACTCTCACAAGATTTCTTAAGCCATGAATTTTAAATTTTTTAGGATCGGCATCTTGGAGGTCATTTATCAGCATGTATTCTACTTGCGATAAACTCAAATCATCTCTATCAAGAAAATATTTTTCCAGCAATATCCCTGTATTTTCACCATCTTTTGTGTCAGAAACCAACAAAATAAGGTTCTTAAGATCGAGCCATTTTTTCTTTTTTGCTTCTTCAATCGTGTTTATTTCAGCGCCACAAATCCGACTACTTGGGCTTAATTTTCTTAACTCTTTTGATAATTTGCTCCAATTGCCTTGTTCAAATTGAGTTTTTATTTCTTTCCAATTATCAATTTTATCTTTTTCTGAAAGTCGGGTTAGATTCCCAAAAAGGCTTGTTCCTACGGTGCAAATAAGCGTGTTCTTCATTTTTTAATACAAAATCCTGTATTTAATTTAAGCTATTATATGGAACATCAATATTTATTATACCATTTTTATTTACAACAACAAAATATATTTTATACCTCGCCAACGAGTGCCTTACAAAACTACAACAGGCCATTCTACAACTGAAACCATACGCTGTAGCATGACAATATATAAATTAAGTACACTTGCATATTTACGCGCTATATTGATTCTTATGGTAGGGATTTCTCACTTCGTTCGAAATAATGCCTGCGGATAGCACCAGCCTTCTAAACTGGTAAATATGTGCAACATCCTATTTAGCTATCGCTGATAGACAACAATTT
>JASMTO010000244.1:0-4014 GCA_041694215.1 bacterium
GAATTGTTGAAAACAATAAAGAAACGGACTAGAAATTTCGCGAAAAGACAGCTGACATGGTTCAGGCATATGAGGGATTTGAAATACATCGATGTAATGGATAGATTGGCGCTGAAAGAACTGGAAGATTATATCGGGGAAAATTATCAATAAGTTTTAGATTATTATAAGATTTCATTAATGAGACTTTTGAATAATTCCATAATTGTCATGCTGCAGCATGACGTACTTGTGCAATTCAAAGGTCATTTAATGCGAAAATTTTGCGAGGTTACCAAGAAAAAAGTATTGAAGGTTATTTATTAATAGTTTATGATTATTAATAGTCAGATGATGTTTTTTTATTGAAAAAATATCCGGATATGTTTAAATATTAATGCAATGAGAGATAAACAATCCTTTATTCTTAAGGATAGAAAATGTTGTGAGGGGATCTGATGGGTAAAAAAGTAAATATTCAGGATGTATTTCTTAACTATGTAAGGAAAAAAAGAATCACCGTAGCCGTTTATTTGATTAATGGTGTTAAGCTTGAGGGAGTGGTGAAAGGTTTTGATAATTTTGTGATTATAATAAAAGATGATTCACAAAAGATGATTTATAAGCACGCCATATCAACGATTACCCCTTCAGTTGAGATTGAAGATATCGAAATTGAGTAGTTTAGCAGGTAGATAATGGTTTACGGAGGGGGGCTGCGCAAGCCTCTGAAAGTTGTTGTTTTTAATGCTGTGCTGTATAATGAAGATTATATAAAAGATCCGGATAAACATTTAGATACGCTTTTCGGAAGCCCGGTTTACAGAAGCGATACATTTTCTTTTGAGCATACATCCTATTACGTTCCTGAAATGGGCGAAAATCTTAAAAAATACTTTGCTGGATATGATCTATTTATTTTTCCCGATGAAATAAAAAATCTGAAACTATCAACTGTGGATTTGGAAAGATCGTTTATGGTTGGCGGTAAAAGGTTATTGAATGTAGATCCCGGTTACGTTGCTCTGGAAAAAGTTGTGGCTGCCAGCACAAAAAATTTTTCACATCGTATATACATAGGTTCTAATATTTATGCCGACTTGCAGCTTTTCAGGAAAAAAGGGAAATATAGAAGTTTACCGTGGACTTTTTTTGACTATAAACTTGATTTTGTGTTAAAATTTTTTGATGATATGCGTCGTAATTTGTTGTAATCTCTTCCATTGATATTGCTTATCAAAAGGAATAAATTAATCACAATCTAATGAAAGATAAGTGTGCTTTAAAACGAGCAGAAAAGATAACGTTACGGTTAAAGTTTTAATCAGGGTTAAAATAGTGTATGCTGATTAATGGATGTATGAATATATCAGGTGGTATAATTTGTGGCTGTTGAATACACTGAGCTGTTAAATCAGCTAAAAAATAAGGAAAAGCTGAATGACGAGGAACTGCATCTTTTAAAAAGTATGCTTACCCTAAAGGCGGATCTCTCCGCTCATATCCCTGTTTTTAAGAAATTCAGTATTTTGGACAGTATTACAGCTGAAATGTACTCAGGCAAGTCCACTGAACATCAGGTAAAATCAATTTTAACGGGCGAAATCCCCATTCACTACGATTATTATCCTGTTGTGGTTTTTCTTGTATTGAAAAATTACCGTAATCAGGTGAAAGAGCTTTATGATTTTTTAAACAGACTTAGAGGTGATATTTTAAAAGATGTCGTAACAAGCCCTTATTTTGAAGGTAAGTATATACAATATTTAACCAGATTGATGAAAAATAATGATGCTTTTGTTTCTGTACTGATTTCCCAGAGTAGAATTAATGAAGTTCTTATGAAACAACTGGTTAAATCCACGAATTCAGATGTGCTGTTTCGCATTGCCAATCTGAAAACTATACTTGAAAACAACCGTGATCTTATCAACGAGCTTTTGATGAATCCATATACACCGGATGATTCGCTTGTGTATCTTAAACAGATTAAATATGAGCTGAGCCTTAATGAAGCTTTAAAAGATACCAGTGAAACTGAAGAAAAGGATGAGCCGGAAGAGGAAAAAAGGGAAGTTCCTGATACGCTGAAAAAAGAAGTGGAAAAAAGAGTTGAAGATGAAAATAAAGAAATAGAGGAAAATCTTTATCAGAAAGTATTAAATATGAAGCCTGTTGAAAAAATAAAGCTTGCACTAAAAGGCAATAAATCGGCACGAGGACTTTTGATTAAGGATTCCAATAAACAGGTTTCTTTGACTGTACTAAAAAATCCAAGAATTACTGAAGATGAAGTTGAATCTCTTGTTAAAAGTAAGTCCACACCGGAGCATTTGATTAGAGAGATTTCAAGAAATAGAAATTTTATGAAAGAATATGATATAAAAAAAGGGATGGTGATGCATCCCAAAACCCCTCTTGAGATCAGTATGAGGCTGATAAATCATCTGTATATAAAAGATATCGAGCTAATATCCAAATCACGCGAAGTTCCTTCAGCTCTGAAGAATCAGGCTCTAAGGCTGTATATGACAAAATCCGGAGCAAAAAAATGAAGCATAATATATTATATTTCGGGCTGGCGGCTGCCCTTTTATTATATCTCTTTTTTGGTAACAGAGGGATAGTCGAATATCATAATTTATTAAAAATCAGAAACAGATACCAACAAAAAGTGGATAATCTGACTGAAAGTATAGAGTCGCTGGAGCGGGAACTTATGCTTATCAAACGGGATGAAGAGTATTTGGAAACATTGATCAGACGGGAACTTAATATGAAGAAACCCGAAGAAGATTTGTA
Source organism: bacterium (assembly GCA_041694215.1). Classification (GTDB taxonomy): domain Bacteria; phylum Chrysiogenota; class Deferribacteres; order Deferribacterales; family Flexistipitaceae; genus Flexistipes. The sequence goes on from JASMTO010000244.1 coordinate 2,782, forward strand.
TATTCTGAAGGATAAAAATGAAGGCTTACACAGTAACAGAGATAACAAAAGCAATTAAAAATCTTATCGAGCAGACTTTCAGCTCTCCCGTAATTGTCACAGGTGAAGTGTCCAATTTCAGTGCTTCACCGGCAGGGCATCAGTATTTTATACTTAAGGATGAAAGCTCACAGATCAAGTGCGTATTTTTCAAACGTTATAATTTGTTAAACAAAAATTATTCAATAAAAAACGGCGATAAGGTTTCTGTATACGGTGACTTGAGTGTTTTTGAAGCAGGTGGGAACTATCAGATTATTGCCAAAAAGATTGAATACAGTGCGGAAGGGGAGTTTTATAAAAAATTTGAGGAAACAAAGAAAAAGCTTGAGCAGGAAGGTCTCTTCCATGAAGATCTGAAAAAGAACGTTCCCGTTTTCGTGAAAAAAATAGCGGTTGTTACTTCTCCCTCAGGAGCAGCCATTAAGGATTTTATCATAACGACAAAACGCAATAATGCTGCTTTTGAAATAGATATATGGCCGACAACTGTTCAGGGGGCTTCAGCTGCAGGTGAGATCGAAAAAAATATTCTCAAAGCAGGCAGCCGAGACGAAGAGTATGATGTATTGGTATTGATGAGAGGCGGCGGTTCACTGGAGGATTTGGCCGTTTTTAATGAAGAGAATGTTGCCAGAGCATTGAGAAAAGTGGAAGTTCCTACGATTTCCGCTATAGGTCATCAGAGAGATTTTACCATTTGTGATTTTACAGCGGATTTAAGAGTTGCAACACCGACAGCGGCAGCTTCCTATTTATCCGAAGGGTATCTTTATTACGAAAAAAATGTAAACGAATTCACAAAACGTCTTACAAGATATATGGAGCAGGTCCTCCTATCCCGGAGTCAAAAATTGGACAGTTATACGGCTGTTTTGGATAAAAACTCTCCGTATAACAAAATTAATCTCTATCGAAGTGAACTGGAAAGAAACAGACAGCTAATGGTTAATAATCTCAGAAACAAACTGCAGGAAAATTACAGCCGTTTAAACCTCTGCAATGTTTCCCTTGCAGCCAAGAAACCCGTGAATGTTGTCAGGGAAAAGAAGAGTGAAGTTGACAGATATGAAAATTATCTGTTGAGAAGTTTAACAAATAGGTTAAACTATGATAATGAACGATTAAAAGGTATTTTTGGAAGACTGAGAACAATGAACCCGGAAAATGTCATTTCCAGAGGTTATGCTTTGG
>JASMTO010000245.1:0-4368 GCA_041694215.1 bacterium
TGTACGATCCTGTATACAGGATCGTACACATCTTCAAGCGTGTACCTTCCATATATCCTTTCACCAAGGCTCTCAATAACTTCACTCCCTTCCATTAAAGCCGTCAGTTCAATACCTTTTATGGTTCCGCAGTCCTCTGATTGCACAATAACATCCTGGGAAACATCCACTAACCGCCTTGTAAGATAACCTGAATTAGCCGTTTTCAAAGCGGTATCCGCCAAACCCTTTCTAGCACCGTGAGTAGAAATAAAATACTGAAGCACAATAAGGCCTTCTCTGAAATTTGATATAATAGGTGTTTCAATAATTTCACCTGATGGTTTGGCCATCAAACCTCTCATACCAGCTAACTGGCTGATTTGGGCTTTACTTCCACGGGCGCCAGAGTCAGCCATTACATATATAGAGTTAAAATATTTATCCTTCTTATTTTTTGCACTTTTATCACCACCTTGATTTGCAAGGTTTTTCATCAACTTTTCAGCAATGGAATCATTAGTTCTAGACCATATATCGATAATCTGATTATATCGCTCGCCTGCAGTAAGGGCACCTTCTCTGTAGTGTTTTTCAATATCCATCACTTTGGCAAAAGCCTCGTCCACCAGTTTCTGCTTTTCTTCAGGAATGACAAAATCATCCACACAAATGGAAAATCCAGCCTTTGTGGAATATCCGAAACCCATATCTTTCAGCTTATCCAGAAATATCACGGTTTCGTAGTTACCTTTCTTTTTGTATATATAATCCACCAGTTTCGTTAATTCTTTTTTATTGAGCACTTGATTCACAAAATCAAATTCTATCCCTTCCGGCATAATATCAAACAATAGTACACGGCCGGTTACCGTGTCATATATTTTACCATCAATTCTCACCTTAATCTTTGCATGCAAATCCAGCTGCTTTTGATCATAAGCAATCAAAACCTCGTTAGGGGATGAAAATGTTTTGCCTTCACCCTTCGCATTACGCATTCCTCTTGTGAGATAATAAATCCCCAAAACCATATCTTGGGTGGGTACAGACAGAGGTTTGCCGTGGGCTGGTGATAAAACACTGTTTGTGGACATCATCAGCGTTCTGGCTTCAAGCTGGGCTTCAAGTGACAATGGTACATGCACAGCCATCTGATCCCCATCAAAATCAGCATTAAAAGCAGGGCACACAAGTGGATGTAGCTGTATTGCCTTTCCTTCAACGAGTTTCGGTTCAAATGCCTGAATACCCAGCCTATGAAGCGTAGGAGCCCTATTAAGCAAGACGGGATGTTCCGTAATTACCTCTTCTAGGATATCCCATACTTCTGGTCTTTGTTCCTCCACCATTTTTTTGGCTTGTTTTATTGTCGCCGCAAAACCTTTTTCTTTCTCAAGCTTATAGTATATAAAAGGCTTAAAAAGCTCCAAAGCCATTAGTTTTGGAATTCCACATTGGTGCATCTTAAGATGTGGGCCTGCAACAATAACAGAGCGTCCAGAGTAATCAACACGTTTACCCAACAGGTTTTGTCTGAAACGCCCTTGTTTGCCTTTAATCATATCACTTAGTGATTTCAAAGGACGCTTATTTGACCCTCTTATCACACGGCCTCTTCTTCCGTTATCAAATAATGCATCCACTGATTCCTGGAGCATTCTTTTTTCATTCCTAATAATTATTTCCGGAGCATTAAGTTACATGAGCTTTTTCAGACGGTTATTTCTGTTAATAACCCTTCTGTACAAATCGTTCAAATCACTTGTTGCAAACCGGCCACCATCAAGAGGCACAAGTGGTCTGAGTTCCGGAGGAATAACAGGAATTACATCCAGAATCATCCACTCAGGCTTGTTGCCACTTCGCCTAAAAGCCTCCATTACTTTTAGTCTTTTGGCGATTTTCAGCTTTTTCTGCATACTTCCTGTTTCTTTTAGTTCCGTTTTAAGCTCTATGATAGACAGATCCAAGTCAACTTTTTTCAAAAGATCTTTTATCGCCTCTGCACCCATTTTCGCAACAAAAGACCCATATCCGTATTCGTCAACTGCTTTTCTATACCTTTCTTCACTAAGTAACTCCTTCTCTTTCAATGGGGTGGATTTGGGATCAATAACGATATAAGATTCAAAATATATTATTCTTTCTATATCTTTTATATTTAGATCAAGCATAGCACCAATGCGGCTGGGTGAACCTTTAAAAAACCAAATATGGCATACAGGAGAAGCCAAATCTATATGGCCCATCCTCTCCCGCCTCACTTTTGATTGGATTACCTCTACACCACACTTTTCACAAACAATCCCTCTGTGCTTCATTCTTTTATATTTACCACACAGGCATTCCCAGTCCTTTACCGGACCGAATATTTTAGCACAGAACAACCCATCTCTCTCAGGTTTAAATGTTCTGTAATTTATCGTCTCAGGTTTTAAAACCTCACCGGAAGACCAGCTTCTTATTTTTTCCGGAGATGCTATCTTTATTCTGAGAGCATCAAAAAATACCGGGCTTTTGTCATCCTTTTGTGGATTAGTTTTTATAGCTGTCACTTAGCCCTCCATTAATTTTCTAATTCTTCTACTTCAGTTTTTATTTTTTCATTTTCCAGCTCTTCCTTCGTCAACAATTCAACATCAAGAGCCAGACCCTGAAGTTCTTTGATTAATACGTTAAATGATTCCGGCATGCTAGATTCAAAATCCAGATTACCGTTAACAATAGATTCATATACTCTGGTCCTACCTTCAACATCATCCGACTTGACAGTAAGCATTTCCTGTAAAACATGGGCTGCCCCATATGCTTCAAGGGCCCAAACCTCCATTTCACCCAATCTTTGTCCTCCAAACTGGGCTTTTCCGCCAAGAGGCTGTTGGGTAACAAGAGAATACGGCCCGGTTGATCTGGCATGAATTTTTGTTTCGACCAAATGATGCAGTTTAAGAACATACATTATGCCCACTGTGACTTCCTGATCAAACCGCTCACCCGTTCTTCCATCAAATAATACAGTCTGTCCATCCTCCTGGTATCCGGCCTTCTGCAACATTTTTTTAATGTCAGCTTCGTCAGCACTGTCAAAAACAGGTGTTGCAACATGCAACCCTAATGCCCTGGCTGCCCAGCCAAGATGGGTCTCCAATACCTGTCCCACATTCATTCTGGATGGAACACCCAAGGGATTCAGTACTATTTCTACTGCAGTACCATCAGGTAAAAAAGGCATATCTTCTTCGGGCAAAATCCGTGAAACAACACCTTTATTACCGTGCCTACCTGCCATTTTATCTCCAACCATAAGCTTACGTTTAACAGCTACATAGACCCTTACTGATTTTAAAACGCCTGCAGGTAGTTCATCACCCTTTTCCACTTTGGATTTCTGGTCTTTGAATTCTTCTTCCACATTCTTAACCCGATTAAAGTAAATCACATTGATTTGAGACAGTTTATTCTCAAATTCACCTTTATCCTCAACGGGCAGCGTTGCCAAATCGAAGTAATCCATTTTCTCCAAAATATTTGCATTTAATTTTTCTCCAGCAGCAATAAAGATATCACCGGCTTCAAAAGGTTCTTCAAGTTTCTTACCTACTAAAAGCTCTATAATTTTGTTTTTCCTTCCACGCTCAAGAGACTCCAGTTTTTTCTTATAATTATATTTAATTTTTTCATATTCACTTTTTTCTATGTTCTCAGTACGCTCATCTTTCTCCACTCCACGCCGTGTCATGGACTGAACATCCACAACTATTCCTTTTATACCAGGTGGAACCCGTAAAGAAGCATCCTTAACATCCCCGGCTTTTTCGCCGAAAATTGCCCTTAAAAGTTTTTCCTCAGGTGTAGACTGAGATTCACCTTTTGGAGTAACTTTACCCACCAGAATGTCACCCTCATTAACTTTGGCACCAATCCTTATAATTCCGCTGTCATCCAGATCACTCAATGCCTCTTCGCTAACATTAGGAATATCTCTCGTGATTTCCTCTGGGCCAAGTTTTGTATCTCTGGCGTCCACCTCGTATTCTTCAATATGTATCGATGTAAAAGCATCCTCACGCACTAGCTTCTCAGAGACCAAAATGGAGTCCTCATAGTTGTAGCCCATCCATGGCATAAATGCCGTTACAACATTGCGTCCCAAAGCCAAATCCCCTCTGTCCGTTGCAGGACCATCAGCTATGGTATCTCCTTTAGAAACATAGTCATGTTTACGTACAATAGGTTTATAGTTAATACATGTGTCCTGATTGGATCTTCTATATTTAACAAGTTCATAGACATCTATTCCAAAATCTTCCCCTTTTTCATATCTAATAACCACTTTTTCAGAATCTACATAATCCACATAACCTGAATTCTTAGCCGTTATAACGG
>JASMTO010000246.1:0-5694 GCA_041694215.1 bacterium
ATCTGTCGTAGCAATGAGATTTTTTAAAATTTATGTTAGGATAAAAATATGGATAAATTATATACTGCTTTAAATCTGATAAAGCTGCTTAATGAAAACAAAAAGATTAATTCTAGCTTTGTTGCTGAAAAATTAGAAGTAAGCAAAAGGACTGCTCAACGGTATTTGCAGGAACTGTCTTCGTTACCGGGGGTAATTTATGATGAAAAGGATTATAGCTATTCCCTTGTTGATAGCTATAAGTTTGAAGATGCATTTTTGTCTCAATCGGAGCTGTCCTATGTTGGCGCAATTTTTGATTTCATGAAAAAAAGTTTAAATACTGAATCTGCTAAGTATATAGATCAATTGAAGAGAAAGATTTTTCACATCAATGGTTCATCATTCACTTTTGATGTTTTAAACAATAACACTATTGATTTTGAAAATATTTTGGCAACTCTGAGTCTGTTAGAAAAAAATATTATAGAAAATATGCAAATAACGTTTAGCTATAAAAGGACAAAGAAAGATTATAAAGTTAAACCTGGCAGGGGCGGATGCTATAAAGCATATATGTCGTTGCAAGAAGAATCGGAGTTTCTAATGCCCTTCATTGATGATGCAAAATCTGGCAAAATAGCCACTGTTTCAGAGATCAAAAGGAAACTCGAAGAGCATTTAGATCACCCAGTTCACAAGACCACAGTGTACTTTATGTTTAAGCGCCATGGGTGGAGAAAAATTGTTCCGAGGACAGTTCATGTGGATAGTGATGAACATCGGCAGCAGGAGTTTAAAAAAACTCCCGGAGATAGTAAAAGAAACGATAAGTAGCAGAGAAGTCGGAGATGAAAAGCCGGTAATGTTTTTTGCACAAGACGAAGGGATATTTGGTCGAATAAGTGGTGTGCGTCGTTCATGGTCCCCAACCGGGATAAGACCTAAAGCCCCAAGGCAGATAGTTCGCAAGTATCTTTATGCATATGCAGCAGTATGCCCTAATACGGGTGAAATGGTATCGTTAGTTTTGCCTCGTGCTGGTAATAAAAAGGAATAATGGTGCCGAAGGGGGGACTCGAACCCCCACAGGCGTTAACCCACATGAACCTGAATCTTTAGATACCCTATTTGTATATTTTTTTCTATCTTTGTATATTTCTTTATTTTTGTTTAATATAAATATGTTACGGCTAAATTATAAGTCAAGTTTTTGTCTATTTTTTTAAGTTTTTATTGCTTTTTTGCTTTTCAAAGTGTAACAAAAGTGTAACAGAATAATAGCAAAGGAGTACAAGATGAAAGGTATTTACGTTCGTTGTGATAATTGTAACAAATTTATTAGCGAGGAAAAACTTGAAAAAAAATGTCCTAAATGTGGAAATATAATTTCAAATAAAAATAAGAAATATTATGTCAGATTTAAAAACAATTTCATAAAAGTAATCCCCAGTAATAAAACTGCGGCAGAAAAGAAACTAATTGAGCTAAAATCTAAACCATACGTGACACCTTATAAACCAAAAAGATTATTATTTGGTGATTTTTTAGAGATTTATGCAAATTATTTTAGGGAAAAAACTTCATATAGAGATGAATCATATAAATTTAAAAAATTTAAATCATGGTTTGGGAAAAAATATATGGATCAGATTACGGAAAAAGATATAATGGACTTCTTGAATTCTATGAATGTTAAAAATTCTACAAAAAACAGATATATTGCACGCTTAAAAAATATCTGGAACGTAGCTGAAAGATTCAATAATGCAAAAAAGCTTTCAAATCAATATATAATTGAAAATCCGATGAAAAATATAAAAATGAGCAGAGAAAATAACATAAGGACTAAAATATTGACAAAAGACGAGGAAGAAAAAGTTTTGCATTTTGCCAAAATGTCCCGAAATGAAGAGCTATATTATATTATAACAATTGCAATATACAGTGGTTTGCGAAAAAACAATATCTTGCATTTACATATAGATAATATTCAAATTAAAGATGAAAATACTGCATATTTCACAAATATTTTTGTGAAAGGAAACAAACAAGTCCCATGGTTGCCAATGCATCCTATTGTAATTGCACTTTTAGAGGAGTATATGCATACATATGCTAATAAAATACAAAAGAATAATGGATATCTTTTTGTAAGCAAGGATATCAGAAAATCTTTCTCAAATGTTTTGGAAAAAGCTGGCGTAGAAAATTTTCACTTTCATGACTTGCGGCACACTTTTGGGTCAAGGCTTGCAGAACAAGGCATTGCACCAAACGTCATAAAAGAATTAATGGCACATGAGTCTTTCTCGACAAGTTTGCGATACGTGCATTTTGATCCCGGATATCTCGCAAACGAGATCAAAAAAATCAAATAATTTTTCTTGATTTTCTTGAATCATTTTTATCGAAAATTTTTGATATTTCAGGGATAAAATAAAACGTTTTCCCGAGAAAACGATAATAAGGAAAAGTTTGCAAGTGATGGTGTCTGTATATTGTTGACTTTTTCAAATTTAGATGGTGGATAAGATCATTCATAGGCAGGACATTTTGGCAAAATGCCTCCCATTCCCAAGTATTTTTTTGGATATCTTTTTTTGTAAATTTTGGGGTCCTACAAGCAAAAAAGAACTCGATAATGTTTGACTTCTTAAAATAAATTTTTCCAAAAATTTTGAGATGTTCGATTTTATGGCAATAGCGGTAAACGGTGTTTTTTTTCAAATCAAACAAACACACTAAATCGTTGATGCAAATATATTCTTCAAAAATATCAATGTTTTTATTTTTCATTTTCACATCTCCAACGCAAATTCTTCTAATTCTTCACTTTTTCGATTTTGTGTGCGTGCGATTTCGAGTTCTTTTTTCAAACTTTGCAGATATTCATTTGCGTCTTTCCATCCCGCATATCTACTTCGTGCATCTATTGCTTTTGCACCTGCTTCTCTTACTTTTTGTTGAATTTTTCCTTGGTGTTACTGAATACTTTTGTGATTCTATCCACAAGTTTCTGCAGGTTCGCTACAAAAATGTTTATTTGTCTGCCAATCATACCCAGTTCATCAGAAAATTTTACGGTAACCCTTTTATAAAGTTCTTTGTCTATACTGTTAATATCATCAGCTATTATTTTGAATCGTTTAAATAAATAAATATTTGCTAGAACAAGAAATATTCCCAATAAAATGATTGTAATAAGTACTGTAATAAAAATAGATTTTTTTACAAATGAGTTAATTTGGTTGTTGTACTCTGTTTTGTCCAGAGACGTAATTAAAGAAATTTTATTATTTCTGATTTCTACAAAGTCGTGTCTGAAGATTTCTTTCACAGTATCCACATACTCACCATCTCTATAGTCATTTTCCAGTATATTGATATTATTCCTATTGCCGCTTAAAAAGCCAACATTTTTGTGGAAGAGATGGATATTAATATATTTACCAGGATTGTTGTTTATAACATTGGAAAAAGAAGTTACCGGTATTTCGAGTACAATAACATGGGTGTCACCACTGTACAATTTTACCTTTTTCCCTGCAAATAAAACTGATTTACCGGTTACCGAATCTTTACCTATAGTGCTGTACAAGATATTATCACTATTTTTAACTCTATTGTAAAATTTAGCAAGATTTGAAGATTTGTATCCTGATAGATTTATATTTGCGGGGAAATATTCCGATTTTTTTAAAGCGTAAAAAACATCCCCTGTTTCATTGATAAAGTACATATTTTCAATATGATACGGATTTACAAACAATTTAAACGAGTTATTATATGAATCATGGGTAAATGAGTATTCCATCGCATCGCTTGCTATCTCCATATTTTTCTTTTTAACACTGAAATAGTATTTTAATAACACATTTGCATATTTTTGTTTTTCCATTATGTCCTTATCCCAATTTAGTGAACTCTTTAAGATTTCAGTTTTTTTTTGCTCGTTATTTGGAATTTTATTAAAAGCTGAGTTAAGCTCATATAATGCCCTGGTAACCATATCATTTTCAGATAAGTTAGTCAGTGTTGTATCTATGGATAGGAAATACTCTTTTATGTCATCTGCCTGGGATGATGCCAGCAATTTTAGATAATTTTTTCTTTCGTCCAACAGCCTAACTTTTGCTTCCTGAATCAATGTAAAAGACAAAAAAAAGCTGATTGAGACCAGAGAGATTATTACCAAGATTGTGAATTTCGTTCTAAGTTTCATATGACCTCCATGATTTCGCGGATGTTAGCAAAAAAAAGTAAAAAAGATGCAAACTTTAAGTGAATAATTTGTAAAATAATTAAGTCATCAGATGAATTTGTTGACATTTTTTTAAAATATAATGTTTATAATTATCTGATACTGATTAAGTATATTTATGCATGATTTTCAAATTTGATGTTTACTAATTGTAAACTATACTTGTGTTTTTGACATATTATTCAAGCTTCTTTTTCACACTGTTAATACGTTATTGCTAAACTTACGTTATTATTTCATATTTTATTGTGAAAAAAACCGAGTTTGCCTTGACGTTTTGGGACCTTTTTCATATCATTTACTTTAGCTATTAAGGAGGCCAAAAATGAGTAAACAGACTGTCTTTGTTAATCAATTTACTGATGGTATTTTAGACCCTAATAAGGAAATGTTAGGTCCTGTTAAAGATGGCGGGACAATCATAGCAAATACAGCTCCGGGTTGTTGGGGCCCAATGATAACCCCTTCTATCAAAGGAGGGCATGAAGTCACGATACCAGTAAATGTTGAAAATGCAGAAATTGGTGACGCAATAGTGATTTATATAAAGTCTGTAAAGGTTTTATCTAATGTAACAGCCTCAGGAAACGATACTCCTGTGGACAAAAACTACGTGGGGGACCCTTTTGTAGCTGCTAAATGTCCTCATTGTGGTATATTAAATCCTGAAACGAAATTGGTAGGTATTGGCCCAAAATCTGTAAGATGTGCTAAATGTGGCGAAGAAATTTCTCCTTTCCAATTTAATCATGGCTATACTATTGCCTTTGATGAAAAAAGAGAATTAGGAATTACGTTAGATAAAAATGGAGCTTATAAAGCTGCTGAAAAGGTATTTGAAAATATGGCGATACCTGATAATTCAAAGCAAAATCCAATTGTAAATTTCGCTCCGCACGATTTAGTGGGTTCTATTTCGAGAGTTAAACCTTTTATTGGTCAACTGGGAACGACTCCTTCTAAGCCATTTCCGGATTCACATAATGCTGGAGATTTCGGTGCATTTTTAATAAATGCTCCCCATGATTATGCTCTCAGTGAAAAGGAACTTGATGAGCACAGAACGGATGGTCATATGGATGTAAATCGGGTTAGAGAAGGCTCTATACTTATATGCCCTGTTAAAGTTAACGGCGGTGGCGTATATGTCGGAGATGTTCACGCTATGCAAGGGGATGGTGAAATTGCTGGTCATACCAGTGATGTGTCAGCAGTTGTTGAGCTGAAAGTTAAAGTAATCAAAAATCTTACGTTAGAAGGCCCGATTCTTTTTCCGCTTGAAAGTGATTTACCTTTTTTGGCAAAACCTGTCAGAGGAAATGAGCTAAAGTCTGCTAAAGAGCTTGCTAATAAATGGAATCTTAAGAACTTGGAAGAAACATCCCCCATTAGTTTTATAGGCACCGGAGCTGATTTAAATAAGGCAATTGATAATGGTTTATTTAGAGCAG
>JASMTO010000247.1:0-8013 GCA_041694215.1 bacterium
AATATTTTCCAATGTAATTTGTGCTCATTATCGCAGCCAAAACTTGACCTTTATGTAAATTTTTGAGGTGATGTCAGGTGGAAAAATGGTTGACTTATACAGCTATTACCATTAAATTGGTATTACCAAAAAGTGGAGTTTTTTATGTCCGATACAATACTTGATCAGTTTATTCAAAATTCCGAAGCGGTGGGTAATCATAACGTTTGTTTATCAAAAAATGAGTTATTAGATAATCTGAAAGATATTCCTTTTGTTCATATACCATCATTTGAACAGTATAATCAATGTGAAATAGATAAAAATGGTATTCATGCAGCTTGTATTGAAGCTGATTGGGGGGTGGCAGATACAGGGAGTGTCGTAATTGACAGTAGCAGTGAAGAAATCAGGCTTGCTTCTTCGTTAGCTGAGCATTTACAGGTGGTTGTTTTGAAAAGTAAGATTGTAAAAACAATCTTTGATTTAAACGAGTATATGAAGGAGCATACTGCAAAAGGAAATGCCTATATTGCTTTTATCACAGGAGCAAGCAGGACGGCAGATATAGAACGCGTATTAACAGTCGGCGTCCATGGACCTGTAAAAATGACTGTTTTTATTATTAATGACTTATAGGTGATATTATGAATTCGTTGAAAGATAAGATTAATAGCAAGCTTAACGATAAAATCCTCTACGAAAACCTGAAAAACTTTGCTTCTTCTTACAAATTATCCCGTTCTGAAGCTTTAAGCGGGTTGGATTTTGAGAGTCTCAGGGTAAATTTAAACAAAAAACGGAGTTATTCCCCAGATTATCTGGAAACACTTTTTCAGCGCTTTAAAAATAATGCTGAGAAAGCTGGTGCAAATGTTTATCAGGCAAAAACTGGCATGGATGCATGCAAATACATAGCAGATGTTTGCAAGGGGCAAAAATCCGAATACATTGTAAAGTCAAAATCTATGACATCCGAAGAGATCCGTTTAAATGACTATTTGGAGAAAGAAAACCTTAAGCCAATAGAAACGGATTTGGGAGAATGGATACTTCAGATTGCAGGGGAACACCCTTCCCATATGGTAATGCCTGCAATCCATAAATCCCGAAAGCAGGTGGCTGAGATTTTCAGCAAATTCACTGGGAGAGAGATTGACAAAGATAATATTGATGAGATGGTAAAAATTGCAAGGGAGTACCTTAGAGATTATTACTTTAAAGCAGGGGTGGGCATTACCGGGGCTAATGTGGCTGTTGCGGAAACGGGAGCAGTCGCCACCGTAACCAATGAAGGGAATGCCAGACTGACAACTACAGTACCCCCTGTCCACATTGTTTTGCTGGGATATGAGAAGCTTGTGGAGGACTTTGATACTGCTTTTGAGATAATCAATTTACTTCCCAAAAGTGCCACAGGACAGAATATCAGTACTTATGTCACCTGGATGAAAGGTTGCTACCCTTCTGCTAACAATCCAACAGGTACCAAAGAAGTGCATTATGTTTTTCTGGATAATGGTCGTCTTGCATTTTTTCAACATCCCGAATTCAGAGAAGCTCTTAAATGTATACGCTGTGGCAGCTGTGCAAATATATGCCCTCCATACGAAATGATCGGCGGTCATGTTTTTGGTCACATTTACCTCGGAGCAATAGGTCTTATCCTTACAGCCCTTTACCACGGGGAAGAAAAGGCTAAAGATATACTGAAACTGTGTATAGGCTGCAAAGCATGTTCATCCATATGTCCCGCCGGTATAGATCTTCAGGGTATTATTTCTAAACTGAAAGTGATAGTTGGCAAAGAGTATGGCATCAACCCTGTGAAAAAAACTATCTATTCCGCAGTAATTCCAAATCCCGGAGTTTTTTCAACTGCATTTAAAACTGCTTCATATATTCAAAAACCAATTGTTGCAAAAGATGGTAGACATCTAAAATCTATTCCCCTTATGCCTAAAAACAAAGATTTCAGGACACTTCCTGCAGTAGCCCCAGCTTTTTTTTCGGAAAAGTTTAAAAAACATTATGGCAAACAACAAGATTTTAAAAAGAAGGTACTATTTTATCCTGGATGTGCTGTGCAGTATTTTTATCCGGAGATGGGTGAATCACTTGTAAAAATCTTGAATAAAGCCGGCATAAAGGTGGATATACCCGATACGCCTGTGTGTTGTGGCCTACCTGCAATAGCTTCTGGGGATGGAGAAAATGGAAAAAAGACTATCCATAGAAACCTGAAACAAATGGGAAATCCTACAGATTACGATGCCTACATTGTTCTCTGCCCGAGCTGCGGCATGGCAATAAAAGAGGAGTTTCCTGAATTTACTGCAGATAATCCCGACTTATATAAGCTTTCTGTAGATATTGCACAGAAGACATTGTCGCTGGGAATGTTTCTGGAAAAAGAAAATATCAGCGTTAACGTTAAAAATGGATCAAAAATTACATATCACACCCCCTGCCACCAAGGTAGAGGGCTGGGGTTTTCTGCTGAAAAGATGCTGAAGGAAATACTCGGGAGCAATTTTGTTGAGCTTGAAGACAGCGATGTATGTTGCGGTTTCGGAGGGACATATTCCATTGATTTTGCAGAAATCTCATCCGGGATACTGGATAAAAAAATAGAGCATATTATAAAAACAGGGGCAGAGATTGTGATTACAGATTGTCCCGGTTGTATTATGCAAATCGAAGGTGGGCTTTTGAAAAAAGGGATAAATAAAAAGGTTGTCCACCTTTCCACATTTATCGAAGAAAATCTTGAAATTGTTTAAAGGCTAAGATTTTCGAATAATGTGTTTGCATAAAGTTAACAGGAACGAGTGGGAACTAGGTATTTTAATTTGTAAAATATAACATATGTTCCGCACTTGCACTTTCTGCAAGTGCGGAACTTCATATACAACTATGTTTTTCTACTAAAATGGTAGTGGATCAAAGCCGCTATATATTAAAATTGCAAAGAATATTGCTATAACAAGTCCATAAATAAACATTGGAATTGCATTTCTTCTAATAAGCTTTCCTTCTACTCCTGAAGTTCCAACAGTAGCACAAACTGCAACCACATTATTTACACACGTCATATTCCCGATAGCACCACCGATGTTTTGGATAGCTACCATTAAAACAGGTGACATGCCAAGAATTTCTGCACTTTCGAATTGTAAAGAAGCAAAGAGAATATTAGAAACCGTGTTAGAACCTGACATAAAAGAACCAAGTACACCTATAAATGGGGCAACAAAAACATATCCTTGTCCTGCTATCGATGCAATTCCACTAGCCATTGCTGTCATCATACTTGGAAGTTCAGCAGCATTTACACCCGAATTAAGCATTAGCTGCACCATGGCTACTCCGAAGAGAAGAGCAATTGCAGCACCAGAAATCTGTTTGAAAGAATCCTTCCATGCGGTTTTAACCTGCTCTTTCTTCATCCCATGAATTGCATGCGTAATAAGTGCCACAAGGATAAAAGGTATTGTACCCGGTAAATATAGGTATGCTAGTTCATAATCTACACCTGTTCCCCAAATATTTGGAATTACAATCTTTTGAGATGCCAAAAAACCCTTGAGACCAAGCTCCGGAATCCGAGTGATAATAAGGATCAAAGCGATTAGTACATAAGGAGTCCAGGCTTTAACAAGAGACATTTTTGCCTTATCAACTTCTCCTGTATCCACATTTGACTTCCAATCTTCAGCCCACTCAGATCTGTCAGGAAACTCCCATACCGTTTTAGGCATTAGGAAGCCCTTTTTGGCAGCAACTATAACTATAGGGAGCCCTATCATTGCTCCTACAAGTGACGGCAATTCAGGCCCCAATAAAGCAGCTAAGATAATATATGGAATAATAAAAACAACCCCTGAAAAAATAGCAAAAGGAGCAACTTCAAGTGCAGGTTTGATGGAGCGCTCTTTACCGAAGAATCTAGTCAACATACATAACCCTAATAATGGAACAAAGATACCTACAACCGAGTGACCAATTGCACTCCATTGCGCCCAAGTCAATTTGAATGTTTCAATAGCTACTGCAGGATCAGTTCCTGTGGCAAGTTGAGTAATTCCTTTTTCCAAAGTATTTATAGCACCAAGAATAGGAGTACCAACGGCCCCAAAACTTACAGGTGTACTGTTAAATATCAGTGCAACCATTGCAGCTGCAAGAGGAGGAAAACCCAAACCAACCAAAAGTGGCGCAGCAATTGCAGCAGGAGTACCAAATCCGGCTGCTCCTTCAATCATGGCACTAAACATCCACGCTATAATAAGTGCTTGAATACGACGGTCTTTTGTAACATTTGTAAATCCGTTGTTAATTGTAGCCATTGCACCCGATTTTTTTAGAGTGTTAAGAATCAAAATGGCGCCAAAGATAATAATAAGGACATCGATCGCTTTCAATGCTCCATAAACTGAAAAGCCAAATGCATGCTGGAAATCCATTTTCCACACAATCATTGCAATCACTACTGCAATTATCCATGCCACAGGTAATGCTCTTTTAGCAGGCCAATTAAAAGCAGCCATTGCTACAATAGTAAATAAAATAGGAAGAAATGCTACAAAAGCTGAACCAAGATTTGCTTCCATAATTAAACCCCCTTAAGCATTTAGTAGATTCATTTCATTCTTATAAAAAAAGGTCTGCTCACACATACTTTACGCCAGTTTCCTTTCGGGGTGACAAGTGTCTGCCCGAGCTTTAGCTCACTGTTTAAAATTAAATTCCTAATTTGAAAAAATATTTTGTCACTAATTCTCTTCAGTTTTAGTTTCAGAACCATCTGAATTGATTATCCCCTCGTAAATAATCTCAACGGGATGTAAAACATCTGCATTGCCGCCTTCACGAATTATACCATCCGTTAATTGCATAGCGCAGCCTGGACAAGGTGTGAATAACGTTCTAACCTTTTCTTCTCGAACCTCAACCGACTTATTTTCCACAATTTTTTTTGACGAATCGTAATTCTTTAAATTAAAGGTGCCTCCAAAGCCACAGCAGGATTGATCTTTTAGTTCGTAATAATTCCCAGAAATATCCTTAATAAAATCTTTCAGAACCGCATCTTTAGAATGGTCATAGTGACAAGGGATATGCAGTGACGCCTTCTCTAAAGTCAGCTGCACCGGAGATAAACCGATCACTTCTTTTAAAAATATAAGGATATCCATTTCCTGTTTATCAAATGACTCGTGTGCCACCTTTTCCCCCATATCAAACAGGCCATAAGCACATGTAGGACAGCATGTGATGACATAATCAGCATCAAAACGTTTAAAAAGTCGCCTGTTTTCATCCACCATTTTTGCGTAGAGATCCATATCCCCTAATGTCGCAGCTGGGATACCACAGCATTTATT
Source organism: bacterium (assembly GCA_041694215.1). Classification (GTDB taxonomy): domain Bacteria; phylum Chrysiogenota; class Deferribacteres; order Deferribacterales; family Flexistipitaceae; genus Flexistipes. Next base: position 5,367 of record JASMTO010000247.1, read on the forward strand.
CACATCAGGGACATAAACGGATACATCCAGTTTATTTAACAATTTTACAATGGTTTCTCCCCAATGTTTGTACATATAATTCACTGCACATCCTGGGTAGAAAATAACGCTGAATTTTTCATTTTCTGCTTTGTGAAAACCGGCATAGTCATCACAAAAACTTTTCTTTGCAATGGAGGTAACATTCCGTGAATATAAGCCGAATAATGGCTTAAACACATCATCTTTCACCTGTTTGCTGCCAAACTTCAAACCTATATGCATAAGCGGGGATATCTTGGACAAAAGTTCCGGTTTTTCCATGACAATTTTTAAAATAAATTTACCCCAGGAAGGCAGTTTCTCAACCTTTCTCAATGCGCTTTTTGCTTTCAGAAAAATTTCATCTGTTTTAACACCGCTGGGACAATTGGCTTTACATCTACCGCACATTATGCAGTAATCAATGTATTTTAATATACGGGAAGCATCTTCTAAATTGCCTTCATATACCGATTCTATCATTGATATCTTACCGCGGGCCACAGACTGTTCAAGAAAATCCTTTTTGTATAAGGGGCAGTAAGCCTGGCATGTACCGCATTTCATGCACGTTATAACAAGCTCTTCCAGCTCTTTGAGTTCCTTTACAAGATCTTCCATATTACAAACTCATCTTACCAGGATTCAGAATATTTCTTGCATCAACACCCTTTTTAAGATTTTTCATGAATGCTACAGTACCGCTGCCGTATTCCATCTCAAGATATTTGGCTTTTGCTGTGCCTACACCATGTTCTCCGCTGAGTGTGCCTCCAAGATTCAGAGCGGCTGAAAATATTTCATCCACTGCCTTCTCAACGCGCAACATTTCCTCTTTATCCCTTTTATCGGTGAGTATTGTGGGATGAAGATTGCCGTCACCAGCATGACCAAAGGTACCTATAGTAATTTCATATTTTCGGGAGATATCTAGAATTGAGGACATCATGGAAGAAATTTTACTTCTGGGAACGGTTGCATCTTCAAGAATTAGTGTCGGTTTTAATCTTGCGAGGCTGCTTAAAGCCTTCCGTCTGGCTTCCCAGATATTGTTTTTGGATTCTTCATCTTCTGCAATTTTCAGCTCTCCACCATTTTTCTCACAAATGTATTTCACCTTTTCAAACTCATCAGCCACTTGTGCATGATGACCGTCAATTTCAAGAAGCAGGAGTGCATCCGCATCAACCGGCAGACCTATTGATGTGGCTTCTTCAACTGTTTTTATGGTAAAATTATCCAGTAATTCCATAGTGGCTGGGAGTATATTTTCAGCGATTACCTGTGAGACGGTATCGCATGCTTTTAAGATATCATTATACATAACAAGCATAGACCGGCTGCTTTCTGGTGGTGGAATAAGCTTTAGAATAAATTCTGTCATAATTCCCAAAAGGCCTTCCGATCCTACAAAAAGCCCAGGAAGATTGAACCCTGATACCTGCTTTACAGTTCTGCCTCCGCCTATAACTTTGTTCCCTTCAGCATCATAGAGTGTAAGCCCCATCAGATAATCTTTCGTAACGCCGTACTTTAAACCCCTGAGTCCACCGGCATTTTCCGCAACATTCCCACCAATTGTTGAAATATTCATACTGCCAGGATCCGGTGGATAGAAAAGACCTGCTTTTGCTGCTGCATTTGCAATATCTGTTGTCACAACCCCGGCTTCAACAACAGCGTAATGATCAGCTTTATTGATTTCTTTTATTTTGTTCAGCTTTGTGGTAACCAAGACACAACTGCCTTTAAAAGGTAACGTTCCGCCACTTAGGTTTGTCCCGGCTCCCCGGGTGACAACAGCTAGATTCTCTTCATTACACAATTTGATAATTTCTGGGATGCTATTCTCCCTTTCGGGGACAACCACAACTTCAGGAAATATATTACTTTTAGCAAATGCATCAAAACAATAGTTGGATGTCTCTTCAGGGGAGGTGAAACAGTTTGTTTTTCCAACAATCTTTTGAAATTTTTTCAACACACTTTTTTCCAAATTAACCTCCCATTAATTTGCTATCAAATTAGGCAACAAACCATAATCTTTAAGTATGAAAATTATAGATTCAAGTTTTACCATTATTTGGTAAGACCATTTTCGCAAAACAAAAAAAATTTGTCAACACTTTTTATATTGACATCACCCCATTTTTCGCAATAGGATCACATTAATACCAAGTTGCAGTCAAGAAAGAACCTATTAAACTTATTTCAAAAGACTAAGGAGCTTTTCCTTACTATCCTCAGACAAAATAGCCTCAGTAGCCTTGTCCAATTTATCTAAGTCGGTGACTGACTTTATAAAGTCTTTTTCGGAGTCGGTGATGCCGTATTTAAGGTGCATTTGTTTTATAAGAAGCTCCTGAGTCCTTTCAGTTTTCCCCCTCTGCTCGCCTATCTGAATTCCCTCTTTCTTGCCTTCTTCTCTACCCTTCTTCTCTAATCTCTCAGCTAAACTTGGCATACCTTCTATACCTCCTTTTCTCGCTATCTCTTCCAATTCATCCAATTCTATATCTACAGCACTAAGTATATACTCCAATATAATTACCTTGTGGTCGTTTTCAAGATTTACCAAAAAACCAAATATGGCTTCCAAACCTTCCTTGCCTGAAAATATATTCTT
>JASMTO010000248.1:0-5427 GCA_041694215.1 bacterium
CATTAAAACCAAACTTCCTGTACAAATTGATAGCAGAAATGTTGTCATCTCTGACTTCCAAAAAAATAGATTTCCCTCTCGAATTTCTAAGTAAAAACCTCAACATATCAGATGCAAGTCCCATTCTTCTGTATTCCTTACGAACAGAAATATTGTAAATCTCCACTTCATCGTCAGCGATCTCTACAAAAACCATATATGCTGCAATAATATTGCCTTTCCAAAATACAAAAATATGTGAAAAATCCCTATTGTACTCCTCTAAAAACATACCATAATTCCATGGAGATACAAAATTTTCCGATTCTATTGCACAAATTTCTTTGAGATCATTAAATGCAGCTCTTTTTATCAAAACTAATCTCCGCTTCAGATTTTGTCATATAAAACGGTATACAATCCATAAGAAAAGTATCAAAATCTTTGTGCACAACAGCTTGTGATAAATTTGCTATACTGTTTTCATATTTTTTGGAGTTTACAAAAACAGTATCCTCAGGCAAATCATCTTCCATTACATTAGTATAATCAGAAAAATTATTTATTCCAAAATCATATTCTTTAAAAGTAAACATCTTGCCTCTTAGCCTGCACGCTATTTTTACCTTAGCTCTATTTAAAACAAGTGCTGCTGCATCCAATGATGAAATACCCAAAGGTGATTTTCCAAGACCTGCTGCAATACCTTGAATAGTGGACACACCTATTCTTATACCTGTAAATGACCCAGGTCCTGTAACAGCAATTAGCCTGTCAAAATCATCTATTCCAAAGGAAAGATTTTTCAAACTAAAATCGAGAATGCTGAGCAAATTTTCATTCATTTTATGATTTAAATTTAGTGTTATAGAAGCTATAAGCTCTTTACAAGTGGCCACAGATAGCGATAAATGTCCCCATGACGTGTCAATAAGCAATGAATTCATTATCTTAATATTATCTAAAAACCTTTTATAGTCAAGTTATAAAAATTAGATCCCCGTGTGTCCGAAACCACCGGTTCCTCTTTCCGTATTTCCAAGAATTTCTGTATTTTCAAACTCTGCTCTGTAAATTTTTGTAAAAACAACCTGTGCTATACGGTCTCCTTCACTGAAGACAAATTTATCATCGCCAAAGTTCACGAGAATTACACCAATTTCACCCCTGTAATCTGAATCAATTGTACCAGGAGTATTTAAAACAGTAACCCCATGTCTCAATGCCAGGCCGCTACGCGGCCTTATCTGGGCTTCAAACCCTTCAGGGATTGATAGTTTTAAACCGGTTTTCACCAGTTTAAACTCCCCTTTTTTCAATTCACCGGAATGTGAAGCAAAAAGATCAGCCCCTGAAGACTGATCGGTTTGATATTCCGGACTTTTTATCCGGCTGTCTTTATATATTTTAATTTTTAACTTTTCCATTACTGCATACCACAAAGAATTACTCGTCTTCCTCCACAATATCCTTCCGGGTGATTTTCAATCTTCCCCTTTCATCTTTGCCCAAGTATTTAACTTTCACTTCATCACCCACTTTCAGGTAATCAGAAATATTTTTCACATGCTCATTACTATACTGTGACACATGAAGAAGCGCCTCCACTCCAGGAATAAGCTCAACAAAAGCGCCATACTCCATGACCTTTTTCACTTTAGCATTATACACTTTATCTTTGGCCAACTCCTGAACTAAAGCTTCAATTTTAGCTCTTGCTTTATCAATAGAGTCTTTATCAGTAGCAAAAATATTGAGCACTCCACCATCGAGAATATCAATAGCCACACCTGTTTCCTCGATGATGCTTTTTATTGTTTTACCGGAAGGACCAATGATAAGTCCCACTTTTTCAGGATTTACATTTATACTTTCAAATCTTGGAGCATTGTCCGGTAAATCTGCCGGAGCACTAAGGGAACTATTCATTTTGTCCAAAATAAACAATCTCCCCTCTTTAGCCTGATCCAATGCTTTTGTTAAAATATCCCTGGAAAGACCTTCAATTTTAATATCCATCTGAAGTGCAGTAATTCCATCTTTAGTACCGGTAACTTTAAAATCCATATCACCCAAATGATCTTCAATTCCCATTATGTCACTTAAGACAACATACTCTCCATTTTCATAAATTAATCCCATGGCAATACCAGCCACATGGCTTTTCACGGGAACACCTGCATCCATGAGGGCAAGACTCCCCCCGCAAACAGATGCCATCGAGGAAGAACCATTGGACTCTAAAATATCGGAAACTACTCTTATAGTGTAAGGAAACGATTTTTCATCTGGCAAGGCATATTGCAATGCCCTTTCTGCTAAAGCACCGTGACCTATCTCTCTCCTGCCTGGGGGTTTTAAAAACCCAACCTCTCCAACACAAAACGGTGGAAAGTTATAATGGAGCATAAATCGTTTTGAATTTTCCCCCTCAATATCATCCACCATTTGAGAATCCATTTTGGTACCTAAAGTGGTGGTAACAAGTGCTTGCGTTTCACCCCTGGTGAAAAGGGCAGATCCGTGTGCTCTAGGTAACAGCCTCGTTTCTATATCAATAGGTCTTATTTCTTCATATTTCCTACCATCAACACGCTGGCCTGATTCCAACGTCATTTCCCTGAAAACCTTTTTTTCAACAGATGCATACACATCATCGTATAATTTAGCCTGTTCTTTAAATGTTTCTTCCCCAAGCTCTTTTTCTACACTGGCCAAATATTCTTCCTTCAATGCTTCTATAGCATCATATTTTTCCTGCTTGCCAGGTTTCATAACAGCTTCTTTAATTTTATGAGATATTTGGGAATAGGCTTTTTCAACAAGCTCCTGCGGGATTGAAAAGTCTTTGTATTCCATCGCGGGTTTACCTATTTCTTTTCTCATCCGTTTTTGAACTTCAACAATCGTTTTAATCCCTTCATGTCCAAATTCCAAAGCCTCTATAACCTCATCTTCTGAAACACTGTTCATTCCAGCTTCCACCATAACAATGGCATCCTCAGTCCCGGCCACTATTATATTCATATCAAGCTCATCAGATTTATCCATCGATGGATTAAGAACTAGCTTACCACCAATTTTGCCGACCCTAACTGCACCGACAGGGCCATTAAAGGGGATATCCGAAATCATAAGGGCTGCACTAGCAGCATTTAATGCCAAAATATCGCTTGAATTAATCTGATCGCTGGAAACAACTGTAGCAACCACCTGTGTTTCATTCCTGAAACCATCTGGAAAAATAGGCCTCAACGGTCTATCAATAAGTCTGGAGATTAACGTTTCCCTGTCAGAAGGTTTGCCTTCTCGTTTAATAAAACCCCCGGGTATTTTCCCCACTGAATAAAATTTTTCAATATAGTTGACCGTTAAAGGGAAAAAATCTATTCCTTCAGGTGCCTGTTTACTGGCAGTAGCAGTAACCAATACTATTGTCTCCCCGTGTGTAGCCCAAATACTGGCATTAGCCTGCTTGGCTTTCCAGCCGGTTTTAAAATAAAACGGCTCACTTCCTTCGCCGAGCACTACTTCATAAATCTCTTCTTTGTTTTTCATACTTACTTCCTTATACCCAATTCACCGATTAGTTTTTTGTACCTGTTGTAATTTTTTTTCTTCAAATAATCCAACAGTTTTCTTCTTTTCCCCACAAGTATCAACAAGCCCTTTCTCGAATGATAATCCTGAGGATGATTCTTAAAGTGTTCGGTAAGATCTTTTATTCTGTTGGTTAAAAGAGCCACCTGCACTTCTGGTGAGCCGGTATCATTTTCATGTACCTTAAATTGCTCCATAATTTCTTTTTTTTCTTCTTTTGCCAAAGCCATAACACACCTCCTTATCAAAACATTTATTTTATCAAAAAAACGTTTAAATTACAACAATTTTTCATACTTCACAATAACAAATTATACTTACAAAAAATCCTTAAAGACCTTCACAAGCTTTAAAGGCTTTTTGTTTTCATATGCTTTCTTTGAAAATGCGACAATATTACCTTCCACAGTGGAAATAAAAACATATTCACTATCTGGAGATGGTAAGTATACAAAATCCTGCCTTTCAGGATTCATACCATTAATCACTTTGTTTATAACCTCATTTCTAACTACTGCCACAGGCCATTTTAAGACATTATTAACGGAGACAAAAAAGGAAAAATCACCAGCAGCCACTTTAATTTCAAGTTCCTCCGGAGTTAATGAATCTTTCAGACGAAAATACCCATTTTTGGACCTTATTAACCCCTTGATTACAGCATAACAACCTGCCTTCTCACCAATTGCATCCGCCAAGCTTCTTATATACGTTCCCTTACTGCATTTCACTTTCACAACAAAAGTAGGGAAATCATAACGCAACAACTCTATACTTTTAATATAAGCATACCTGTACCCGGCATCTTCAATCAATCCTTTTCTAGCAAGATGATAGGCACGTTTACCTCCGATTTTCACAGCAGAAAACGAAGGAATTTTCAAAGATACCTCTCCGGTAAATGAATTTAAAATATTTTCCAACTGTTCTTTTTCAAGCTGGCAATCCGGATTCTCTTTTAGCACTTTACCAGTAACATCCATTGTATCTGTTTTTTTACCGAGAAGAATTTCCGCAATATATTCCTTTTCAAAAGCCATAATATAATCAGACAGTTTAGTTGCCTGATTAATACAAACAGGTAGAACACCTTCAGCAAGAGGATCCAGCGTACCTGTATGGCCACATTTATCTGCACCTAAAATTCTCTTGACCCGCTTTACTGTTTGAAAAGAGGTTTCACCAGAAGGTTTATAAATATTAACGATTCCGTTCATCTGTTTTATGTATTTCCTCAATCAATTCCTCAATCCTGCTTGCCTTGTCTATAGTGTCATCTTTTAGAAACTCCAAATCAGGTACCTTCCTAATCCTTATCAATTTGTTTAGTCGGCTTATCAGAAAACCTGATGAACTTTTCAAACCTTCAATAACATCATCCAGATCGTAATCAAACATATTTCTCACGTAAATTCTGGCCAAACTTAAATCCTTGGTGACTTTAACATTTATAACAATTGTGCCTTTAACCCTAGGGTCTTTGACTTCATATTCAATAAGTTTTGATATTTCCTGCCGTAAAAGCTCAGCCACCCTTCTATCTCTATAAGTTTCTTTATGCATCAAAAAATCTCCTGTGTTATATGCATTATAACCACGTCGTGAAATGCTTCCACAAAACTAATGATAGATTGTATTTGTGAATCAAGAAAAGATCTTTCATCACTTAATGTAACAACTGCCAAAGTAGATCTATTCCAGATATCTTTATCACCCACTTCAGCCACTGCAACGTTAAACTTGTTTTTAAGCCTAGTTTTAAGACTATTAAGTACCCGTCGTTTCTCTTTCAAAGAAAAAGCATTATCTATATCGAGGTCAAAAACAACAGAACCAATCATCATTGCT
>JASMTO010000249.1:0-14360 GCA_041694215.1 bacterium
GAACGTTGTCGTTGGCTTTGTCTCCTACTTCTTCGTTGGATTCATTCGTACTTTTTACATACGTTCCAATATCCCCGCTCCATAAAAGTTCTAAAGGGGCTTTCAATATTTCCCTTATTAATTCTTCCCCAGTCAGAGTATTAGCTGAAATATTTAGCTGCTTTTTCATCTGGGGGGTGATTTTTATTCGTTTGGCTGATCTGTCAAATACCCCTCCTCCCTCAGATATTAAGCTTTCATTATAATCTTTCCAGGTGGATTTTGGTAACTTAAATAATCGTTCACGTTCAAGGAAGCTTATTTCAGGATCGGGATCAGGATCCACAAAAATGTGCATATGGTTAAAAGCCCCTAACAATTTTATCTTTTTAGAAAGGAGCATTCCATTTCCAAATACATCGCCACTCATGTCACCGATACCAACAACGGTAAAATCTTCTTCTGATATGTTCTTACCCAGTTCTCTGAAATGTCTCTTTACTGATTCCCATGCACCTCTGGCAGTGATACCAACCTTTTTATGATCATAACCCACACTGCCACCAGAAGCGAAAGCGTCCCCCAGCCAAAAGTTGTATTCTTTGGAGACTGAGTTGGCTATATCACTGAATGTTGCTGTGCCTTTGTCTGCAGCGACAACAAGATATGGATCTTTTTCATCGTATATTACCGTATTTTCAGGTTGAAGAATATCCTTTTCGGAGTAATTGTCTGTAATATCCAGAAGCCCCCTGATAAAAGTTTTGTACTGCTCTATTACAAAATTTCTGTCTTGTTCGGCATCAGCAAAGCGTTTCTTTACAATGAAACCACCTTTGGATCCTACCGGAACTATGATTGTATTTTTTACCATCTGTGTTTTTAAAAGCCCAAGTATTTCAGTTCTGAAATCGTCAAATCTGTCACTAAATCTCAATCCTCCTCTTGCAACTTTACCTCCTCTAAGGTGAACACCTTCAACATGAGGCCCGTGAACATAAATTTCAAACATTGGTTTTGGATCAGGCAGTATATCCAGCTCACAGCTTTTAATTTTGAAAGAGATATAATTTTTGCGGGGTGTTTGATAGTAATTGGTTCTTGTCATAGCATTTATTGTTTCTGTAATGTATCTTAGTATCGTATCTTCAAGTACGGAAGATATGGATTCTATTTCTTCCATCAGTTTTTTTTGTATTTTTTCTGTGTCTCTTTTGCCGCAACAAGGATTGAATTTCTGATCAAAAAAATCCACAAAAAGTTTTGCAATTTTTGGGTGATTCAGTAATGTTTTGTTAATTGATTGTTTACTGAATGTATAGTTGATTTGCTCAACATAATTTCTGAGGGCTCTTAAAATATCTATTTCTCTGTAATCCAGCCCGATTTTCATTAATAGATTATTGAGCTTATCATTTTCAATCTTTTCTAAAACTGCAGCAGAGAGCATTTCTGGAAGTATTGTGCTGAATTCTTCAACAAATTTTTGAATGTCTTTGATATTTGCAAGGTAAATATTGCTAATGTAATAGGATTTGCTTTGTGTTGACAGCTGGTATATTTCTTCTTCATGAACTTGTAGCCCGATATTGTTAATTACCGGCATAATATCTGTAAGAAGTATTTTTTCTTTTGAATATATTTTTAATACAATTTTGTCCTTTTCGTGGTAAATGGCAGATCTGAGCTCATCAAACTTAACAAGATTGGATATATCAAATGCGCCTTCTCGGGGGCTCAGCTTTGTTCGGTAATTTTCTGAAAAAGCATTCACAAATGTGTGGTATATTTGATCAGTTTTTAGCCCGGAGTATCTTATGGAAAGCAGCTCGTATAATTCGTCATTCCAGTCACGCAGAATTTCTTGCACAACATTTTTGATATCATTGTCCTTTAATGTATCCAGAATCTTCAGATCCTTCAAATAGAGATGAAAATGAATAAAATGATATCCATGCTCGTCGCTTCTATAGGTGCTGTCCAAAACATTTGCATTTAAAAGTCTTATGAACTGTTTTTGTAAATCACTAATTAATTCGTTGGAAAATTTTTCAGATGGTATGGCCAGTAAAATATAAAAATTTTTCAGTGGTTTAAAGTTTTTCCAATAGAGTCTGATCTGATTTTTCCCTTGTAGGGAAAGGACTGTTTCGAGTATTTCTATTAACGTATCTCTATCAAAATTAAATATTTCTGTTTTTGGAAAGTAGTTTACGATATCTCTGATCCATTTGAAATCATGGGATCCCTGGACAAATTTGAAATGTTTGAATACATCAGCAATTGTTTTTCTTAATAAACTTATTTTGTATGGAGGGGTATTTATTGCTTCTTTTGAAAAAACACCTATAATAATTATGACAGAGCAGGAGTTGTTACTGGAATCTGTAATCATGACCCTATCATAGTTTATGCGTTTTTTGACTTTTGATTTGTGAATGGCTTTGTCCACAACCACGGGATAGTTATTAATATAATGTAGTTTATTTGTTTGAATAGCTTTTATAATGGATGGAATGAGAGATAGCGTCCTGTTGAGTTTATAAACGCCAAATTGTTCCAACTCATATTTTTCTGTTTTTAGATCAATATTTTTGAGAATACGCACGCCCTGAAATATAAAATTGTCATTCATGAGCCATTCCAAAAACTCAGAAACTTCTGGTGAGATGTCTTTGTATGTTTCCGAAATATTTTTTAACAAATCGCTCATATGTGGAAAGTCATCAACGGTAAGTATAACTTCATTGTATATTGACTTAATTTCCTTTAATATTTTTTCAAATTCAGGTTCTTCGACATTTTCTAAAAATACTACAATAAATGATTCATTTTTGGCTCCCAATTCAGCTTCTTTTAAACTTGTGATTTCCCCTTTAACATTACGCTTTACACTGTAAATGGGATGAAGTATAAACTGCTGGTTGATCCCTGCTTCAAAAAAATATTCTCTTATACTGTCAATCAAAAAAGGTCTGTCGTCTGTACATAGGGTAATCAGTGAGAAATTTCCTATAAAAAATGATGAATTAAATGTAGTTGTAGAGTCCATAAAAAACTTTTTCTTTTTTCTTTCATTGAATTTTTCAAATAAAAACTTAATGAATTCGTATAAATCCTGGTCGGTAAGTATTTCAAGAAAATTTAGCGGAAGTTGTTTGATAAATATTTCTGAAAAAACATAAAACGGATGGTTTTTCTTTTCACAGTCTCCAAAGACCTGCTTATGTCTTTTTTTGATTGTATATATATTTTTTCGTTCTCTAATTTCTTTACCTGTTAAAAATGAAATGTTAAACATAAAGCCTCCTATGAATATTTGTATTGATGGAACGTTTTGGTATATTTGTTTATGAATGTTCTATATTCTTTCGTTGTAGTACATAAAATTTTGTTTGACAACTATAATTTTCCCATAATTTTATACTTTTTTTTAGAGCTTTGAATATTTAACAGTGTGAATATTGAATTAAAAGGGCGGGTTTTATTAAAATTTCAAAGTTTAGCTAATTATTTACTTATAGTGAAATCAGGTTTGTCTGGTGTGGGGTGGCACGTTTTGCACAAGTCTAATATAGTTAGAAGATTTTTTATTATTTTCCCTGTTAATCCCCAAATAATTCTACCTTTATAATTGTAAAAATATACCTGATACTGAGAATTATACCTTATCCATACTTCCTGCCAATATGTTGTGTTTTCGTAAAAAAAGTCCAAAGGTACACTGAAAATTTCTTCCACTTCACTTTCCTGAGGTCTTAACTGATCGATAGCGCTATAATTAGTTACTGCCCCCACAAAAGGGGTCACGTTTATGTTGGCAACGGAATACTGGTCATCCAGTTTGCCAAAAATATCAATATCTTCTCTATTTAGGTTTATTTCCTCAGATGTTTCCCTTAATGCAGTATCCAGCTTTGTTTTGTCGCTGTCGTCTTTTGAGCCTCCTGGAAAAGAAACTTCTCCGCTGTGATAGGGTAGATGCTTACTCCTTTTGGTAAGAATTATATGAAGTTTGCCATTTTGGAAAAAAAGCGGCACCAGTATTGCTGCTTCCTTTTTTGTAGGAGGCAAAGTCTTTCTTTCGTATGCATGTAAAGCATTTTTGAAACGTGTTTTCAGATAATGGCAGTCTTCTTTTAGTGTATATATGTTATCATTGTGAGTTAGCAATTTCATTTTTTAATTCTTTAATTTCGTTTACTAATTTTTCGTAGTCCATTTCTGAAATTTGCTTTTTCAGTGCTTCAATTTCTTCTAACAGCTTTTCATGCTCATCCCTTGATACCAAATTCATCTTTTGGATAAATTCGTTTCTGAAATCATCAAATTTTTCGCTGAATTCACTGGCTGTTTTTTCAGTGGAATCCATAAGTTCTTTTAAAAATTGAGCCTCTTTGGATTGAAGCTTGTCACCTTTTTGAATAAGCTCATTAAATGTGGCTTTTGCTTTTTCTTCTGTTGTAGCTGCTAGTCCAAGTCCAGCTAAAAAAAGTTTTTTTGCAAATTCATTCATCGTTGATATCCTCCATTTTTATATAATATTATATAACTTATTAAGGGCTTCATCAATCTTATTTATATCTTTACCTCCCGCTTGTGCCATTTCAGGTTTCCCACCGCCGCTTCCTCCGCATACAGCTGCCACCTGTTTTACTATGTCCCCCGCCTTGTATTTGTCTGTAAGATCATTTGTCACACCACATAGAAATACTACTTTATTGTTATTTGCTGACCCAATTAAAACAATTCCGGATTTCATTTTGGCTTTTGCTGTGTCTACTATATTCCGCAACGCATTTATTTCCTGCCCGTCCATTCGTAACGTTAGTAATTTTACCCCATTTTTAACCTGGATATTTTCCAGGAGTTCTTCCGTTTTTGCTGTATTTAACTTGTTTTTAAGATTTAAGATTTCTTTTTCCAGTTCTTTATTTTTATTAATTAATAATTCTATTGATTGTAGCACATGCTCAGGTTGTGTTCGCAATTTATCTGATATAATGTTGATATTAGCAAATCTTCTTGATAGTATATTAAAAGCATTTAATCCGGTGACCGCTTCTATACGTCTTATACCTGAAGCAACACTTGATTCTGAAAGAATCTTAAAAACACCGATTTCTCCTGTTTGCCCAACGTGGCATCCTCCGCACAGCTCCATCGAATAGCCCTCCACGCTGACAACCCTTACCTCATTACCATATTTTTCTCCGAATATGGCCATTGCCCCTTTTTTCAGAGCAGATTCAATCTCAGTAATTTCTTTTTTTACTACGAGATTGTTCTGTATGATTGTATTTATTTCCTTTTCTATTTCGCTTATTTCTTCTGCTGAAAGGTTAGAAAAATGAGTAAAGTCAAAACGTAGCCTTTCAGGGTCCACTAAAGATCCAGACTGTCTGACATGATCTCCCAGTACATCTCTGAGGGCTTTATGGAGAAGGTGGGTGGCGGTGTGGTTTTTTTCTATGGCTTTTCTCCGTTTTTCATCCACCTCTGCTCTGACTGTTGAATTTTTTTCAACTGTTCCTTCCACAACTTTACCTTTATGCACAATAAAGTCATTACCGTATTTTACTGTATTGGTAACGTTGAAAAGACAAATATTATTTTTTATTATACCGGTATCACCCACTTGCCCGCCACCTTCGGGATAAAAAGGTGTTGATTCCAGTACTAATTCTGCATATTCGCCTTTAAAAGCTTTATCCTTCTCTCCTGAATCGCTGATTATTGCCAACACATGTGTATCAAGTGATAGCTGGTTGTACCCGGTAAAAACAGATTTATATTTTTCTGCAAGTTTTTTATATTTTGCATCTACAGCCTGATCTCCACTGCCTTTCCATGCTTTTTTTGCTTTTTCCTGCTGTTTTGCCATCTCGCTTTCAAAGCCTGCCTTATCTAGCCGGAAATTATTGTCTCTAGCTATATCTTCCATCAAATCTATAGGAAATCCATAAGTATCGTATAAAATGAATATTTCATTACCAGGAATAATTTTTTCTCTATCATATTTTTCCATAAGAGATTCTATTATTTTTAAACCTGTTGAAAGGGTATTCTTGAATCGTTGTTCTTCTTTTTTTACAAGTTTTGATATATAATTTTTTTTATCAGCAAGCTCGATGTAATGGTCGCACATGAAATCTACGACAAATTCACACACTTTGTAAAAAAAACTATTGTTTATGTTTAACATTTTTCCATGTCTCATTGCTCTGCGCATTATGCGTTTGAGCACATAGCCCCTTCCTTCGTTGGAAGGTATTACGCCATCTGCAATAAGAAATGTTGTTGCCCTGGCGTGATCTGCTATTACACGCAAGCTTATATCCTGATGTTCACTTTCATTGTACTTTATTCCAGCGATATTAGCTGTTAGCTCTATAATTGGTTTTATTAAATCTGTATCAAAGTTACTTCTGACATGTTGTACAACAGCGGCTAATCTTTCCAGCCCCATCCCTGTATCTATACTTGGTTTTGGCAGAGGGTGCAATTTACCACTTTCATCCCTATCATATTGCATAAAGACAAGATTCCACAATTCAAGATAACGGTCGCAATCACATTCCGGGTCACAGTCGCTTCTGCCGCAGCCTATCCCTTCGCCCTGATCGATATGAATTTCCGAGCAGGGGCCGCAAGGACCGGTATCACCCATAGCCCAGAAATTTTCTTTTTCTCCTAATCGCAGGATTCTATCTTCTGGTACGTGTATTTCATTTTTCCATATGTTGTATGCCTCATCATCCTCGTGGAAAACAGAGACATAAAGTTTATTTTTATCAAGTCCAATAACGTCTGTGAGAAATTCCCATCCATAATGAATAGCTTCCCTTTTAAAATAATCCCCAAATGAGAAATTCCCCAGCATTTCGAAAAATGTATGATGTCTTGCAGTTCTGCCCACATTTTCCAGGTCATTATGTTTCCCTCCTGCTCTTACCACCTTTTGACACGTGGCAGCCCTGGTATAATCCCTCTGCTCAAGCCCTAAAAATACATCTTTAAATTGATTCATTCCGGCATTTGTAAAAAGCAGTGTAGGATCGTTTTCCGGTACCAGCGATGATGATTTAACTAACGTATGATTTTTTTCTTTAAAATAGGTTAAAAATTTTTCTCTTATTTCCTTACCCTTCATGTAATAGTATCCCCTTGTTCAATTATTTTATTCAATAACATAAAATTTACTTAATATTTTTTAGATATTCATCCCATTCCACCGGAGTCAAATACTTCTTTTTGCTATTGCATTCCTTGCAGGCTGCTACAATATTCCCTTTTGTTGATTTACCTCCTCTTACAATGGGAACCACATGATCCATTGTGAGATTCCCGGAGCCTACATGTTTTCCGCAATAATAGCAATAGCCTGCAGCGAGTTTGTTTTGCCACCACTGCTTTTTTTTAAGAGTTCTGGCCTTTTCTTTTTCTTTTTTCTGAGCTTTTTCATCAGCCTTTTCAAAAAAAATAAAATCATGTTTACAATTCATATTGAAAATTATAGTTTAAAATGTCATACATTTTCAACAAAAAAATATGGAGGATGAACAATGTCTAAAACAGAGCTCACTGGTCTGGAAGCATTGGGACTTGATAATCTTTCCAGGATATACTGGAATCTTTCCACTCCAGAGCTTTATGAACAAACAATAATGAGGCGTGAAGGGCTGTTAGCACATTTGGGACCTATGGTGGTAAGGACAGGGCACCATACGGGAAGGTCCCCCAATGATAAATTTGTTGTTAAGTCGGATAATTTTGATGATATTAACTGGTCAAAAGACAACAAGCCAATTGCCAAAGAAAACTATGACAAGCTTTTTTCAAGAATGCGATCATACCTTCAGACAAAAGATGTGTTTGTGCAGGAATGTTATGCAGGTGCTGATGAAGATAGCCGTATTAACGTTCGTGTTATCACCGAAACGGCATGGCATAATCTTTTTGCCAGAAACATGTTTATTAGGGAGCATGATAGGAAAAAGTTAAAAGGATTTAAGCCTGATTTTACAGTTATAGTTTTGCCACGATTTCATGCAATTCCTGAAGTGGATGGGACGAACTCAGAAACATTCATTATTATAAACTTTGAAGAGCAAGTGGTTCTTATTGGAGGGACAAGTTATGCTGGAGAAATAAAAAAATCTATTTTCAGTGTTATGAATTATTTACTCCCGAAAAAAAATATTCTTTCCATGCATTGTTCAGCTAATGTGGGGAAAAATGGCGATACTGCCCTTTTTTTCGGATTATCAGGTACTGGCAAAACAACGTTATCTACTGACCCTGAAAGGTCTTTGGTTGGCGATGATGAGCATGGCTGGAGTGATAACGGTATTTTTAATATTGAAGGTGGTTGCTATGCTAAAGTTATAAAGCTTTCACCTGAAGCTGAGCCGGATATTTATGAATGTACCAGAAAATTTGGTACAATTTTGGAGAATGTAACTATTGATTCCAGAACAAGACGTGTTGATTTGGATGATGATTCCTTAACAGAAAACACCAGAGCATCCTATCCTATTTCTCATCTGCCAAATATTGTTGATAGTGGGAAGGCTTCTGATCCTCAAAACATTATTTTTCTTACTTATGATGCTTTTGGTGTATTGCCTCCGGTTTCTAGACTTAGTACAAACCAGGCAATGTATCACTTTATTTCAGGTTACACAGCAAAAGTCGCAGGCACTGAGAAAGGTGTTAAAGAACCCACAGCCGTTTTCAGTGCCTGTTTTGGTGCACCTTTTATGATTCATCATCCTTTTGTATATGCAAAACTTTTAGGAGAAAAGGTTGAAAAGCACAATGTCAAGTGCTGGCTTGTTAATACAGGATTAACCGGTGGGCCTTATGGCATTGGATCCCGCTTTAAAATAAAACATACCAGATCTATTATTAACGCAATATTAAACGGAGATTTGGATAATGTAGAATATGAAAAAAATCAAACATTTGGTTTTCTCGTTCCGAAACAGTCTCCAGGGGTTCCTGCGGATGTTCTTGATCCTTCTTTGGCATGGGAAAACAAAGAGGATTATAATAAAACAATAAAAAATTTGGCTTTAAAGTTCATAGATAATTTTAAAAATTACGAGGATAATGTTGATAAAAAGATTCTTGCAGGTGCACCCCAGGTTTAATTTATATTGTTAGCGAGGGCGCGTGAGCGCCCTTGTATGTTAATTGCTTTATAACTATACAATTTTTTTCAGTTCATTTTCAAAAAGGTCTTTATATCTGTTCATTTCCTTTTCATCGGTTGCTTCAAACCGCATTACTAACACAGGCTGGGTGTTACTGGCTCTTAGTAGTCCCCACCCGTTTTCAAATACAACCCTTATGCCGTCTATATCAATGATATCTTTAATTCCAAGTTTATTTTCCTTTTGATAGTTTTTGAAAATTGATGTTAGTTCCTCAACTATTTTGAATTTCTTACTTTCAGGGCATTCAAATCTTATTTCTGGTGTGTTGTAAACCATAGGGATACCTTTAAGCATATCGGACACATTTTTAATATTGCCATCTTTAAGATTGTTTACGTAAGCTTCCAAAAATCTTAGGGAAGCATAAATAGCATCATCATAACCGAAGTATTCGTCATTGAAAAAGATATGTCCACTCATTTCTCCAGCAAGTTCAGCCCCGGTTTCTTTTAATTTGTTCTTTATCAGGGAATGCCCTGTCTTCCACATGATCCCTGAGGCACCTATTTTTTCCAGCATATCAAATAATACCTGAGAGGCTTTTACATCGGCAATTATTTTCGGTTTTTCGTATTTTTTTATCAATTCTTTTGCATAGATTAATAACAGCAAATCACCCCATATAACCTTTTGCTGTTCATCCAAAATGCCTATTCTATCGGCGTCACCGTCGTAGCATACTGCGAAATCTGCATTTGTTTCTTTTATTTTTGCTTTTGCATCCTCCAAGTTTTTTTCAACAGTAGGATCCGGGTGGTGATTGGGGAAGTCGCCATCCGGTTCGCAATATAACTCTACTACATTAACTCCAAGCTCTCTGAATATATCCGGGGCCACAAGACCAGCAACGCCGTTGCCAGCATCCAGCACTACTGTAATTTTTCTGTCGAGAGTGCTGATTTTGCTTTTCAGTTTCTCAAAATGATTTATAAGCCAATTAGTATAGTATTTGTTGATGGTATCAATTCTGTGTTGTCCTTTCGTATCTGCATTTATATATCCATACCTTTTAATATCCTCGTACAATGAAGTTATTTTTTCTGAATAATACGTGGAATGGCCTATACCAAGTTTCATCCCATTGTATTCCGGAGGGTTGTGACTGCCGGTTATCATGATAAATGCATCCACCTCCATATGAAATGAACTGAAGTATGTTGCTGGAGTGGGGCATACACCCAATTCAATTACATCACACCCTGCATCTTTTATCCCTTCTGCAACACCGTTGAATATATCTTCAGAAGATAATCGCACATCCCTGCCAACAGAGATGGAAGGGACTCTATTGCCTGTTTCATTTTTAACCTGAAATGCAAATGCATTGGCTATTTGCTGTGCAATATCTTTGTTAAAACTATCCGGAACGGTGCCTCTTATGTCATATTGTCTGAAAATATCAGGACTGATCATCATTTAGCCTCCAAATTTTTATTTGATTTAAATTTTTTTATGTTATAATGTTTTATATGAAAAAAATAGCATGCTTTATCAAAAATATCAACTTCTACAACAGTCTTAAAGAAGAAGCGGAAAACGAAGGCTTTGTTGTAGAGAATGTAGATAAAAATTTTGATATAGACAACTCCCATCTGATGCTGGTTACGGATACAGTTGACGTTGCAACAGCATATTCTGATTATGACATCCCTGTTGCTTTTGTTGGGAATAATAATATTAATATTCCCAATGTCCACATTTTGAATGATCCGTTTGACAATATACAGTTTAAATCTTTAATAGACTATGTTTTTCATGGTTGTACCAACTCTTTTTATACCAAATACTTCAAGCCCGTTTTTGTGGAAAAAAAATATTTTATAGAAAATGATATTTTTAAAATAGATAAAATTGTATACTGTATTACGAAGGAATTGATTTTTTTCTGTAGCATTTCTGATATTCAAAAGATCAGAATCGGTCTATCAGAGATGCTCACAAACGCCATTGAACATGGAAATCTTGAAATCAGTGCTGAGGAAAAATTTAAGTATACCGAAGAAGGAACATACGTGGAATTTGTTAAAGATAAAATTGAATATGGCAAATATCGCAATAGGAAAGTTTCTTTGGAAGTATTCATCAATGAATCGGAGGTACGCTTTGTTATAACGGATGAGGGAAAAGGTTTCGATGTAAAGAAAGCTGTTTTTGATACAGAAGGTGATGATTTGTTTAAGCTTCATGGGCGGGGCATTTTGATTACTAAAATGTATTTTGATTCTGTTAAGTATAATAACAAAGGCAATAGGGTTGAATTGAGGAAGTCTTTAAAATGCTGACGTTATTAGGGTGTAGAGGTACAACCCCGGTATCAGGAAAACAATATATTAAGTATGGCGGTAATACTCCTTCGGTATTTGTGCCTATTAATGATGAGGAGTGTCTGATTATTGATTGCGGTACAGGGATTAATAAAATAAATTTTAGCAATTTTTTAACCTATAAGAAATATCATATTTTTTTTACACACCTTCACTGGGATCATATTATAGGTTTGCCGACTTTTAAAGCATTATACAATCCAGAATCTGAGATTAATATTTATGTCCAAAATAAAAGCCTGGATCATCCTTTTCTATTCATTAAATATCTTTTTAATCCTCCTTATTTTCCTGTTTCTCATAACATGCTTAAGGCAAATATTAAATATAATCTTGTTGAACCTGGAGTGTTTTATAATTTTGGGTATGTTCAATTAACGTCCATTGAAGGTTGCCACCCCAATAAATCCCTTGTTTATAAATTGTTCTTTGACAATTTTGAGGCTGTGTTTGCTACTGATTATGAACACTCCGAAGTGGATGATGATTTGATAGCCTTCAGTAGCAATGCCAAATACTTGATTTTTGATACGACATATTTTCCTGAGGATTTTGAAGGTGAGTATGACGGAATTTCAAAGAAAGGGTGGGGACATTCTACGTATATTTACGGTGCTGACATTGCAAAGAAAGCTAATGTGGAATATTTAGTTTTGTATCACCACAATCCTGAATACAACGATGAGATGCTGGAGACTATGCTTACTCGGTCTAAAAAAATCTTCCCTAAAACAATTTGTAGTTATGATGGGATAACGCTAAAATAACTTTTCTGCCATTAATTTTTATCGATATTGGAAATAAAAAAGGGAGCCTTTAGGCTTCCTTTTTTTGAAGTAGCTGTGCCTACTTTTTTATTCCTGCCATTTCTTCTAACATATCTGTTGTTACAGACTTTGGTCTTTCAATCGGATATCCTAACGCTCTGTCCCATGTAATATTTGCGAGGACACCAAGAGCTCTTCCTATACCGAAAAGTACTGTATAGAAATCATATTCAGTAATTCCGTAGTACCACTGAATTACACCAGAATGAGCGTCAACATTAGGCCATGGATTTTTGGCTTTACCCTGCTCTTTAAGTATATCCGGCACCACTTCATAAAGCATACTAACCATTTTAAAAAGAGGATAATCAGGCAGATGCTTTAGACAATATTCCCTTTGGGACATATACCTTGGGTCTGTCTTACGCAGAACAGCATGTCCATATCCAGGTATTACTTGCCCTTTATTCAGTGTATCCCAAACGGCCTTCTGTAATTGTTCTTTTGTTGGTACTTCGCCACCGAGCTGATCCATAAAATCTTGAATCCACCCGAGAACTTCCTGATTTGCCAGTCCATGCAGAGGTCCGGCAAGCCCATTAATACCGGCGGATAGTGAATAGTATGCATCAGAAAGAGCTGAAGCCACCAAGTGGGTTGTGTGAGCAGATACGTTTCCACTTTCATGGTCGGAGTGCAAAATGAAATACATTCTGGCAACTTCATCGTAAGGAGGCTCTATACCCATCATATGAGCAAAATTAGTACCCATATCCAAGTTGTAATCAGGCTCAATTGGTGTGTCACCTTTATATTTCATTCTGTAAATGTAAGCACCGATACGAGGAAGTTTAGCCATCAGATTCATAGCATCTTCGTACATATCTTCCCAGCAAGTGAATTTGTTGAATTTGCCTTCTTTGTAATTTTTGGCAAATACCGATTCTTTCTGCATTGCAAGAATTGCAGAAGAAAACATAGTCATAGGATGAGTATCTCTGGGCATAGTCCTGAGAATGTCTATTACGTATTGAGGGATCTGCGATCTTTTTTTGAATTCTTCAACAACTTCTTCAGCCTGTGCTTTTGTTGGGATATCACCTGTTAAAAGCAGATAAAAGAACCCTTCCACATAAGGATAGTCTTTGCCTTCAGGCTTTGGGAGCTTTTCCATTACTTCAGGGATAGTGTAGCCTCTGAATCTGATCCCTTCATAAGGATCAAGGTAAGAAATATCAGTTACAAGACACTTAACCCCTCTCATCCCACCTATTGCCTGAGAAATAGTAACATCGCTGATTTTAGTGTCACCGTGTTCTTTTAAAAGTTTTGTTGTTCTTGGTCTGTGCTCGTCGATTTTTTTGGCGAGTACTTCTTTCAATGTTGACATATATACCTCCTTTGTTATTGTTTCCCTAATTTAAACCACTGTTTATTTTTACCACTGTTTATAGGAAATGTCAATATGTTTGTTGTATACAATATACAGAAAATATCGTTTTTGAAAAATTTTTTACAAGTAAAAAAGTATAACATACTGTAGTGAATAATATTATATTGTGCAGAAAGTTTGAGATATCTTGATTATACTTTTATATGCTTCAGTATTTTTAGTAAAAAAATATTTGATAATTATGCTTGATTTGTCTTAAAAATAAATGTATCAGCATTATTTATGACCGGTTTGTTGTTGATAGTCTTCAGTGCTTTCATGCATTCTCTTTGGAATATTCTACTTAAAAAATCCTATAATAAGTATCTGTTTAATTACCAGATGCATTTTCTCAACTTTTGTCTTATGACCATTATATACATTACCTTTTTTTCCGATAAGCTATATTTTGATTTAAATGCAGTAGTATTTGCTTTTCTGTCCGCACTTTTTTTTACCGGATATCATCTATTTTTATCAACAAGCTACAGATATTCGGATGCAAGTTTGGTTTACCCCATTACCACATCTTCACCTATTTGGGTTACTTTGTGGGCTGTACTGTTTTTGGGTGAAAAAATAACATTTTTTGGGCTATTGGGAATTTTAATGACGATATTGGGTGTTTTTATTATGC
>JASMTO010000250.1:0-10452 GCA_041694215.1 bacterium
TCTCGGGGTATGGATTTTTGGATGGAAAAAGATTTCAAAAAAGGCTCATGCCTTTGCTATGTGGATGGTGGCAATCGGTTCGAATCTCTCGGCACTCTGGATTCTTATTGCAAATGCCTGGATGCAAAACCCCGTAGGTTATGTTATAAGAAATAACAGGGCAGAGCTGGTTAACTTTTCCGAAGTGATATTTTCACCTTATGCATGGTTGAAATTTTTCCATACAACAATGAGTGGATACATTGTAGGTGCTTTCTTTGTAATGGGAGTTGCCGCTTATCATATTTTAAAGAAGAATCAGCCGGATTTTTTCAAAAAATCTTTCAAAATTGCTGCTATTTTCGGTTTAGTTATTTCTATTGGGATAGCTATTATAGGTGATTATCATGCCAAGGAAGTGGCAAAAACCCAGCCGTCAAAAATGGCTGCGATGGAGTCTCTTTGGGAAACTCAAGAAAATGCACCGATATATATGTTTGCATGGCCTGATGCTGAGAATGAGCAAAATGCCTTTGAATTTTTAGCAATCCCCGGTCTTTTGAGTTATATGGCTCACGGCAACTTCAATGCTGAAGTAACGGGATTAAATGACATACCTAAAAATGAAAGGCCTCCGGTCTGGCAAACATTTCTCAGTTTTAGACTAATGGTATGCCTTGGTGTTATTTTTATAGTTCTCAGTTTGCTGGCTTTTATTTATTCAAGGAAAGATTCTTTGGAGAATAAGCGATGGTTTTTGAAACTTATGATTTATGCAATACCACTTCCCTTTATTGCTGCTCAGGTTGGATGGGTTGTGGCTGAAATCGGACGCCAGCCATGGATTGTTTACGGTGTTATGAAGACTTCAGACGCCGTTTCGCAAAGTGTGACATCAGGTCAGGTCTGGATGTCACTGATAGGATTTTTTATTTTTTATGGTATTTTGGCTGTTGTTGATTTATCTCTTCTTGCGAAGTTTTCAAGAAAAGGGCCTGAGCCCGAGAAAACTGCGTAAAAGGTTTTTAAAGGAGGATTGTTTATGGAAGCGAATGTTTTTCAATTAATATGGTTTGGTCTTTGGGGACTTTTGTGGGCAGTATACTTTATGCTGGATGGATTTGATCTGGGAGCAGGTATACTGCACCCTTTTATCGCCAAAAATGATACGGAAAGACGGATGGTTATAAATACATTGGGGCCCGTTTGGGACGGCAATGAGGTCTGGTTAATCACTGCAGGCGGTGCCACATTTGCAGCATTCCCGACCACTTATGCCTATATGTTCAGCTACCTTTACACCCCTTTACTTATTATTCTTTTTGCTTTGATTATCAGAGGTGTGTCGTTTGAATTCAGAGGGAAAAAAGATTCTGAAGGCTGGAAAAAAGGATGGGACTTTGCTATTTTTATAGGCAGCTTTATTCCGGCACTTTTGTTTGGCGTGGCTTTCGGAAACATCTTTCAGGGCTTGCCTATAGATGCGGCAGGTTATCATGGAAATCTTTTTACACTTCTCAACCCATATGGGATTTTAACCGGAATACTGTTTGTCTGTCTATTTCTTGTTCATGCCTCTTTGTGGTTATCTATTAAAACCACTGGTGATTTGCGGGAAAGATCTCAGAAACTAGCCAAAAAACTTTGGCCGATTCTATTACTTGTAGCTGTTCTGTTTCTTATTCACACATGGTTTGCCACAAACCTGTACAATAACTTTTTTGCTGCTCCGGTTGGGTTTGTTATCCCGATTCTTGCTGTTGTTGCATTACTGTTAACTTATATATTCATGAATTCATCATATGTTAAAGCATTCTACTCATCATGTGTAACAATACTTATGGTGGTTTTTACAGGTATTTACGGGCTGTACCCAAATCTTATTCCATCTAGTATCGACGCTGCATACAGTTTGACTGCCATAAATTCATCATCTAGTGCTTACACCCTGAAAATTATGACGGTGGTTGTGGCTATCTTTGTTCCGATAGTTCTGATTTATCAGATCTGGGCATATAAAATCTTCAGTAGCCCAGTGACAGAAGAAGAAATATATGATGAGGAAGTGGAAGCTTATTAAATAAAGAGGGGGTTATACCCCTCTTTATTATTTAAGCTTTTTGATTTACTCACGTGTTAAGTAATTTTTCAGCTGCTTGTACGATTGCGTTGCTTGCCGGGAAAAACGTTTGGAAAGGTTGTGCACAATAGCTAAATTGAAAAAGATCATAAGCTGTGGATTGTTTCTGTATTGCATAAGAGATTACATCAATAAATTGTGGAACACTTTCTCCGGCAACAACTTCAGCGCCAAGGATCTTTAATGTTTCTTTTTCTGCTATAAGTTTTACAATAACTTTTGTTGCCCCAGGAATCATGGGAAATCTTGTAGTGGTTTCGCCTTTTGTCGTTACTATATCAAATCCACGGGCTTTTGCCGTTTCTTCATTGAAACCTGTGCCACCCATTCTCCAGTTTATACACTTCGTTATAGCACCGTTTATGAAACCTTGATATTTATAGTTTTTCCCAAGTATCCTGTAAGCGCAGATTCTAGCCATCGGCACAGCATTGGTAGCCAATTTGCCGCCAATAGGTTTTTTGTCTATATATGAAATGTAACTTGCACAGTCACCAACAGCGTATACATTATCTACGTTTGTTTCCATATATTCATTTACAACTATTCCATCTCTATCAATGTTAAGGGGGGATTCCTTAAAAAGCTCAATGTTTGCTTTTACACCAACACACATTATTACAATATCTTTTTTACCAAGTGCTATTTTTTCACCGTTTGAAAGTTTGATTTCAGTAACCCTATCTTCACCTAAAAACTCTGTAACGGCTGTGTTTAGCTTAAGATGAATACCTTCCTGTAGTAATTCTTCTTCCGGCAGCTGAGACATATCTTTACTAAGCATATTTGGAACAACCCTGTCCTGCATTTCTATTAGGTGCGTTTCAATCCCATTATGTTTTAGTGCAACTGACATTTCAATTCCAATATTACCTGCACCGACCACAACGGCTTTTTCTGCTCCTAAATTTACGTACTCTAATATTTGTTCCAAATCAGACTCAGTCTTTACAGTTAAAATATTTTTAAGGTTACTACCTTTTATTGGAGGGATAAATGGTGAAGCGCCTGTAGCAATGATAAGTTTATCAAACCTAAAGTTTCCAGATTTTTTGGTTTGGACAACATTATTATCGAAATCCACACCAACAGCTTCGTCTTTGACAAGCTTTGCTCCGGTATCAGTAATTAAACCATCACTCTTTCTTACCTTTATTTTGTCTACTAAATCTTCAATTACATAAGGCAATGCACAGTAAATAACACTGAAAGGTTCCGGCCTTATTACGGTAATATTTATATCCGGATTGTGAGACTTTACTGTTTTTGTGAACTGTATTCCTCCTGGTCCTCCTCCTACTACCACTATGTCCATACTTACCTCCTATTATTCGAATATATGCATATAAATATATCAGATATAGGCATTTGTCAATAAATGTATCACCTTTGTAGTTTATTTTTGAAAAAACATTTAACATTTACAGAAAAATGGTACAATAGGAATAGGTGCTGTTAAAATTATTTTTACTGGGGTGTTCAATGTTTAGTCTACGCAGGATTGTTTCGCTTACCGCTTTATTGACGTTTTTGATAGTTGTGTATACAGGTGTAATTCTTTTCTTTGTTCCGGAAGGAAGAATAGCATACTGGGTAAACTGGCAAATGCTGGGACTTACGAAAACACAATATGCTGAAATTCATACTGTGGCTTGTCTTTTATTTTTGGTAGTGTCTATCTTACACATTTATTTAAATTGGAAATCAATTGTCAATTACCTGAAAAACAGCACTAAAAAAATTGTAATAATTACTCCAAATTTTGTTGTGGCTTTTCTTATTACTGGAACTTTCTT
This sequence comes from bacterium, assembly GCA_041694215.1. Taxonomy (GTDB): domain Bacteria; phylum Chrysiogenota; class Deferribacteres; order Deferribacterales; family Flexistipitaceae; genus Flexistipes. Next base: position 3,916 of record JASMTO010000250.1, read on the forward strand.
ATTTGGAGGATTGTACAAATTTACGCCATTTGATAAATTTCTTAAAATAGGTACAAATGCTGAAGAATACTGGTCTGAGACGTACGGTGAACCTCCGTTTGGACATGCAGAGTTAGTTGGTCTTAAGTCCTTTTGCAGTAAAATGAACATTGACTACACAGAAGCAGTAAAATTACTTGAAGATGAGGGGATAGCGCTGAAAGAAGAAAATGAAACATTGCTGAAGATTGCTGAAAGGGCTGATGTATCACCTGCTGGAATTTATGATGTGATCAAAAAAGCTACAAAGCCAAATGCAGGCGAGAATGTAGAAGTTACAATTCCCAGTGGGTTGGGTAAAAAATCGTTAGCAAAATTATGCAGTGAATACTCCATTGACCTGGAAAAAGCAATGGAAATACTAAGCAAAGAAGGGTTTAGCGTAAATCCTGATATGTTGATTAAAGATATTGCAGCACAAAAGGGGGTTTTGCCTACAGATATCTATGAATATATTTGCGACAATTAATGAAAAAAGCTGCCCTTTGGCAGCTTTTAAAGAACGGGGACGACGAGACTCGAACTCGCGACCTCCGGCGTGACAGGCCGGCGTTCTAACCAAACTGAACTACGCCCCCAACTTTTCAATGGGCGGTACAAGGATCGAACTTGTGACCCCCGGCTTGTAAGGCCGGTGCTCTCCCAGCTGAGCTAACCGCCCATTTTGTGTCCCAACCTCTTTTCACCTTTGCAGGGAAAGGATGGGAATTTAATACGTCCCCAAGGGGATTTGAACCCCTGTTGCCGGCGTGAAAGGCCGGTGTCCTGGGCCAGGCTAGACGATGGGGACATTAAACTATAATGAGCCGTGTAGGAATCGAACCTACGACCCGCTGCTTAAAAGGCAGCTGCTCTACCTACTGAGCTAACGGCTCACAACCTTCCACTAACTCCTGCAACAGGGCTTTATATACCACCGCTGTAACAGGAAGCAATTTATAACAAAACACTCCTATGTTGTCAACAAGTTTTTTCTAAAAAATTTCATTTATTAAAATGGTTTCTTCCCTATCTGTGCCAACGGATATCAGAGCATATTTTATATCAAGATAGTTTTTTATATATTCCACGTAATTTTTGGCATTTTCAGGCAAGTCATTGTAAGTTTTTGCCTTTGTTATATCCTCTTGCCAGCCTTTAAACGTTTTGTACACGGGCTCACAGTTTTCAAGTATTTTTATTTCTGGTGGAAACGTTTCGTATATTTTCCCTGCGTATTTGTATCCTGTACATACCTTTATCTCATCCATACCTGAAAGCACATCAAGTTTGGTTAGTGCTATATATTTGATACCATTTAAAAGCTTAGCATATTTCATAGCTATTAAATCAAGCCACCCACATCTTCTAGGTCTGCCCGTTGTTGCTCCGTATTCTCCTCCAGCCTCTCTGAGTTTTTCTCCATCTTCACCATTAAGTTCAGTAGGGAATGGACCGCTTCCCACACGTGTCGTGTAAGCTTTCATTACACCAACAACATTTGTAAGATTGAGGGGGGAAAGCCCCGTTCCAGTGAAAGCACCGCCTGCGGTAGGATTGCTTGATGTCACAAAAGGGTATGTCCCATGATCCACATCTAGTAATGTTCCTTGGGCACCTTCTAGCATTATTTTCTTGTTTTGAGCAGATAATTCATTTATCAGGTAGCTGGTTTCGCTGACATATGGCTCAATTATCTTAGCATATTTGCGGTAGTCATCATAAATCTTTTGAGCATCCAAGGGTTCAAGACCATGAATTTTTGTTGCAATATCATTAACTTCTAAGACATTTTGAAATATTTTTTCCTTAAGCACATTTTCGTCATAGAGATCACATACCCGTATCCCAACCCTGTTCATTTTATCAGCATATGAAGGACCGATGCCCCTTCCTGTTGTTCCTATCTTTTTGCTACCCTTCTTAGCTTCAGAATGTTTGTCAAAAAGCTTGTGGTAAGGCATTATTAAATGTGCCCGTTTACTCAAAAACAACCTGTTATTGAAATTAATGCCTCGCTTTTTTAAATCTTCTATCTCTTCTATTAACGCTTCAGGATCTACGACAACGCCGTTGCCAATAATATTTTGTTTATCTTCATGCATGATGCCTGAAGGAATCAGATGAAGAACATATTTTTCACCTTTAATTACCACCGTATGACCAGCATTATGCCCTCCGGAAAAACGTACCACCACATCAGCTTGCTCCGTGTAAATATCAACTACTTTCCCTTTGCCTTCATCACCCCATTGGGCTCCCAAAATTAGCGTAGTGCTCATAAGTCAAACCTCACATTATAATGTTTTTAAATCTGTACTTGTTTTTTAGCAAAACAATATTTTTATCATCTTCCGTCCAGAAAACCTTATATCCTTCATTGCGCAAATTTTCTGCTTTAAGAAAGTTTTTACTACCCACAACGAGATAATCACAAGATTCTTCGCTAGAATTGTAGTCGTATAAAGGTAAAATTTCTTCAATATTATAAGCTAACCCGCATGCGGTCATGCTTTCGCCAAAATTATTCATTAGCGAATCGTATCTTCCCCCGCTACCCAAAACAGAGCCGGTGGGATAGTTTATTATATCTATGTTTATGCCAGTGTAATATCCGGTTCCCTTTGTCTCACCTATATCATAAATGATAGAATTTTTAAGGGAATCGATTTTTGTTGATAAAGTATAAATTTCTTTCAAATAGTTGATCCGCTCAGTTAGTTGATGATTAAAGAGGCATTTGTTGTACAATTCATCCAATATATCGTTGCCGCCAAAAGCAAAAGGGAGATAATTCAGCAGCTGGAAAAGATCGTTGGAAAAATCAGCCTCTTTAGTAAAATGTTTAATTTTATCAAGGTTCTTTTCAGTCAAAAGCTTTATATATTTTTCACTGTTAGGTATGATAGGTTTAAGTAAATGGATAAAATGCTGATCACTAACAATAATTTTATAATCTGATACACCAAGTTCTTTCATAGTTGCGGATGCAACACTTAAAAGCTCCAGATCTCCATAAAATTCACTGCTTCCAAAATTTTCAAAACCCACCTGATATTTTTCCGATTTAAGCCCTCTATTCAGGTTTACATTTCTAAATACTCGACCTTTATACTGCAAACGTAAAGGCATTGGATAATTTTTCATATAAGTGGCCACCATTCTGCAAACCTGAGGAGTAAAATCAGGTCTTAAAACCATAGATTTTCCGGAATTCCTGTCTATAAAGCGAATTATGTTTTCATCTCTAAAATCCCAAGTGGCATATTTTAATACATCATAAAACTCATACAGGGGAAGAAAAATTTCAGAGTAGCCATAGTTTGTTAATGTAGATTGGATTTTGCTTATGAGACTGTTCGTTTTTTTTGCCCGCTCTGGGATGTGGCTTTTGTGTGTTGTCATGAGAAATCCTATATATACTTTAGCATAAGTTGTTCTGCAGCAGCTACACCTTTGCCCATTTCAATATCTAAACCGAATTTTTTAACACCCATTTCAAAAGCACTTATAGCCAGGATTGTATCAAAGAAGTCGTGATAACCAAGATGGGAAATCCTTACAACTCTACCTTTGAGATGATCCTGTCCTCCAGCAAAAGTGATACCGCTTTCTTCTCTCATCGATTTAACAAACTTAGCTCCGTCAAAATCCTCCGGCATAATAATGCCTGTAGCTGCATTTGATGGTAAGTCTTTGGCAAGTAACTGAAATCCAAGTTCCCTTGCTGCAGTACGTGTTGCTTCTGCACAGATGTAATGCCTTTTATAAATATTTTGCAAACCTTCTTTTTCCATAATATCCAAAACTTTTTTTAGACCAATCACAAGGCTTACAGCCGGGGTGTATGCTGTGGTATTGCCGGCTTGAGCTTTTCTTTCTTTTTGTAAATCCATATAGTATTTTGGTGTCGAAGATTTTTTTGCAAACTCCCATGCTTTTTCTGAAAGGGCAATAAACGCAAGTCCCGGAGGTAGCATAAAAGCTTTCTGGGAGCCTGTCACCAAAACATCGATCCCCCATTCATCCATTTTTGTATCATAAACACCTACAGATGTGATGCCGTCAACAACAAGTATTGTATTATCCCTCAATTTTACTATTTCTGCTATTTCTTTTACCGGATGAAAAGCAGTGGTGGATGTCTCGCTTGCCTGGACGAATACGCCCTTTATTTCAGGGTTGGATATTAATTTTTCCTCCACTTGTGCTGCAGTGACTGATCTGCCCCATTCAAGCTCAATACTCTCTACCTCTATATGAAAGCGTTTTGCAATATCAATCCATCGTTTCCCGAATTTACCGGCATTTACAACCAATATTTTATCTTTAGGATTCATCGTGTTGGTAATGGCTGCTTCCATGCCTAAAGTACCGCTACCGGCAAGTATTAAGACATCATTCTTTGTTCCGAATAACGGTTTAATTTTTTCCCTGACATATCCAAATATTTTTGAGAATTCCGATGTCCTGTGATGTATCATGGGTTTTGCCATTTCCAGAAGCACCTCTTCAGGAACAGGGGTTGGACCTGGTGATAGCAAATATTTTTTCAGCATTCTGCACCTCAACAAAGATATAAGCAAGCATGTATTAATACCAAGCTTGCTTGTAGGTGTCAAGAAAACGTTTATGAGTATTAAACACACTTGAATATTTATTTTTTTGTTTACATGTTTTCATAAATGAATCAAATTAATGCAATTATGAGCAAATATGCCAAGCATTTAAAAATTGTTTTGTCGATAGCTGTAATTCTCACCATTGTTACTGTGGTTCTCAGTATTTCATCCTCACTTCAATCATTGAAGCGTTATAAACAAAATCTTATCAGTTTTTCTGAATTTGTGATGCGATCTTTCGAGTCTGGCAATCGTGTGTTTATGATGAACATGCAATTTTCAAGAAGAACGATAGAGCAGTTTGCAAAGGATATTTCCGAGCAGGAAATAATTGAAGATATTGTAATTTACAATAAAACTGGTGAAATTGTTCTAAGTGTTAGCAATAGAAAATATCCGGAGTATGAAAAACTGCTTTCCACATATTCTGATAATATTTCAATGGTGGAAATGAAAGAAGCGTTTTTTCTGGTAAAAAAATTCAATCCGTTTGCAGGCATGCCCATGGGGCGAATGGGTGGGCATATGATGGGTGATTGCAGGCATATGTGGAAAAGCAATAATGAATTTCAAACCGATTATTACATTGGTGTACTACTTAACAAAAATGAATATTCATCTATACTAAATAAATCTATTATTGATGTGTCCCAGGTTACTGTTTTGGGTGTTTTACTTTTGGTAATCTTTTTTTATAGTGTGAGAATAATAGGGGAGTATGAAAACAAAAGCAGGCAATTGCAGACAGCAAAGAGGGAAGCTGAGATCGGTAGGTTTGCCAATATACTTGCCCATGAAATAAAGAATCCATTGAGTTCCATGCGCGGGTTGGTGAAATTTTCTGCAAATAAAATGAAAGACCCTGCAATTGCTGAATATTTAAACAGTGCTGTGCAGGAAATTGACAGATTGAATAAGATCGTAAACGATTTTCTTAGCTATGGCAGAGAGATGAATGTGAATGTCAGCAGTGAGGACATTAAGGATTTGATTAACCATGCACTGGTGTTATTGAAGCATGATATTGAGGAAAAAAATCTCGAAGTCATAATTGAAGGAAATACATTTACAATTTTAGCTGATAAAGATAAGCTCCTTCAGGCGTTAATGAATATCCTTATCAATGCTGTGCAAGCCTCTCCTGAAAATGACAAAATAGTAATTTTACTAAATAGCAAGGAGAAAAGTATTGTAGTTAAAAATAATGTAAAAGAACAAAAAGAGCTGGATAAAGATAGGCTGTTTGAACCTTTTTATACCACTAAAGCAAAGGGATCGGGCTTAGGAATGGCTATTGCCAAAAAAATAATGATGTTGCATTATGGTGATATTTATGTGAAGAATACATCCCCGTTTGTGGCTGAGCTGAATTTTTCAAATCAAAACTCAAAAGGTATGCTGAAATGAATAAGAAGATACTTGTTGTTGATGATGAGAAAAACCACAGGCTGATGCTGAAAATTCATTTACAGGAAGCTGGTTATGACGTTTATGAGGCTTCTAACGGTATAGAAGCGCTGGATGTAATTGATGAAAATGGGATTGATTTGATATTACTTGATATAAAAATGGATTTGATGGATGGCTTTACGTTTTTATCCCACGTAAAACAAAAGGGTGGAATGGAAATTCCTGTAATAGTGATTACTGCATTTGCCAATGTGAAGACGGCTGTTAAAGCTATGAAACTGGGCGCTGTTGATTTTATTTCCAAGCCGGTTAATACTGATGCATTGATAGAGTATGTTGAAGCAAATTTACAGGAGGCTTCCTCTGACGGAAAGGCCACCGGCGGAAAGCAGGTGCTAAAGGATTATAAATTTGACGGTGTTTATTCTGAGGAAGGGCTGGGCAGGATTATTGAAATGCTGAAAATGGTGGCCCCTACTGATGCCAC
>JASMTO010000251.1:0-9355 GCA_041694215.1 bacterium
TACAGGCTGTTTAGTCTGATTATTCCTAAAAGAAAAAGCCTGTAGCATATCCTGCAGGCTTTTTTATTGTCTTGTTTAGTTACCTTAAGCATATAATACGTTTAAATCGAAGCTTTCCTGTAATGTAACATTCTATTCTACCGGAACAGATCCCAGTTCTAAGACATATTTTTTAAATTCAGCCGGGTTAGGCTGCCTTTTCACTACCTCTGTCCCCACCACAAAACCGTCTGCAAATTTTAGCACCTTTTCTGCATCCTGGGCTGTTTTAATGCCGAAACCAAAAACCACTTTACTACCTGTTTGTTGTTTTATCTCGGTAATTTTTTCCACCGCTGACATATCACCAAAATTTGCTTTTGATCCGGTAACACCCTTCAACCCCACAAAATATACAAAGTCCTGTCCACAAATCACATTTTTCAGCTCTTCAACATTGGTATCCAGTGTAGCAAAAGGAATTATAGGAATTTCAAATCCTTTTTCTTTGAAAAAATAGTGATACTTATTGGGCAAATCTGCAATAATTACACCGTTTAGTACATCTTTAAAATGTTCATTAAATGCCCTCAGCGGGTAATTATATATAATGTTGGAATATGTCATTGCATAAATTTTCGTTTTTTTATGCTGCCTCACACAGTGTAAAATATCTTCTGTTTTTACGCCTGCTGCTATTACCTTTTCCCCAGCTTCTGAAATAACAGGGCCATCCGCCACCGGATCGTTAAATGGAAGCCCTATTTCCACAAAATCCAGACTGCAATCCTGGCTATAAACAAACTCATCACAAAATGTTTCCATATCAGGGTATCCACCCATCATATATATCCCCTTCATATCAGGCTGCCTCCGTTATATTCCCTTACAATATCCAGATCTTTATCCCCCCTGCCGGATAGATTTATTAGTACTGTTTTTCCCTGAAATATTTTGCAGTTTTTTAATGTGTACCCCAAAGAATGGCTTGATTCAAGCGCTGGGATAATCCCTTCATTCCTCGTGAGTTCGTAAAAGGCAAAGATTGCATCTTCATCCCGGCAGTAATTATAGCTAACTCTGCCGATGTCGTGGAGATAAGCGTGCTCCGGGCCCACCCCAGGATAATCAAGGCCAGCAGAAATGGAATGCACAGGGGCAATCTGCCCATTTTCCTTCTGGATGACATAAGAATATGTGCCCTGAAAGATTCCCTTTTGCTCTTTGCTAAATCTTATGGCATGTTCACCAGTTTTATCACTTAATCCCCCAGCTTCCACACCAATAAGCTTAACTTCTGCTGCATCCACAAACCCTTTGAAAATACCAATGGCATTACTCCCACCACCTACACAGGCAATGACGTAATCAGGGAGTTTGCCTGATAAATCAAAATATTCCCGTGCTTCCCGGCCTATAACCGATTGGAAATGGGATACTATGGACGGGAAAGGGTGTGGGCCTAAGGCTGAGCCGAGCAGATAATGAGTATTGTCCACATTTGCCACCCAATCTTTCAGACAGGCACTCACGGCATCCTTGAGTGTCATACTCCCCTTATCCACAATATTTACTTTTGCCCCAAGCATCTTCATCTTCTCAACATTAATTTTTTGCCTCAAGGCATCCGTTTTCCCCATATATATTTCACACTCCAGCTGAAACAGTGCACATGCTGTAGCCGTGGCAACACCGTGTTGCCCTGCACCTGTCTCAGCTATTATCCGCTTTTTACCCATTTGCAAAGCAAGTAGTGCTTGACCAATGGTGTTGTTAATTTTATGTGCCCCGGTGTGAAGGAGATCCTCTCTTTTCAGGTAAAGATTAAAATCGTATTTCTCAGATAGATTTTCCGCATAATAGACAGGGGTCGGCCTGCCTGCGTATTCCCTCATATATTTGAGAAATTTGTTGTTAAAATGTTCATCGTTTTTTGCTTTCAAAAAGTGTTCTTCCAGTTCGTTTAAAGCAGGCATTAATGTTTCCGCCACAAACTGGCCACCGTATTCACCATAAAAACCTTTTTCCATAAATTCTCCCTTAAATATTAATTTTTTATCTTACGAATAAATAATTTCATTTTTTCAAAGCTTTTAACTCCAGGCTTCTCCTCCACACCACTGGATACATCCACACCGAATGGATGGAATGCTTCGATGACTTCATTAACATTATCAGCATCAAGCCCCCCTGCCAATATTATTTTATCAGCATATTTGCGAACCCAACTGTCAATCTTGACAAATTGCCCTGAGCCCCTGCTGACATCATACAGTAGATAATCATAAGATATATTACTATCAGGCTCTTCAGATGTCGCATATATGGTGGGGTAAGGGGTGCTTATATTTTCGTAAATCTGGATATAATCAAAGTATCTGGCAACATCCATTACCTCACTGAATGTAATCCCAACCGCCACAGACAATATCCCGCTTTCACCGGCAAAACCAGCCATATCAAGCGCCTTTACAGCTGGAACGTAGCGCTTGCTCTTTTCATGAAGAACCACCCCTACCATATCATAGTCAAGTTCTTTCGCAAATGTTATGTGCTCAAAAGTGGTAAGGCCACATACTTTAACAATCATTTTATTCCAATCCTCTATATAATTGATGGAAGCTGGATTCAATATCCCCTGATCTCATGAGATAAGTGCCCACAAGGAAAGCATCAGCTCCAGATTTTTTGAAATTGACAACATCTTCCACACTGTTGATTCCGCTCTCTGCAATCTTCAAAAAATCTCCGTTAACATTTTCAAGCACGTAACATGCATTCTCTTTGTTTATTTCAAACGTTTTCAAATCTCTGGAGTTTACTCCCAGCAATTTTGGTGACAAGTGACTGATTTTATCAAATTCTTCTATTTTATGTATTTCATATAACACGTAAAGCCCCTTCTCAGCCGCTTTGTTACTTAAATTTCGTATCTTATCCTCAGAAAGAATAGCTGCTATCAGCAAGATCATATCCGCTCCGAAGGCGTAAGCGGCGTCAATTTGTTTTTCTGATATAATAAAATCTTTACAGAGCACAGGGATATTTACATTTTCTGAAATATCTTTCAGATACTCGAAAGAGCCCTTAAAAAACCGTTTGTCCGTTAGGACACTGATAGCACCTGCTCCATGCTGTTCATACAGCAATGCTTGCTTTACAGGTGAAATATCCAGATTAATATCACCAGCAGATGGTGAAGCTTTTTTGACTTCAGCTATAAAAGGGTTTGTTTTTAAATATTGTATGGGATTAAGTATTTTTTTATTCCTCATTGGCAATTTTTCAGGGATTTCTTTTACTTCAATTGGTTTATATTTTATTATTTCATCAAGCATCTAAACTGCCTCCTGCATAACAAGCTCTTCAATTTTAGCACTAACTGCCCCTTCGTTAATCACATTTAAGGCTTTCAAAAACCCTTCTTTTAAGGTGCAGGCTCCCATTGTATAGAGGCAGGCCGCCGTATTGATGGCCACCAGCTTTGCAAGATTGTCATCCTTGCCGCTTATTGCATCAATAAAAATTTTAGTAGCTTCATCTCTCGAGTGGACAACAGGCATAGGGAAAGGGGTAAAAAAATCTGCAGGATCAATTTCAAATGTTTCAATCCTGCCGTTTTTAAGATGCTTGACATGTGTAATCGCAGCTGAGGAGATTTCATCATAACCATCAGATGAAGAATAAATCATAACATTATCTCTTCCCTGAATTAGCATTGCCTCAGCATAGATATCCAGCTTGTCCACCCTGTTGATACCTATCGCTTGGTAATCTGGATTCCCTGGATTAATCATGGGACCAAGAAAATTAAAGATCGTGGAAACTTTCAGATCTTTTCTTACTTTTGCGACATTTTTCATTGCAGGGTGGTAGTGGGGTGCAAACAGAAATATAAAATCATGTTCATTAAAATAAGAAAGGGAGCTTCCCACATCGAGCTTTGTGGGAATACCCAATGCTTCCAGAATATCAGCAGAACCCACCTTTCCACTAAGGGCCACATTGCCATGTTTGAGAACGTTAATCCCCATTGCCGACAAAACAAGTGAAACAGCGGTGGAGACATTTAGCGTGGATTTGCCATCCCCACCTGTCCCACACGTATCAATAGTGTTGCTGCCCTTATGGGGGAAGGTGACTTTGTATTCATTAAGGACGGTGGCTGCAGCTGCAATTTCTTCGGCGGTTTCACCCCGTAATTTCATGGCCACAAGGCAAGAGCCCATAACGGCTTCGGAAACTTCCCCTTTAAGAATTGCATAAAAGAGTTTTTTTACCTCATCAAAGCTCAATATATTACCATTATTAATCTTTTGTACAATGTTATCCATAACTCACCTCCCTTTTGCACGTCTTTGCATAATCTATAAAATTTTTCACAATGTTTTCCCCATAATTGCTCAAATACGATTCCGGATGAAACTGAACACCGAAAAGGGATTTCACAAGATCCTCTACAGCCATTATTTCACCATCCGATTCAGAAAATCCCACAGCAATATCGGCAGCATCGGCAACCAATGAGTGATATCTCACCGCAGTAAAGGTTTCTGGTAGATTGTGAAGGATTACACTGTCACCGGATTTCTTTATGGTATCAAGTTTGCCATGCTTTATAGTTGCGGCTTTTCTTATCTTATATCCAAGATAATGGCATATGCACTGCATACCCAGGCACACACCGAAAATAGGTATGTTGGAAGCATATGTTTTAAGATAATCAATAGATGTCCCTGCATTTGTTGGATTTGAAGGACCAGGAGAAAGAATTATTCCGCTATAATTGTCAGCTGGAATAAACTCATCATTTCTGATTACATCCACTTCTTCATCCAAATTCTTGAAAAGACTGTAGAGATTGTAAGTGAATGAATCGTAATTATCAATTAGTAAAAACATTTTCACCCTCCAGGCTTTGTATTCTGTCAATAGCTGTAAAAAGAGCTTTAAGCTTACCTTCCACTTCAAAATATTCCTTTTCGGCTATACTGTCGTAAACGATGCCGGCACCAGCCCGAATGATTGTTTTACCCGGCTCAACCATTGCACTTCTGATGGTGATACATGTATCAAGATTGCCGTTGTAAGACATATAGCCGGTGCAGCCTGCATAAAACCCTCTCGGTGATTTTTCATACTCATCAATAAGCTCCATAGCCCTTACCTTTGGAGCCCCACTTACGGTACCTGCAGGAAAAGTATTCACAAAAGCATCCAGAGCGGTTTTATCCTCTCTTAAAATACCCGTTACCTCTGAAACAATATGCACAACATGCGAGTACACTTCGGCATTAAAGGATTTCTCCACTTTCACACTTTTTGGCTCACAGCTGGTGTACAGATCATTTCTGGCAAGATCCAGCAGCATAAGATGCTCAGATTTCTCCTTTTCATCCTTCAATAATTCTGACTTTATTTTTTCTATGTCATCCCCCACAGGATAGGTGCCAGCAATAGGCTTTAGGATGGCTTTTGAGTTTTCCACTTTTAGATGTATTTCCGGTGAGGATCCCAGCATTGTTTTATCTTTCATTTTTATGTAAAACATATATGGCGAAGGATTTACATTTCGCAGCAATCTGTAAAAACTTAAAGGATGGATATCCCCTTTTATCTCAAATTTGTTGGATAGTACGCACTGTATGAGCTCCCCATTTGCTATCTCAGATTTGAGTTTCTCTACAGCATCCTCAAATTCATTTTTTTCAAAATCTTTGCTGATAGTCAAAATTTCTGAGGATGCATAGTTATCAAAATTAAAATTATTAATCTCCTCTGCCATCTCCTTTGTCCTTCTCAAAGCTTTATCATAGTTTTTCAAAGGATCTTCACCGGTTTCTACATTGCACGCTGCATAAACGCGCCCTGTTCTGTTATCAAACACATAAAATTCATCCATTAGCATTAAGTAAATAAGATTTTCATCCTCCGGTTCTTTAAGTTTGCGACGGAGATTTCCGGTATAATTAATAAACTCATAACCGAAATATCCCACGTAACCCCCCGAAAATGCACCAAACATGGGATCGGAGTATCCGTTGAATTGGGAAATTTTTGTGTTCAAATAATCTACAGGATTAACATCCAGCTTTGTCTTCTTACCGTTTTTTTCCACGTTTAACGTACCGTTTTTTAACGTCAGTATTTCCGTAGGATTGATGCCAAAAAAGGAAAACCTGGAGAACGTTTTGTCAAGATTTGCACTTTCCAGAAGAAAAACACTTTCATTATTGGAAAAATTTTTCAGTAAGCCAATGGGGGTAAGCATATCCCCTACAATTTCACGATAAACAGTCACATGGGAATAATCGTTAGATAGTTGTTTAAATTTTTCCTTGTCTGGGTAAATCATATTTCCTCCTTATTTAATATAAAAAAAGGCCGTGGGTGAAACCACGGCCTTGGAAGATAAAAAAAGGCCGTGTGGTTGTTCACCACACGGCCTTTATATTCGTACACAAAGGTAGTGAACAACCTAACTTATTCCGTTATTTGTCCACCACCAAGCATTATTTAAAAACATTATTATTTCATTCATGATTTGAATAATACTAAAATTATTTTTTTTGTAAAGCCTTTTTTAGCTTATTTCTAAAATTTTATTTTTAACCTGCACACAAGCTCTGTTTCTTCCATTATTTTTGGCTTTATACATTAGTTCGTCCACAGTCTTTATAATATCATCAAGCCTCTCGTATGTTCTATCACAAATCATTGCACCTATACTTATGGTGACGTTCAGTTTTTCCTTCTCGTCCACTTCAATATCAAGCCCTCTGGCTGTATCTAAAAGTTTGCCCACAACCTTCGGAAAACTGATTTCTTCCTGACCGGGGAAAAGGCAAACAAACTCTTCTCCACCAAATCGTCCCATAATATCCGATTTGCGAAGTGTATCTTTAATGGCAAGCGATAATTCCATCAAAACCTTATCACCTGCATTGTGACCGTAGTTGTCATTAATTTTCTTGAAATGGTCAATATCCCAGAGTACCACAGCGAATTTATGTCCGTATCTGTCTGCGTTATAATTTATATTCTCCAACTGCTCCATAAAAAAACGCCTGTTGTATAAACCGGTCAGCGGATCGGTAGTTGCTTTTTTAAACAATTCTCTGTTTGTCTCTTCGAGATCATCGTATAGCTTTTTCATTTTAATATTACTGGTAATCCTCAAAATGGCCTCTTCTGCCGAAAAGGGTTTGAGAATGTAATCATTTGCCCCATGCAAAAGTAAAGCTCTTAAAAAGGAATTTTCCCTTGATGATGTCTGAATGACAATGGGTACATGCTTTAACTCTTTTATTTTCCTCAGCCTTTTTGTTAAATCAATTCCATCCATTTCCCCCATAAACAGATCTGTTATAATAATATCAGGAGTGTTGTTTTTTATTCTATTCAGCATCTCTGAAGGTTTGGAGTAAGCGTGAACATTTATCCCTGTTGATTTCAATATATTTTCAATGAACTTGAGCTGGACAAGACTGTCATCCACAATCCATGCAGTAGACCCGCTAATATTTGATATGGCAATAACCTCTATCATTTCATCAATGTATTTCACAAAATTCTCGTCAATCTGCGATTTTTTAATAAAATCTATTGCTCCCACTTCAAACGCTTTGAAACGGTATCGTTCATCTATCTCATTGGAACTAAGCAAAATTACAGGCACAAACCTCAATTTTCTCTTATCCTGTATAAACTTACACAAATCAAATCCTGAGCCATCCTTTAATTCATATGAAACAATTACAAGCGAAGGAAGAAATTTATTAAGAATGTCCACAGCTTCAGAGTAAGAAGATGCCGTTAAAATTTTGTATTTGTCTCTGAGATAGTTTTCCAAAACAAATCTTGACAGTTTGGAAGGGTCTGCTATAAGGATATATTTTTTCATCGTAACCTCAGTTTGGCCGGGGAATGGCTTAAACAATCATATACAGTTAGGAGGAGAAATGTCAACAAGAGTTAGGTTTGCTCCCAGTCCTACTGGGCACCTTCATGTGGGTAATGCCCGGACAGCGCTTTTTAATTATCTGTTTTCTTCTTCCCAAAAGGGGCAGTTTATACTGCGCATTGAAGATACAGATTTATCACGTTCTTCCCTTGAAAATGAAGAGATGATCTATGAAGATATGCGCTGGCTTGGACTCAACTGGGATGAAGGCCCTAGAAAAGGGGGGGATTACGGCCCTTACAGACAAACTGAGCGCTTTGATATATATAAAAAATATACAGAAAAGCTTCTAAATGAGGGGAATGCATACAAATGCTTTTGCTCAAAGGAAGAGCTGGAAAGGGAAAAGGAAAAAGCTATAAAAGAAGGCAAACCTCCAAGATACAGCGGAAAATGCCGCAATTTAACCCCGGATGAGATCAAAACCCTTGAAGATAGAGGTGTAGAATATTCAATCCGTTTTAAAGTAAATAAAGAGCATGTTCTTGTAAAGGATATAATAAAAGGGGAAATCGACTTTAACACGGATTCTTTTGGTGATTTTATTGTAGTAAGACCCGACGGGGTACCCGTTTATAATTTCGTGGTTGTAATTGATGATGCACTGATGGAGATATCCCATGTCATCAGGGGAGATGATCATCTCAGCAATACCCCCAAACAGATTCTCATTTTCGACGCCCTTGGTTTTGAAATCCCGCAGTTTGCACATATACCCATGATACTAGGGCCAGATCACTCCAAGCTCAGTAAAAGACATGGTGTTACTAGCATCAATGCTTTTAGAGAGAAGGGGTACCTACCTGAAGCACTGTTTAATTACCTGGCACTGTTGAGCTGGTCTGATGAAAAGGAAAGGGAAATACTCAGCAAAGATGAACTTATTAAATCTTTTAGCCTCAAAAGGGTTTCAAAAAGTGCAGCAATTTTCGATTTTGAAAAGCTTAAATGGATGAACGGTATTTACATTAGAAATCTCGATGAAAACAGTTTTTTTGAAAGAGTCAAACCTTTTTTGCTGGATTCAGGTATCATAAGTGAAGATTATGTAAATGAACATGCCGAAAAAGTAAGAGAAATGACTTTATCTGTACGAGATAACCTAAATCTGCTGTCAGAAATAGGCGAATATATTAATGTATATTTTCAAATGCCTGATGAGTTTGATGAGAAGACTAAAGACATTATGCAATGGGAAACAACTCCTGTAGTCTTAAAAGCATTTAAAGAGGCGATAGAGCCTTTAAATGAGATAGATCTGGCTACATATAAAGGGATTGTAAAAAAGATTCAGAAAGAAAAAAAGATAAAAGGAAAAGCATTATTTATGGCTATAAGAATTGGAGTAAGTGGGAAAGCAGAGGGACCTGAGCTGGATAAACTTGTAACACTCATGGATAAAGACGAACTGCA
>JASMTO010000252.1:0-19617 GCA_041694215.1 bacterium
AAGAAATTTGAAGAAGAAAGCCAACCGGAGCTGTTGAACATTGCATCAGAGTATTTTTGTGACATAACTTCAGGCAGGTATCAGAGAATAAAAATCGATTATAACAATGAGCTTATTTTAGTCGATGATAAAGGAAGACAAAAGTATGCTGGATTACTCAGCGCCGGAAGTAAAGATCAGCTGTATATTGCTTTAAGGCTGGCATATATTCAAATGATTGATAAAAACCTCAGACTCCCCCTTATTTTTGATGAGACAATAATAAATTTTGATGAGAAAAGGCAAACTTCATTCATAAACACGCTTGATAAGCTGTCTAATGACAGACAAATCTTTTTTTTCACATGTCACAAATTTATAAAAGATAAATTTTACAAAATAAGCAATAACCTGAATATACAGGAGCTTAGCAGTGAACATTAAACTGCTGCAGATGAAAATTGAAAAAAATGCAAATGAAAATATTAATAAAGTAATCCACCTAACGAAAGATTTAAATGATGATCTCATTGTCCTGCCAGAGCTGTTTACCACTAGTTTTAACTATGATCTTATTTATAAACTGGATGAATCACATACCCATATTCTTAATCAGCTGCCGAGAAAAAACACTTACATTGGCAGCATAATCAGAAAAAATAAAGGAAGGTACTATAACACCTTTTTTATCCACAAAAACGGCCATACATCTTTTATATACGATAAAGTACACCTTTTTCCCCTTATGGAGGAAGATAAACACGTAAGCGCAGGCAACAATCCGGGGATTTTTACAGTAGATGGATTAACCTGTGGAGCCGGTATATGTTTTGATATCAGATTTCCTGAGCTTTTTAGAAACTATTTCAAGAAATCCGCTGAAATAATGTTCCTACCTGCCGAGTGGCCAAAAGAGCGGATTTCGCAGCTAATAAGGATGTGCAGAAGCAGGGCTATAGAAAATCAGTGTTTTTTGGTACTATGTAACGCCTCAGGAAAAACGGGAAAATATACATTTGGTGGTATGTCCACCGTCTTTACTCCTTATGGTGATAATCTAAATACAATGCATAAAAAGTGTGATACACTTATAAATGTAGATATAGATCTATCATTGCTGGAGAATGTTAGAAGCTCAATACCTGTAAAAAACCTTTTAAGGGAGGACGTTTATGGTAAATGATCTTGGTAGTGAAGAATTTATAATATCCTGTGGTTTTGGAAAAATGGAACACAAGTTTCTAAAAGAATTGTGCAAAGAAAATAACTTGCCGGAACCACTAAATATTTATAAAGAACAATCCGGGAAAAAAGTATCCCAATTACTGTTTTCCTCTGAAGATTTCACTGGAAATGTCATTAATGAGCGATTAATACTTTTTCATAATGTTTCCAATGATAAAATTTATGATTTCATCCAGGAGTTTAAACAATCAGGCTTGCCTAAGACAATGTATGCAATGGTTACAGAGCATAATATTCACTGGACATTAGCTGATCTGTTAGAGCATCTTGTTGCCGAAAGAGACAATATTGCTGCGAAGGAGAAAGGTATAAATGGGTGATATTTTAACGTATGATTTTTTAGCCATAGGCTCCGGTGTGGCAGGTACAACTGCTGTAATTGAGTGTGCCAAAAATAATCTTAAAACAGCAATCGTTGATAATAAACCGTACGGAGGCACCTGTCCATTAAGAGGGAGTGATCCAAAAAAGATACTTCTTGGGGCCGCAGAATTGTATGAATGGTTTGGCAGAATGAAAGACAAAGGCGTTGTTACAGGGGAAATAAAAATCAACTGGCGAAATTTAATCAAATATAAGTGTGGATACACAGAAAATATTCCGTCCCAAGTCAAAGAAACATTAAATGATATGAAAATAGACTCTTTCAATGGAAATGCGACATTTATGGATCGCAATACTGTAAAAATTAATGATACCATTATCAGAGCAAAAAATATCCTTATTGCCACCGGCTCCATACCTGCAAAACTATCCTTTGAAGGGGCTGAATTGATGAGTAGCAGTGATGAATTTCTAGCACTAAAGGACTTGCCTGCCAGAATAATTTTTGTGGGAGGTGGATTTATTTCACTGGAGTTTGCCCAGGCGGCAGCAAGAGCTGGTGCAGAAAGCATTATAATCCATTCCGGCAGCAGAATACTGGAGGCTTTTGACAACGATTTGGTAAATTTAATAAGTAAAGCCACAGAATCATCCGGGATAAAAATAATACTTAACAACAGGGTTTCGCGTATAGAAAAAATAGGATCAGTCTTTACTGCAAGGCTTACCCCCTCGAATAAAGAAATCGAAGCAGATATGATAATGCATGGTGCTGGCAGGGTAGCAAATGTTTACAATATGCAACTGGAAAAGGGGAATATAGCATTTGACAAATCAGGAATAAAGGTCAATGAATATTTGCAAAATATAACCAATAATCACATTTATGCTGCCGGTGATGTATCTTCAACAGATGGTGCATATCTGGCCACAGTGGCTGCAATGGAAGGCAGAATAGCTGCAGCCAATATCATTAGCGGCAATCATCAACAACCATCTTATGAAAATATACCTTCTGCTGTTTTTACTATTCCCACAATGGCTTCTGTGGGAATGAGTGAAGACGATGCCAAAAAAGCTGGTTATAACTATGAATCAAGATTCCAGGAAACCGCCAACTGGTTTACTTCTTACAGAATAGGGGAGCAATATTCGGCATTTAAAATAATAAAAGATATTAACACAGATAAAATTCTGGGAGCACATCTGCTTGGCAACGCCTGCGAAGAAGTCATAAACCTTTTTACCTTTGGGATCAAGAATGGCTTAACGGCAACCCAAATGAAAAACAGTGTATACACGTACCCCACGGCATCTTCCGATATCATTCATATGCTGTAGGAAAACGTAATCACCAGGATCTGACTCTGAATTTCTTATACAAAACATCCGGGACATAGGATGATTTTGCAATGCGCAAGGCCGTTTTGCCGAGATCCTGCTCAAAATTAAGGTAGTTATATTTTTTAGGCAGACGTTTGGCAAAATCGTTGTAAATAAACTGATATATACCCTTAAAATCCTTTATCCCTTTTGCAAAATGTATAACAAATGTCTCACTATTAAGCTCCTCTCCCATTATAAAACCCCCCGGTTTCCCGTCAACATAGTAAATCAAACCACATAGGATTAGTTTCTCATGCAATTTTAGAGCCTCCATACATGAATAAAAATCCGTTTCTTCAGGAGGCAAATCCATATCATTTTGCCATTGATTTAAAATATAAATAGCATCATCCACATTATCTTCCATCAAGGGGTGGCACTCAAAGGAATATGCCTGCAAAAATTGTTTTAAAAGGTTCCGTTTTTTGTGAAGCTTTCTCCCTTTATACGTACTGATTTTTTCAACAGTATAGATATAATCTGTATCCCCTTCAAAATTGTAATAATCAGCGTGTTCTCCAAAATATGACAGCCATTCTTTATCAACAGGGAAAACAAAATCGACATTTTTAGCCAAATCTTTCAAATAATCCATATCAATGTCACTGAGATTTCTTGTTGGCATAATAAATGTAAAACCATCTACACTTCTTCCTCTGATAAACAAATCCATGTCCTCTACTACCTCGTAATCATGAATCCTGCGAAAAAGATATAAATTTGCAAAACTGTATTCAGCGATAGGTGTATTAACATTTTTCAATCGTTCGTAAAGTAAATTCATATGTTTCAAATCCAATTTTTCACACATCATAATTTAACCACTCCTTTTTAAAGTATCTTCTTGCAATAAGTGTCATCTGGAAAATAATAGAAGCATTCATACTCCACCAGATTCCCGCAGCACCAAAACCAAGAACTATCCCCAACAAATAGGCCAACGGCAATCTGACAAGCCACATACCCATTATAACTCTAACCATCACACTTCTTGTATCACCAGCTCCGTTTAATCCACCACTTAAAATAACGCTAAAAGCCATAAAAGGCTCACTGATCATACTGATGTATATATATAAAACGCTCTCATTAATAACAGTTATATCTTTAGACAAAATTTGGGAAACATCCCTGGCAAAAATAACAACGAGAATTGTCATCACAGTAATGCAAACAACCCCCATAAATGCGGTAACTAAACCACTTTTAAAAGCTTTTTCCCTATTACCCTCACCCAAAAGATTACCAACGATAACTGCATTTGCCATGTTAAAAGCAAACGCTGGCAAAAATATAGCGGACTCAATCCGCATTCCATTTGTAAGCGCCGCCATAATTTCAACATTTTTTTCCGGCAAACTACCTATAATTACAAATAAAACCGTAGCCCCCAACTGCCAGCCTATCTGAACAAGAGCAGACGGCCAGCCTATAATCAGAATACGTTTAACATAATAAAATACATATTTTACCCCTCCCCTTATAATACTTTTTACAAAAGCAAAGTTAATTACAGCACCAATAAAAATACTCACAGCTGTGGATGCTGCTATGCCATTATAATGCAATGGCGTATAAAAGACAAAATAAAAATTTAATAAAATATTAGTTACACAGACAACAAACATTGTAAACATCGTATGTTTAACCATTCTACTAGCTCTGAGAATAGCGTTCGTACAAAGAAGTATATACTGAAACACCACAGCCGAAGCATATATCTTGGTAAGAGGAATGCTTATTGTTTTTATACTATAGGGCACATTGAGTATTTCAATGATAAAAGGAGACAAGCTCACGCCCAATACGGTCAAAAAGATCCCTGCGATAAAGATTGTAAGTAAAATAGAATATACCGCATTTCTGTAATTTTCCTTGTCATCAGAACCGTATAGTCTTGAAATTAAAGAAACGGTGCCAACATTGGAAGCTGTGGCTATCACCACAAAAATAAAATATACCTGGGAAACCAAACCCACACTTGCCTGAACATCCGGACCAACTCTGCCGGCAATAAATACATCTGTAAGGCTGATAAAAAACTGAAAAACCATAATTAAAATCATAGGCCAGCTGATAGTCCAGCTTTGTATAAGAAGTGTATAAAGCTCTTTGTAATCTATTTTTTTATTTTTCACTTATACTCCCTAACAGTCATTAAACCACATTCAACAAGGCTACTTTTTACTTTTAATCCTTTACATAGTATACTAAGCTGTACTATAAAATCTATTGAATATGCAACGATATTTATTAAACGTTTAATAGGTAACCTTCAATTTACATCAAATCATCGGAGGATGAGATGATATACGATATAGTTGTTTTATTGTACATGCTTTCACTGCTGCATGTTGTCTTATATTTTTTCCTTGAATACAAAAAACTAGGTAGTGTTGCCAATGGATTTGCTTTATTAGGGTTTTTGTTAAATGTAGCTGACATTATAATTAAATGGGTTGCAAACAGTTCATTCCCCTCCCAAACACTGAACAATGTTTTTATATTACTAACTGCATCACTAATAGCCGTTTATATATTTTTATTTCTCAAATATAAAAGGCATTCCCTTTTGCTTTTAATAATGCCAGTGGTTATCATCTTGGGGTTATTCACTTTTACCCTTAAAGATACCTCTGCAAGCAGAGATTTTGCCACAGGTTTCTGGCTATACATACATTTACCTTTCACAATACTGGGTTCAGCCTTTTTTTTATTTGCAGCAATCTCAGGAGTCATGTATTTTATTCAGGAATATCATCTAAAGAATAAAAATTTCGGACTGATTTATTCCAAATTCCCTCCATTAAACATAATCAACAATTTGAACAAAAATTCTCTTAACATGGGGTTTGCTTTCTTTACCATAGGATTAATTGCCGGCATTATATGGGGGCTGTATGAATGGGATGGGAGATTAATACTTTCTGCAAAGTTAGTATTTGCCTTTATTACATGGATAATTTTTGGGATAATAACACTTATCAGATACACAAAAGGTTTAGCACCGAGAGGATCTGCTTTATGGAGTGTTGTGGGCTTCATAAGCGTTGTGGTAATGTATTTCGGTGTAGCTTTATTTTTAAGGGGATAAACAATGCAGTTAGCTGTTTTAGGGTTAAACCATAATACTGCACCTGTGGATTTAAGAGAAAGACTTGCCGTTTCCGAGGAAAAGCTCCCCTTTTATTATTCACAGATTTTGCAGAATGAACGAATTTACGAATCAATGATCCTTTCCACATGCAACAGAGTGGAATATTATATTGTAACCGATGACTTTATGTGTAATGTGGAAAATATCCTCCGCTTAATTTCAGAAGAAAACAATGTTGATTATGAAATACTCAGGAAACATTCATATATTTACTGTGGAGATGATGCAGTAAAACATATTTTCAGGGTTGCATCCGGCCTGGATTCTCTTGTCTTAGGTGAGCCTCAGATTTTTGGGCAGATAAAAGAAAGCTTCCAGTTAGCTAAAATACATGGAAAAGTAGACAAGTTATTAAAAAAGCTAGAAGAATTCACCATAAAAACATCCAAAAAAATCAGGACACATACAGGGATCTCCGAAAATCCCATTTCCGTTAGTTATGCTGCTGTGGAAATGGCTAAGAAAATTTTTGGTGATCTCAAAGACAAAAACGCTCTTATTATTGGAGCAGGGGAAATGTGCGAACTTGCTGCAAAACATCTCAAAGGCGCAAATATTAATAGCATATTGGTAACCAACAGAACATTTCAGCGGGCGGAGGAACTAGCCGAAGAGGTGGATGGGAAAGCTGTGCGTTTTGAAAAGTTTACCGATTATTTAGAAAAGGTGGATATTGTAATAAGCTCAACCGGGGCTTCCGATTATATTCTAAGACACAGTGAAGTGAAGAAAATAATGCCGTTAAGAAAATATGAGCCAATGTTTTTCATAGATATAGCTGTTCCAAGGGATATAGAACCTGCAATTAATAACATAGAAAACACCTATGTTTATGATATTGATGATTTAAAATCTGTGGTGGAAGCAAACAAGAAAGCCAGAGAAAAAGAAGCTGTCAAAGCAATGGAGATAGTGGAAAATGCTACTTTAGAATTTAACAAATGGCTTGAATCATTAAAAATAATACCTGTAATAAAGGAGCTAAGAGTAAAATTTGAAGATATAAAAGAATTTGAGCTGGAGCGATTTATAAATAAGGCTAAAGTTCAGGACGAAAAAACAAAGCAACTGTTGAACAGATTACTCACTGCTTATATGAACAAACTTCTCCATACACCACTTACAAATCTAAAAAATAAAGGAACAAGCAAAAATAAATACACGTTAACAGAAGCTGTTGAAATACTATTCAACTTAGAGGAGAAATAATGAAGAAAATAACTATTGCAACAAGGAGCAGCCAACTGGCAGTTTGGCAGGCAGATTTTATAAAAAAAGAAATTCAAAAACGGTATCCGGATATCACAATTGACCTGAAAAAAATCAAAACCAGAGGAGATAAAATATTAGACGCCCCTTTATCAAAAATTGGAGGAAAAGGGCTTTTTGTCAAAGAAGTGGAGAATGCATTATTTGAAGGGGAAGCTGATATTGCTGTGCACAGCATGAAGGATGTCCCTAGTGTAATGCCTGAAGGGATGGAGCTTTACGTGACACCAAAGAGAGAAACGCCGTATGATGCCTTTCTTTCCCTTAAATTCAACAGTATTGACGAACTTCCCGAAGGAGCAGTTGTAGGTACAAGCAGCTTGCGAAGAATGGTGCAAATACGCAGACGGAGACCTGATCTTAAAATCGAAAATCTCAGAGGCAACATCAATACACGCATTAAAAAGCTTGAAGATGGTATGTATGATGCAATAGTTCTTGCAAAGGCCGGTTTGGTAAGAATGGGTTTTTTTCAACATCTCAAACAGACGTTAACAGAAGATATTATGATACCCGCTGTATGCCAGGGAACATTAGGTATTGAAGTCAGACAGGAAGACAATGAAATCAAAAAAATACTTGATTTTTTTTACGATGAAGAAACATACATACGAACTAAGGCAGAGAGGGCTTTTCTAAAAACATTGGAAGGAGGATGCCAGGTGCCCATTGCCGGGTTTGCAACAATACAATCAGGCACGTTAAAACTTATGGGAATGGTGGCGTCCTTGGATGCAAAAGAATATATTTACAGAAAAATGGAATCTCCCATAGAAGAGACCGAAGCAACAGGTAAAAAACTGGCAAAAGATATACTTGATGCAGGTGGAAAAACAATATTAGATAACATTTACCATGAAGAATAATAAAATACACAATGTTTTAATCACAAGACAGCCGGAACAATCAGTAGAATTTATAAACCTGCTATCTGCAAACGGATATTTTCCTTTTTTACTTCCCATGATCAAAACGGTGGGATTGGACTATAAAATAAAAAATAAAGCCTTCGATTACCTTGTTTTCTCAAGTGCAAATTCTGTAAAATACTTTTTAAAAGACATGAAAAATATTAACTATGGACAGCTAATAGCTGTTGGTGAAAAAACAGCTAAGTTCGCAAACAAATATGGGCTAAAAGCTGATATCACCCCAAGGACATTCAGTGGTGAAGGGCTTATAGAATATTTTCGGGATAAGGAAATACATGGGATGAAGTTTTTAATCCCTGGGCCTAAAAAAAGCACGGAAACGTTTAAAACATTTCTTATATCAAGAAATGCAGTTGTGGAATCACCTGCAGTATATGAAACAATACCTGTTGACTACGATGATGGTTTTGTGGACAATTTTCTTATTGATAATAAGATCGACTGCGTCACATTTGCTTCCCCTTCAGCTGCTGAAGCCTTTCTCAGAAACCTTAATTCTGATATGAAAATAAAATACATAATCTCTATCGGGAAAACAACATACGAATACCTGAAATCATTCGGGATAAACTCTAAATACCCGGCAAAGTATACTGTTGAGAGTATTGTATCACTAATAAATGAAATTAACAAATCTTAAATATTTGGAGGCAAAGATGCATTCTTTAATAAGAAGACCAAGGAGATTGAGGCAGAATGAAACGATAAGACGAATGATTAGGGAAACGACGCTAAGTTTGGACGATTTAATTTACCCCATGTTTGTCACTGAAAAACATAACGTAAAAAAGGAAATACCTTCCATGCCAGGGATATTCCAAATGTGTATCGAAAATACCGTAAAAGAATGTATTCAACTGGAGAAGCTGGGAATACCGGCTATTATTCTTTTTGGTATACCGGAGCATAAAGATGAGAAGGGTTCAGAAGCGTACAATGAAAACGGTGTAATCCAGAATGCCATAAAAGCAATAAAAGAAAATACTTCCAAACTTATGGTTATAACTGATGTCTGTATGTGTGAATACACGGATCATGGCCATTGCGGTATTATTAAAAATAACGATGTGGATAACGATGAAACATTGAAATACCTGTGTATGGAAGCACTCACCCATGCAAAAGCAGGAGCTGATATGATCGCCCCCAGTGACATGATGGATGGCAGGATTGCTGCCATCCGTGAAACATTGGATACTAATAACTTTACAAATATACCAATAATGAGCTATTCATCCAAATATGCTTCTGCATATTACGGACCTTTTAGAGATGCTGCGGAAAGTACTCCTCAATTTGGTGATAGAAAAACTTACCAGATGGACCCTCCAAACAGATTGGAAGCAATGAGGGAAACGGAGCTGGATATAGCAGAAGGTGCAGACATCATTATGGTTAAGCCCGCCCTTGCCTATTTGGATATTATCAGGGACATGAGGGAAAACTTCAACTTACCATTAGCAGCCTATAATGTCAGCGGGGAATATTCCATGATCATGAATGCCATTGAAAAAGGTTATTTTGAAAAAGAAAAAATTATAACGGAAACACTGATATCAATGAAACGAGCTGGTGCTGATTTGATACTTACGTACTTTGCAAAAACATATGCGGAAATGGTGTAACATGTCACTTGACCTAAGCAAAACACCCGCTATTAGGTGGTATCAATCACATCTGCATCCCATAGAAGATATTGAATGGATAGCTGAAGATGATTTGCTCTTTCTGGATGAGCAAAAAAAAATTATCGATGCCAACATAAAGCTGCTTATTAAAGGTATGCCCCATTTAAACATGCTCTTATGGGGTGAAAAAGGGAGTGGCAAATCATCGTTGATGAAACTTTTTCTGGGGAAATATTTTTCAGATGGGTTGAGAATTGTGGAGTTCGGCAGTGCGCATTTATCTGATGTGCATTTGCTCTACCAGATAATAAGAAAGGAAAACCATCTGAAATTTATTCTATATTTTGATGACGTTTCTTTTGATAAAGATGATGATAGCTACAGACAATTCAAGTCAATTATGGAAGGGGGCATTGAAAATACCCCTTCCAATTGCATGTATGCCCTCTCCAGTAACAAGAGGCATATAATAAGAGATTCGGCAAAAGATACTATGGATTTGTACTCCAGAGATGAAATGAACGAACAAATATCGCTATATTCCCGGTTCGGACTCGTTATAGGATTTTACCCAATAACAAAGGAAATTTATCTTGCAGTGGTGGAACATTACATGAAAAAATACGCAATCCAAGTTTACAAAGAATGGAGGCAGGATGCAGAAAATTTTGCCATGGAAAGAGGAGGAAGAAGCTGCAGGATAGCAAAACAATTCGCAATCTTTCAGCTTATAAAACAAAACATATTATAGGCTGCGGATAAGATTATTAAGCCAGCTTATACTTTTTAGTTTAGCTTCATTAAACTCATCCACAGAAAAACCCAAATTCCCCAGTTTCTTTGTCATTTCACCAAAATGTTCTTCACTCTCTAAAATGCAAATATCAAGTAGTTGTCCGTAAAACCCTTCATAGTACATGAGAGCATCATGAATCTTCTTTTCTATACTCAATTTTTGTAATAATTCGTCTATAGGACGCTTGTAAAGTACATCGATGAAAGAGAGCAACCCCACCAGGAATGCAGATTCCCTTTTATCTTTTGAGTTGTATTTTTTATCTGTCATTAATTCCATCAATTTTGCTCTAGTGGCAGCAGTATGAAATAGCGGAGATGCAAGAGCATGCTTTTCATTACCGGCATAACTTAATAAAATAAGCCAATTTTGAAGATTACTCAACCCTAAGAGATTAATTGCATGGGATATTGACCTGATGTCTGAACGGAAAAAAAATGCTGCCGAATTTATAAATCTGAGTAAGCTATAACTCAGTTCAGGATTGACACTAAACACATCAACTATTTTAGAAACACTTTCACCTTTATTTATCATATTTATAAGTTTGACTGTAACCATACGCGATGGATCAATACTTTTGGAAGTCATGATTGCAGGTTTTGCAAAATAATAACCTTGAAAATAATCAAACCCCAAATCCTTGCAAAACAAGTATTCCTCTCTAGTTTCTACTTTCTCCGCTAAAAAATTTGCAGGGATTTTTTTAATTTTTTCCATCCCTTTGGCTAATTTAATCTTATCCACCATCTCACCTTCCGGTGATATTTGCCTGATATCAACTTTTATAAAATCCACATATCCAAAAAGGGGTGCGAACATTTTCACATAATCTCTTGTAAAAATAAAATCATCCAGAGCAAAAAGATAACCATTGCTTTTTAGATCCTTTATACGATCTGTTAGCTCCTCAGAAACATTGGTGGTTTCCAAAATCTCAAAGATAAACCTATCTTTGGGAATTATACTTACAACGTCTTGCATGATAAAATCTTCAGAAACATTAATGAATCCTTTAAAATTTCCCAAAATACTATCAACACCAAAGTTATCAAAAAGGTTTATCAGCGTTTTACTTATTGCATATACATCGTCATTAATATTGGCATAATTATCCAAACTATCACGGAATAAAAGTTCGTAACCAAACAATGCCTGATCTTTGTTTAAAATAGGTTGACGTGCAATAAAAATATTTTCCATACTTTATACCTAATTAGCAGAAACACACTCACATATTTATTTGTTTCCTATCCCCTCTTCGACGCTATTTTCTCCCTGATCTTATCAAAGTCAGGCTCCCTTTTGTACATCGGCTCATTACTCTCTTTATATGGTGGCAAATGATCATCAAAGCACGGCTTATCTTTGTTAATATAAAATATTCCAAGGGGGAAGGGATCGTTTTCAAAAGCTTTTAAAATAGCATCATTTTTATTTGTTACATCATGATCATGAAGGAAATAGGTATTATCTTTGTACCACTTATATGTATTTATCTTATTGAAAGTAACACACGGCTGAAAAATCTCAACATAAGAAAACCCTTTATGTAAAAGAGCATTTTTTATAATTTCTTTAGTCTCATCTTTGTACCCCACAAATGTTCGGGCAACAAAGGAGCACCCCTGGGAAATAACCAAAGCGATACTGTTTAAAGGCTCATCGTAAACCCCCCATGGCTGTGTGGTTGTTTTCATTCCGGTCATGGAAGTTGGGGAGCCCTGCCCTTTGGTAAGCCCGTAAACCTGATTGTTGTGGACAATTACGGTAATATTGGGGTTTCTTTTAATCGTATGCAGAAGATGATTCCCCCCTTCTGCGAACATATCTCCATCCCCTCCAACTGCAATTACCTCCAATGCAGGATTTACAGCTTTTACAGCAGTTGCTATAGGAAGGGATCGACCATGAAGTGTATGAAAACCATTTGCATTCAAATAGTGAGGCATTTTCCCGGCCTGCCCTATTCCGCTTATAATAGCTACTTCATTTGGTTTATACTGCATCTCTTCCAAAACATCCATCAGCTCATTTCTTATGCCATAATTGCCACAACCCGGACACCAGGATATATCCTGGGATTTTGGCCTATCAGGATTAAATAATTTTGTTTGGTTGGCCATTATAGTACCCCCTTCTCAGACAGTTCTTTTTCCAAAAATTCTTCGGAGATCTGCCTGCCGTCATATTTTAAAATCCGTTTGTCAATGTTGAAGCACAATTCTCTTTGTATAAGATCAGCAAACTGCCCAGTATTGTTCTGCTCAATAGCAATCACATTATCCGCTCGCTTAAGATAAGAGCTAATATCAGCCAAAGGATAAACCTGACTAAAATGTAGCATAGCCAAATGTTGATATTTTTTAACAATACTCTTAACAGTATCAAAGGTGGATCCCCAGGAAATCAGCAGCACATCGTAATGTTCATTTCCAAAAAATCTTGGAGCAAGAACCTCTTTCTTTAAAAGATGTAACTTATTCATTCTTTTGTCCTGCATTACAGTCGTTAAATCGGCATCTTCCGTCGTATCACCATATTCATCATGTTCATTTCCATTAGATATCAATACCCCTTCTCCATACCCCGGCACCCCTCTGGGTGATATGCCATTTTCAGTAAGTGCATAACGCTTGTACGCTTTATCCATTTTTACTATATGGCGATCTATTTTTTTAGAAACATTAGGGCTTTCAACATTATAATATGTATCCACAAGATATTCATCCGTTAAAATAATCACAGGGATTTGATATTTATCAGCCAAATCAAAAGATTTTGTGGTAAGATCGTATGCCTCTGAAATATCTGAAGGAACAAACAAAATCCGCGGGAACTCACCATGCCCCGCATAAAGTGCCAGATTTAAATCCCCTTGGGCAGTGCGTGTAGGCAAACCGGTTGCAGGACCGGGGCGCTGGGCAAGATGGATAACAAGGGGCATTTCCGCCATTCCTGCCAGACTTATTCCTTCGCACATCAGGGCAAAACCACCACCGGAAGTGGTAACAAATCCCCGTCCACCGCCAAACCATGCCCCTATAGATGCATTCACCGCAGCTATCTCATCTTCGAACTGCTCCACAATTATCCCCATGTCCTCCGCCAGGTTTACAAGCTCTACAGCTACAGTTGTTGCCGGGGACATGGGGTAAAAACTTACAAAGTTACACCCTCCATTCAATGCACCCAGGCAAACAGCTTCAGCACCGTTCATGACAACCTTTTTATCCACCGAAGGGTCCTGTCTTACATCAAACATTAAATTATATTCCTTACAGATCATTTCTCCTTTTTTATAACCTTCAAGTGCAGCATCAGCATTTTTTTGCGCAATACTTTCCCCTTTCCCCTCAAAATTTTCCCGCACCACATTGTTTAATACATTTTTATCAGCGTTAAATAAACCACAAAGCAAACCACTTAAAATGGTATTAATAAAAAGTTTATTTCCAAGATTTTTTGCCATTTCTTCAGCATCAACAGGGATAAATGAAATATTACCATCTGTTTCTTCTCTGAGTCGTTCTTCACCTAAGATTATAGTATTTTCCGACATCCTATCCCTACACCAATTTACTACCCCACTTGTAAAAGGGACAAGAACATCTATCGTTTCTGCGTATGATTTTACAGGCTCAGACGATATTCTTATGGTGGTGGTGTTTATACCACCACGGACCCTGGACATGTACTCTTTTGTCGAAAAAATATTAAAACCTGATTGTTTTAGGACTTTTGTAAGTATTTCTTCAGTAGTGTTAATACCTTGTCCGGCTGCACCGCCCAGTACAACATTAAATGTAGCCATATAAACTCCTTTTCACATTTTATAAAAATATGCTCATACAATCCCTAGCTTTGTAAAATTTAACATGCGTGTCAAACATACTCAAATCAAAATTGATACTATCAGGATAAAAGTGAGTAAACAGCAGCGTTTTTACACCCGCTTGTTCCGCCGAAAAAAGCCCCTGAGTAAAATCCATATGCCCCTTCACTTCAAAATCTTTTCCGGATGCGCAATCCACGACTACAAGATCCGCATCAGAGAATTCTTCCACCAAACCTTCAAAAAATTCAGTGTCAGAAGTGTATACTATTTTTCTGTTATTAACAACAACACTAACACCAACGGATTCATCTGTATGCATCGTAGGAAACGTTTTGTATTCAAATAAATCGTCCACGTTTTGCCAAGAAGGCGTAGCATCTTCATTAGATAAAAAATTTACAGGGGCACCCGGATCAATCCATTTACCCAAAACACCTCTGAACTGCTCAATATAGCTTTCAACACCTTTAAAACCAAAAATATAAAGGGGCGTCTTTTTATCATAGTAAGGTGATCTCAAAGCAAAAAACAAATGTATTATACCAATAAAATGATCAGGATGTTTGTGACTAAGGAACATATAGTCTATGCTATCAAGTGATTTGCCTATGTCGTAAAGACGGTCTACGCACTGAAAACCACAATCCAGCAAAATATTGGTACGCCCCGTTTCAATAAGGTATGAGGAGGAAGCTCTCCCTTCAAAAGGGACAGCACTACCTGAACCCAATACGGTAAATTTTACGCTTTCACCATTCATGGATTAATGATATAATAATTTAATATAAATTTCAAAACTTAAATAAATAAAAATGGTTATAAATGATAGGTGATGGAAGTTGGTAAAAACAGCAGTTTTCACAGCCAATATTATTGGATTCAAACTCCTCGAAAAGCTCCACTCTGTTAATTTTTATCCGCAGATAGTTACATACGATACCGCTTTCAGACGCACAAATCAGTCAAAGGATTTCTCTTTTTTTGAGGATAAATTCAGAATAATATATCTGCAAAATAATACTTATGAA
The DNA here is from genome assembly GCA_041694215.1 of bacterium. Taxonomy (GTDB): domain Bacteria; phylum Chrysiogenota; class Deferribacteres; order Deferribacterales; family Flexistipitaceae; genus Flexistipes. Next base: position 15,583 of record JASMTO010000252.1, read on the forward strand.
TACAATAAAAATATCCTGGATAAACTGGACTGCGATATTGCCATATGTATCGACTGGACCAAAGATTTTTTTAAAAAAAGCAGACCGGAATTTGATGTGATTCAGATGCAGCCTTCCCTTCTGCCGAAATACAGAGGTTATGGATGCATCAGTGAACAGTTTGAAAAAGGGGTCTATCAAAGTGGCATCACCTTCTACAAACCTTCTGAAAAAGTTGATGCCGGGGAAATCATATATCAGAAGACGCTTAGAATCGAATATGACGATTATCCAGAAGATTTTATTGAAAATATTATTGATATATCTGCCGGGTTTATCATAGATATTGAAAAAAACGGGGTGAAACATTACAAAACATTCCCCCAAAACGAAGAAGAAGCCTTTTATATCATCAGAAAACGCTCAAAAAACGCTTTAATAGATTTCGGGCGGGATGCATATAGTATTTACAATCATATCAGGGCATTCAGCAGGCCGTTTTTCGGAGCTTATTTCTATTCTAATGGTACAAAAATTAAAGTTTTCAGAGCCAAAACGGAAAAATGGCAGGGGTATTTCGGAAAGCCGGGTGAAATAATTAAAAATGATGAAAACGGAGCAGAGATCGCCTGCGGCTCAGGAACAATAGTACTAACTGAGGTTGAAATCAAAGGTAATATATATAAAGCATACATCCCTTTATAAAATTATCTTTACAATAAGTGGGATAAGTATAACAAGCATAATCACCCGTATAACTTGTATAGTGGCAACCAAAGCAAGCTTTGCCTTAAGAGATATCGCAAGACCTATAACAGAAGACATTGCCCCGGGGGTAAATCCTAAGAGGGCAGTGGTAAAGTCAAGAAGACCAAATTTGTAAACAAGTAACGCAATGAGCACACCCACTGCAATAAATATCAAAGAGCCTATAATAGCAATCGGTACTACCTTAGAAGCAACGCCAAGAAAATCTTTATCCATAGATGTCCCTATCATTATCCCCAAAGCCACCTGTATGGTAAAATTCACCGGTTCAGGGATAACAATTTTTGTTGTACTTAATATACTAAAAATGCCACTGCCAATCATAGCTCCAACCAATACACCACCGGGTATAGAGAATTTTAAGGCTAAAAAAGCACCTGCAACACCTGCTATACTAATTAATAATAAGTTCATTATTTGGCCCCCTGATATTTTCCCAACAAATGTTCAGAGAATTCACCACATTTTACTGCAGAAGCCACACCAAAAAGAGCTTTAAATCCCGACTGACCTTATCGTTTATCCCGTCATATACGCTCCACTTATCTTTAACCAACCTTACTACCTGAAATTTAACACTTAGCACTTTGTTCTTATCCGTCAACCACATTTCATAATGTTAATTTCAGAACGTTGCTAAAAAGCAAGAAATTATTCGATTAAAAAAATCATATAATACTGTCTAATTTATCTGGTGATTCTAAATAATCTTTAATAAAGAATGTTTCTGATGCTTTGATATATGTTGTAAAAGGGTTTTTTATAGGATCATCAACAATGTTTTTAACAATATCAAATACCGAGCAACCAGTGCATATGCCCTGTAAAAAAGTTGCACGATCTTTTACCTTGTTTACGTAAAATCTCAATCGCTCATCCACTGAATCAATATAGTCTCTGTGACCGGGTAAAAAGTTGTAATTTCTTAACGTTTTTAGCTTTAGGGCAGTATTTATAAATGCATCGTAATTTCTGAATCTTCTGGTAACATCATTAAAATCCATATCAAGCAAAGGGGTTTGGAAAATATTTCTTAAAATTATGTCACCACTCACAGCATTGCCGTCAATTTTGTATAAAATATCACTTTGTGAATGGCCAGGGCATCGTTCAAATGCAACCCCAAGTTCTGCTACTTCCTTTTCATTCTCCTCCAAAATATGATAACGTTTGGGGAAAGGAACAAAATATGTAAAATGGCTAAGACTTCCTTCAACGGCTGATATAATATCTTCTGGAAAACCTTCTCTGGCAAGAAGCCTTTTTAAATTTTCCAGTCGTTCATCAACTTTGTCGAATTTAAACAGGTCATATTTGGATATAAAAATCTCTGTGTCATCACGTTTTTCAAAAAAATCCAGCATCCCGTAATGATCAACATGGCAATGTGTAATAAACAGATATTTTTGCTTACTATTAACAAATGTTTTTGAAAGATATTCCGATGCTTCTTCCGTTCTGGGTCCCGTATCAAAAATTAAAGTATGTTTATCCGTTTCATATGTATAAAAATGGACAGGTCCAACAGGATACGGTGTTTGTAATGTATGTTTTTTTATTTGCAAAATTTACCTCTCATTCAAAAATTTTCATAGTATCAAGGGTTTTAAGATTTTTCCCGGTAATTTCATAAAAATATTTCTGGATAAAATCCCAATATTTCATTTCCACGCCACTATTTATAACAAGCTTCTTGTATAACCCATTATCCTCAAATGCATAAAAGATCTCCATCAGTTTTTCATCAACATAAAAACCATCTCCATTTGAGCAGTTCCTGCAAAAAATCCTACCACTTTCCAAAAACCCTTCATTCATATGTTTAGCACATAATGGACAAAAAATAAAGCTATCTCTGAACCCAGATTCGCTCAAAATATAATTACTAATATAAATTGAAGACTTCTTAATATTATTGGGTGTAACATTCATAATCAAACGCCATAAACGCTCATCAGGAACATCCAGTCCGTAAAACATATCAAAAATCTCAAATATCAGATTCATACGGAAATAAACAGCAGGTGATTCCAAAAAGTGTGACATACCAATATTTTGATAAAAAGCATAAAATTTATTTAAATCTGAATTGGATTTTTTTAGAAAATCCAATTCTCCTGGCAGCATCTTTGATATTCCCCCTTTTTTGGAATACGCTTTGTTGACAAATAATTTTATTTTACCGTGTGAAAGAGTAAAAGCTGTGACAATTGCTGATTTGTCCGAATACATCATAAGTTTGTAAATAATAGCAGGAGTCTTTACCCGTTTCATTAAAAACTACAACCCCTGAATACTTAAATAGTCATCACTTTCCTGCCAATTTTCCCTAACTTTCACCCACAAATCCAAATGTATTGGTATACCAAAAAAATTTTTAAGATTTTTGCGAGCATCTGTGCCTATTCTTTTTATATTCTCTCCATTTTTACCTATCACAATCCCCTTTTGGGACTTTCTTTTAACAATAATACTAGCCGAAGCAAACAACTTACCATCGGTTTCTCGCACCTCTTCACATTCCACCAACGTATCATACGGCAATTCATCCTTCATCTGAATAAATATCTGTTCTCTGATAAACTCTGCAATCAGAAACTTCTCCGGGACAACAGTTATTTCATCATCTTCATAAAATTTGCCTATCCCTTTGAATTCTTCAACAGTCAAATCCAGTAGTTTATCAACATTCACCCCTTTAAGTGCGGAAACAGGAAGGACATGCTTGAACTCGCCTTTCTTAAAAGAAGTATCAGCAACCCTGTAGACATCTTCTCTTTTGTACAAATCTATTTTATTAACTATCAGAAATTTAGGAATATGCACTTTATCCAGCAGTTCCATAATATATTTAAACTCTTTTGCAAATATCTCACCCGGCTCAACCATAAAATATATAACATCCACCATCTCAAGTGTAGATACAGCTTGGTTCACCATAAGTTTATTTATTTTGTCTTTTGCATTGTGAATACCAGGGGTATCTATAAACACCGCCTGATAATCTGCTGTGGTTTTTATCCCTTTAATAATGGTTCTTGTTGTATTAGGTTTTGCCGAAATAATAGTGATTTTTTCACCCAGTATACTGTTAAGAAGTGTGGATTTACCAACATTAGGCCTGCCTATAATTGCAACAATACCAAACTTATTCATTCTCAGATTCTTCCGAACTTTTTGATCTGTTTCTTACTACCTTTATTTTTTTAAGTTTCCTGCTTTCTTTTTCAATAACCGTCAATGTATAACCGTCCAACTCAAATTCATCTCCAACATCTGGTATTTTAC
>JASMTO010000253.1:0-4893 GCA_041694215.1 bacterium
AATTTTGCTGTAAAATCACCCTCAGCCCAGTTGGGAGAAGAATTTCTGAAAAATGTCCAGTAGCCATTTTCTGTAAGAGAACTGCTTGTGCCATCAGTAGTTTGGAGGACACCGGCTCTGTAGTAAATAGGCTGAGCTGCAGCAGCACATGTGGATGTGTATGATCCAATTACAGCAATTACGCCTTTATTGACAAGTTCTCTAGCGCATATGGCTGATTTTTGAGCAGTTCCTTCATCATCACATGTGTAAACTTCAATTTTCTTTCCGAGTACACCACCTGCTTCGTTGTATTGCTTAGCCAGCAGACGAACTGCATTATCAATCCCCTGCCCCTCATTAGCATACTTACCCGTTATAGGGGCCTGAACACCTATTTTAATTACATCTTCCGCATACGAACTTGAAACAAAAAACGTTGCAACCAATAACATTGCAAGTGTTGTGAAAAGCTTTTTCATGGCAACCTCCAATATAAAATTTTGTTTTGGTACTCATTTTACTTAGTTAACAAAAATCAATTATTTTGTCAAGTATATTGAACATATTTCAATATATTTGTAAAATTTTATAAAATAACAGACTGTTAGCAAACAAAAACATATTATATACCATTATTCACAATTTTTTACTTGTTCAATATATAATACTCACTTTTTATTAAAAGATTAACTATATTTTAAAAACTAGCAATACGAAGAAGCAATCATCTGGAAAGGAGATTGTAAAAATCATTTTTTTCAAAAGGAGCAACAGAAATTGTTTTAAACTTATCGTAAATGACAAAACCTTCAGGCGTATTCTTCGGCTTTTTTACATATTTTTTTAGCGTATAATCCACTTCAACCTTATTATCAAACCGAGCCTTACTTAAATAAGCAACACAACGGGCAGATGTTTCAATTTCACCTTGATTAAAATCACCGTTCTTTCTGATAATTGCATGTGACGAAGGAATTCCTTTTGCATGCAACCACAAATCTTCCGGATTAGCAAAATCAAAAACTAGCTCATGATTACCGCGGCTGTTTTTACCAATATAAATATCAGCATCTTGCATTTTAATGTGGTAAATTCTGTTTTTCTTTTCTGATCGTCGTTTCTTTGCACTATAAGCACCGAAAATTTCGCTATACTCCTTATATATATCAATCTCATCCGGCTGAAACAAATCAGAATTAAGATAAAACAGTTTTTCCTCATTCCAGAGAATTCTGTTTTCAACATCCTTTATCCTACTCTTAATTTTGGGAATGGCACGCTTAAGTTTTCTGCTTTTTGCATACAATTTTTCCGCTTTACTTTCAGGATATTCACCAGTTTTTAACTCATACTCTACTGTCTCAACACCAGATTCAGTGTATTTATAAACATTTACCACCCCTGCACTTTTTTTTAGTAAGTGTAAATTATTCATTATAAGATCAGCTTCTTTTTTGTACTCTTCAAAAGCTAACGCTTTTTCCAGATCCTGTTTTAATTGTTTTACAAGTTTCCGGTCCCTCTCAAATTTATGGTTATAATATTTTAGAAGCTTGTTTTTTAAAAATTTAATATCTGCAGTATCTGAACTTTCCTTAATATTGTGAAATTCTTCAAAAGATATGCGTTTCATACCTTCTTTTAATTTAAAAGGATATATCCTCAGTTTCTCATCAATATAAAATTCATCCTTTTTCAGCTCTTCCTTAATCAGATTCACAACGATATCAGGATCGTTATAACGTTTAAGAAGATTTTCTGCATATTCGGCAGTTTTTGGTGAAAATCCAATTAAATCATTAAAAGAAAATTGCTCTTTTGTATTTACTGTTTCCAGATCGTAACGCTTATTAAGACAAAAAAAATTGTACTGTTCACCAACAGAAATCGATCGTTCAGGATCAATGTTTCCGTTATTCATTCTGAAAATAATACTATTATTGTCCCCGATTACAAAAATATTTGAGTTATTTCCTACAAGTTCGTAAATTATTTTGGGTGTAATAAGCTTGCCGCTGGGCTTTCTTTTGGCAATATGCAAAATCAGGATTCTGTCATAACTTCTCTGGCTAATGTCAATAATTTTACCGCCATTTATCACCTCAAGCGATTCGACTCCGCCAAGTTTTTCATATTTACCAATCCGAAACACACCGGGCATTTTCAACTCAGCTTTCAAGTCGAAACGGATGGATGAAGAAAAGTCGTATAAATGCAAAATGAAAGTATTTTTTGAAAGGGAAATACTGTTTATTGTGGTAGACATTATTCTGTTGCAAAAAATGTTTTTTATTTTTCGTAAAGACAATCCATCCATTTAAGCTATTTTTCCAAAAACCTTTCAAAGGATTTTTTATCATTTGCCTTGAGGTAAGCCTCTTCCGGAGCAATTTCCTTTTTCATCAGCAACTCCATAACCGCCTGATCCATAAGCTGCATGCCGTCGCCCTTGCCTGTTTGCATCATGGAAGGTATCTGAAATGTTTTGCCTTCTCTGATGAGATTGGCAATTGCACTGTTAACAAAAAGTATTTCAAGTGCCGCAACTCTGCCTTTTCCATCAGCTTTCTTAAGAAGCTGCTGAGCAATGACGCCCTTTAAAGATTCCGAAAGCATTGCCCTAATCTGAGCCTGCTGCCCAGCCGGGAAAACATCTATTATCCTATCCACAGTTTTCGCTGCTGAATTGGTATGAAGAGTCCCAAAAACAAGATGCCCTGTTTCCGCAGCAGTAATGGCCAGTTCAATTGTTTCCAGATCCCTTAATTCACCAACGAGTATAACATCAGGATCCTCCCTCAGTGCCGCCCTTAAAGCAGCAGAAAAAGATTCTGTATGTGTTTCCACCTCTCTGTGGTTGATAAGACAGTTCTGTCTTTCATGCACAAACTCAACAGGATCTTCAATAGTCAGAATATGCTCCTTCTTTGTCCTGTTAATGTAATCAATTATTGCAGCTAAAGTCGTTGATTTACCGCTTCCTGTTGGGCCTGTAACAAGCACAAGACCACGGGATAACTTTGCAAATTTAAGCACCTGTTCAGGAAGCCTCAAGTCTTCTGCCGTTAAAATTTTTTCAGGTATCAGTCTGAAAACGGCACATATGCCCCTTTTCTGCAAAAAGTAATTTGCTCTAAAGCGGGCTTTGCCAGGGATTTCATAGGCAAAATCCAAATCTTTTGTTTTTAAGAACTTCTCCTTCTGATTATCATTTACTATTTCAAACAAAAGCTGCCGTAATATATTATCAGTCAGCTCCTGGTACTTAATTTCCTCAAGTTCACCATGCCTTCTTACCATAGGCTTACATCCTGAACTTAAATGTAGATCACTTACATCATTTTCCATCATGTATTTGAAAAAAGCATCAATTTTGGCCATAAATAACCTCATTAAGTTTATTTAAAACCTTTTCACTGCTACTATTTTCCTCAAATTTAGAAAATGTATAACCTGAAAAACCACATTTTTCACATCCCTTACCATCACAAGATTTGCACTTGGAAGGGAAAAAACCTTTAACAATGTATCTATCAGAAAAATCTTTCAAATTATCTACAACATTAATAGATTTACTATATCCTGAAAAACATTCTAACGAATAAAAATAGTAGCCATTAACAGGCTGTGCACTTTTAAAAAAAAGGTCAGAACCTGAATAATCCATATCTGAAAAAGCCAAGCCTCCCATTTTTACCAAACCGTAACCACTGCAGATAATTGGCCCACTACCAGGGGAAACAATTGTCTCGGATGTTAAAGGATATATGCGGAGTATAAAACCATGCTTTGTTTCATTCAGTCTGTAAAAATAATTCACCCCTTCACGTTTTAACGCTTTTTGCAGCTGAGATACAGAACACCTAGAGCTAAGCTTAGTAAAATCATATATAATACCGAAACCAAAAATATTAACAAAAAGTCCGTTATCCAAACCAATAAAATCAATCCTATAAAAGGATGTATTCCTCATAAAGGAAATAACTTTTTTTATACACCACTGCAGCTGATCCAAAGTAACGTTGGAATCAAAAGGCTTCAAAGCTTCATCAATCTTTGTCCCATAAGAAACCACCACATTTATATCTTTGTCTACTGTAGATCTCAGTACATTGAGAGCATCTTCATTAAAAGGATCATCTGTAGCCACTGTAATACAGCTCTCATCTTCATAAACAGGCAAAATTCGGTTTTCTTTCAAAAAGTTAACATCAAACCTACTTACAACATCACTATCTATTTGCAAATCATCCAGAATAACAAAAGGCCTATCCACTTGTCTGCTGAGGATATAATCTATTTCCTCCTGTTTTACCTTTCCCAACTTCACCAAAGCCTCACCAAGCTTAACTCCTGTTTCCTTTTGATAAGCCAAAGCTTCATCAAGTTCCTGCCTGGTAATCATATGGTATTCAAGAAGTAGCTCTCCTATATTTTTTATCTTATTCATCATCATCCTCAGAAAAAGAGTTTTCAAAAAAATAATCTACATTCAGCTCATAGTGCATCATGAGATCCTTGTTAAGTTCATCCAGCTGTTGGTATGCCTCTGTTTGGAATATATCAAGATATTTTTTTAAATAGTAATTTGTCGTATTATAATAATTTATAATAACATTTTTTATTGAGTCACTTTCTCCTATAAAATCGGATATCAAAAATTCAATAGCTGCAGCGAGACCTCCATCACTCTTAAAATTAATGTTACATTTGTTAAGGGCAACAAGAAAATCAGATGCTTTGTCAATCTCAAACTGAAAATATCCGCGCAAAGTCATGCCACTCACCAGTTGCCTAAGTGCAGAAATATATATTTTTTGCTGTGAAAAAATATTGTTAAGTTTTTTAAAAAAAAATTCTTTTCGATAAAAATAAAAATTCTCCTCGATCTCATTCATTTCATAAAGGACA
>JASMTO010000254.1:0-8804 GCA_041694215.1 bacterium
AGCTGAGTCAAAAGCCCTAAAAGTTTTTGTAACATTTTCAAGTCTAAGTAAATTTACCATTGCAAAAAGATAGAAAAAATATTTGCTAATGACAACAGAAAAGTTTTGTCAGCTGTTTTTATGTGGATTCTTTAACTTGTTCTTTAAGTTTTCTTTTTACAACCTTTCCTGTGGCATTTACTGGCAAATCGTTTACGACATGGATATGCCGTGGAAGTTTAAAATTAGCCAGATGCTTTTTCAGATACTCCCTCATTTTATGTGTATCAATTGTTTTCCCCTCTTTTGGCATGACATAAGCTACAGGTACTTCGCCGCTTACCTTGTCCTTTACTCCAATTACTGCAGCTGCCTCAACATCTTCGAATGCATATAACAGTTCTTCAATTTCTCTGGGGTAAACATTAATCCCTTTTACAATAATCAGATCTTTTTTTCTATCAACGATATATATAAATCCATCTTCATCCATTTTTGCCATATCGCCGGTGAAAAGCCATCTTCTTCTTCATTAACGACTTTCACCTCCACATCAGGTAGTGGTAAGCCTACCGAATAAGGTTTTTGCCAGTCAAGCCTGTTTACAGACACAACGGGGGATGCTTCGGATAATCCATATCCTTCGATAATCGGCTTTTTGAATTTTTTGACAAAATTGTTTAATATCTCTTCTGGTAGGGGCGCGCCTCCACTTACATGAATTTTTACCGGATAGACAAACCTGATAAACCAAGAGGGCATTTTTGCTTTTGTTAACGCTGAATAAACCTGAGGAACACCAAGAAAAAAAGTAGGGCGTTTAAATATCAGTATATTTTTAAAGGATTTTTTTCTAAGTTCAAGTACCGAGCTAAGAATTATGATTGAACAACCACAATATGTTGGCAACATAACACAGGTTGTGAACGCGTATGAGTGAAACATGGGTAGAAAGAGTAAAAATCTGTCCTTGCGCTCAATTTTGAAGGCTCTAGCATAACCGTCCACATTAGAAAGCAAATTTTTGTGTGTAAGAATTGCACCTTTTGGATTGCCAGTTGTGCCTGATGTGTAGATGAGAATTGCGGGGTCATCTATCGATTGGTTTGCAGGGAAATCTTTGTCATCAATTTCTTCAATTCCGTTATACATGTTTATGGGGGGATTTTTTGTATGTAAATTTATATCTTCGTAGCTAAGTATATTTTTAAAGCCATTTACCATACTCTCCAAGTTTTTTATTTCTTCAACAAAGGCATTTGAAGAGAAAAGAAATTGGGCATCACTGTCATTAAGTATATAAGCAATTTCTTCTTCTTTAAAAAAGGTATTAATGGGTACAGCTATTGCTCCGATTTTCATTAGAGCAAAAAAGCTGAAGAGAAATTCCGGTGAATTTTCCAGAAGAATACCTACTCTGTCACCTTTTTTAATATTTATTGCTTTCAGGCGTCTAGCCACTTTGTTAATAACACTGTTTGCATCGCTATATGTGTAAGTAATATCGTTAAAAAGTAAATATTTTTTCTTGCCATACTTTTCAGTCTGCTTTTGAAGCATTTCACTAATATTATTGAACATCATGTGAAAACCCCCCAAATGGAGCTATATTCAGTTTGGTAAATGCCTCCATAAGCATACCCATAGGCATACCCACAACATTGTCATGGTCTCCCACAATTTTTTCCACCAAAAGGCTTCCTTTTCCCTGGATACCGTATGAGCCTGCTTTGTCCAATGGTTCTTCTGTATCCACATACCATTTTATAAGAGCGTCGGAAAGTTTTTTAAAAAAAACGTCTGTTTTTTGATAAAAGCGTTCACAGATTTTATTTTCTTTGTGTACAATTGCCACGCCTGTGTAGACTTCATGTTTTTTTCCACTAAGCATTTTTAATGTACTTATCGCATCTTCTGAATCTTTTGGTTTACCAATAATTTTACCTTCGAAGTAGATTACTGTATCTGCACCCACAATAAAAGCTTCTGAATAAATATTACTCACATTATAGGCTTTCATGGCAGCCATTTTCACCACCAGCTCTTCAGGTGGTATTGAATCTGTAAGTGATTCCTTTACCGTTGAGGTTGAATACTGAAAATCAATCCCTAATTTACTAAATAATGCTCTTCTACGGGGAGATCCGCTTGCCAATATTATCTTTTGATACATATGTTCACCCTCTGTTAATTATTATATGCTGTTATATGTTTTAATACAATACAGGTCAAATAACCGATAAATATACCGGTTAACAAGGATATTAATGAGAAATAAGGTAAAAATGAATATATTGCAAGATTTTTTATTACAAAAATTTTAAGTATAATAAATTGACATATTATGTGGGTTAAACTTCCTAAAGCCGACGTTGATATCGGTGATGTATATTTATCTGTTAATCTGATATAAATATACATCACAAAAGCAGAGACAAAGGTGGAGGGGAGGCTTAATAACAATTTTATAACTAAATTCCCTGCAAAAATGGAAACAAATAGAGATTTTAATAGGACAACAATCATTGTATCCGATAGTCTCAGTGTGTAAAGGGAGAGCAAAATCCCTATATTGGCTAATCCCAGCCTGATCCCGGGGAAGGGGAGGGGAAAAAAATTTTCAAAAACACCGAGGATTATAGAGAATGCTGCAAAAAGGCCTATTTTGGCAATTCTATTGTGATATTCCATCGATTTCTTTTCTTTGTTCACATTTAATTTGAATAGCTGTTTTATTTGGGACACATACAGACATCTCACCGCACTCCTCCACCCAACCATACTTTACACAAATTTGTTGTGGGCAGTCGGATTCGATAATTCTTGCCCTGTCAGTATCTATTTCCACGACCATATTCACCCCATACTCCTTTTTTAGATTTAATATTTGTCTTTTAAAAGGTAATTCGTAAATGCGGTTATCAATCAATAAAAGGAGTGTTTTATCTTTGTTGATTGTTTTGTTTCCAAAGATAGGCAAAAGGCATACTGCCAGCAGTAGTGAAATGACAAAAATATCTGTTTTAGTTAGATATTTCATATTCCTGCCAGCCGCAAAGCTTTATCTTTTCTGACTGAAGTGTATAGATTAATACAGGAGTTTTCTCTTTTTTGCATACCTCTCGTATTTTATCAACATCCATCAGGTAGTAAACGGTGGCAAGTCCGTCAGATCTCTGGGCAGTGTCAGATATTACACTGATGCTTTTATAATTGTTTACAGGTTGTAAAGTTATTGCATCAAAAATGTGAGTGTATCTTTGCCCGTTTTCTTCGAAATATCTTTCGTAGTTGCCACTGGTGGCCACTGCTTTATTTTCCAGAGCTATAATGGATAGGAATTCTTTTTTGTTATCTGGGTCTTTGATTGCAATATGCCATTTTCTGTTTCCTTTTTTCCCCATAGTATACAAATCCCCGCCGGCATTGATCATCGCCGATTTTATTCCTTCTTTTTTCAAAAATTCTATCCCTTTATCCACAATATACCCTTTGGCATAAGCACCCATGTCTATTTTTAGGTCTGTTTTTTTTATCAAACGTTTTTTATCAAAGACAAGATTGGAAAACCCCACATCCTCAGATTTTTTTTGAATTGTTTTGTTGTCCGGTATCCTAAATGGCCCTTCGGGAAATCCGTACATTCTACTTACTGTTGCAACAGTAATATCAAATTTATCATGGCTTAGATGCTTATAGTATTCTGCTTGTTGCAGCAAATTGTAAATTATTTCGGTAACAGGGATGCTTTTGCCGGGTATTGCATTATTTACATTTTCTGAAAATTGGGATACTTCATTTTCCCAAGACTCCATTTTTTTATTTAATTCGTTAATAAGAGAATCATCTTTGCTGCTTAAGGTAATATCGACAATAGTACCCATTTCATAAAAGGAGCGGGTATTATACTGTTTGCTATCACTGCAACCGGCAATAATAAACAAGCTGATGGTAAAAAATAAAGATGCAGCTGTTTTTGCGAGCGTTCCCATTAACAGATTATAGCCTTTACGAAATTGCCACATTCGGGACATCGGGAATCTTTTATATATGATTGAGTGCTGTAGCCATTTCTTCTGATAAGTGTGGCGGAACATGAAGGACATTTTGTATTGCTGGTGCTTCCTCCATTACTATCTGTAAGGTTTATATTTCCAGCATATACGTAATTTAGCTTTTCTTTAGCAATGTGGAAAAGATGTCTCATTGTTGATGGAGGGGTCGGCTCTATATCGCATTTATAACATGGAAAATATCTTGAAATGTGTAAGGGAATATCCGGGCTTAAATCTGCTATCCATTGACACATACGTGAAAATTCGTCAGGGTCGTCATTTTTTGTCGGGATTATAAGATTTGTCAGTTCGATATGAATGTTATTTTCCCACAGATACTTTATAGTCTGTTTTGCTAAACTGAAACTGCCGCTAACCCATTTGTAAAAATCCTCAGAGAATCCTTTCAAATCCACATTGGCAGCGTCTGTATACTCCGCAAGCTCTTTTAGCGGCTCTAAATTTATACAGCCGTTAGTGACAAGTGCATTTTTGAGACCGGCCTTCCGGAATTCTTTCATACAGTCTAAAACAAATTCATACCAGATTATCGGTTCATTGTATGTATAGGCAATTCCGATTGTTTGGTTTCTTTTGGCAATATCAATAGCCTGCCCGATTTTAAGTGTTTTTCTGGGTGTTATTTGGGTACTTATCTCCCAGTTTTGACAGAATGGGCACTTTAAATTGCAGCCATTTGTGCCTATGGAAAGGATATTTGATCCTGGATAAAAATGATAAAGAGGCTTTTTTTCCACAGGATCAATATTTATAGATGTGATTTCTTCGTATGACGTTTGATAAAGTTTACCCTCTTTATTCTGCCTTATAAGACAGATTCCAGATTTTCCGTCTGCAATATGGCAGTTATGGTGGCAAAGGTTGCATTGTACTTTGTTATTCTCAAGTTTTTGGTAATATTTTGCTTCAACGTCCATCAGCGATCCCTATTTACCATATAATCTGCTAAAAAAAGCAGACAGTTTTTATATGGGCTATCATCAAACTCTTTTAATAACGCCTTAGCTTTAAATATATAGTCATCTACAAATTTTTCAGCCTTTTCTTTGATATTGTGTTTGTGCATCAGTGTCAACATGTACTCAAGATTTTTTTCTGAATAATCTTCAGTTGTAAATAGGTCCCTGACTATTTTTATTTCATCTTTTTCCAGGCACTGGCGTAGAAGTATCATCGGCAAAGTCATCTTTCCCTCTTTAAAATCTGTCCCCGGCTTTTTCCCTGTATTTTCGGGATTACCAAGGTAATCAAGAATATCGTCACTCATCTGGAAGGCTAATCCCACCATTTTACCAAATTCTTTCAAGAGGTTTCTTTTTTTAATATCTATATTACCCAGTATAGCGCCGATTTCACAACATGCAGAAAAAAGTACAGCTGTTTTGCTGAAAATAATTTTTTCGTAATCTTCAAATTTAAGAAAAAAATCCGCAGTTTTTATTAATTGGAAAACCTCTCCTTCGCTCATCGTTTTTGCAGCATTGGCAAGAATCATCTGGACAATTGGATCACCGTCTTTTACCAAATTTATAAATGCTCTAGAGTATAAAAAATCACCACAAAGAACGGTGATATCATTACCGAAAACCCTGTTTACACTGTCTCTGCCTCGTCTGTATTTTGCTCCATCTATAACATCATCGTGTATGAGGGTTGCTGTATGGATATATTCCACAACGCCACTTAACACCGCAGTTCTGTTACCAGAATATCCCGCTAATTTTGCTGCCAATATAAGGAAGACAGGGCGAAGTCTTTTACCGCCGCTCTCAAAAACATAAGATGCCACCTCATTGACCATTTCTACTTCTGAGTCAAGATTTCGTTTGAGTTCTAAATTAACGCTATTTATTTCATTTTCAATCAAGGAATATACTTCATTTATATCCATTTTTCCTCCTGGGGTTACTAATAATTGTTATTTTAACAGAAAATTTTCATTATTTCACTAAGAAAATAGTTGTTAGTGCTAAGTGCTAAGTGTTAAGTGTTAAGTAGAGGTATTTAGAGGTAATTAGAGGTAGTTGATGTAGTTGGAGGTTGTTGAGATAGTTAAAGGTAGTTGAGGTTGTTAAGGTAGTTAAAGGTAGTTGAGGTTGTTAAGGTGATGGGTGATGGGTTTTGGGTTATGGGTGATAGTCGTTTCACGTCTTACGTTTCACGTTATTGAGGCGGTTAGAGTTAATGGTCAGTGCTAAATTAGTAAACCACAAATAACCATGAATAACCACAAATAACCACAAATAACAACAAATAACAATGAATAACAACAAATAACAATGAATAACTATGAATAACCACAAATAATAATTTTTGCTTACATAAATAAAATCTATACTTGAATAAATTATTTCGTGAGTATATTTTATTAAAAAATCCAAGCAGGGCAGCTCTTATGAACTATATAGAAATTGAAAACAAGTATCTGACATATCTAAAACTGTTTGATGGTATAGATATTCAGTGCAGTGATAATTCTGTGGCATGCGATCTTTCTTTCAATGATTTCATAACGGCAAGGCATTTGGCTGATAAAGCATGTTTTAGTAAGGTATATGCTGTTTCAAAAACAGAAATTTTAAATAATAGCAAAATCACTACTGTAACATATCAATATAATCTTGCGCATACTATTTCTATGTTAAAATGTGATTTTTTACTGTCTGTTGGCGGTGTATATAATTTTCAGCCTCTTTATGATGTTGTTCACGGTATGTATAAGGCTCTTAATGCTGGCGGAAAGTTCTTTTTTATTGTGTATCCTGATGTTTACGACGATTCCGGTAGGGATGTATTACACGGCTTAAGCTTGTCTTCTGAAATTCCTATTAGTGAAAAACTGAGAAGATGGACATCTTCATTACTTAACTCTCTTACACATATTTTTTCGAATATCAGTAAGGATTATATTTTACAGAATGTTTCTTATGATGAGATAAAAGATTTGTTTGCCTCAGAAAATTTTAAAAAATATTTATTTAAAAATAATAACGAATATGTAAGGTTTTTTAGACCGTTAGAAAAATCCAGAAGAAAATATTGTTTGGCTTGGAACGTTGTTAAGGGAATTAAACTATGATAATAGAAAGTACTGTTTTTAGAAGGTGTGTATGAAATACATAAATACTGATAGAGCTCCGAAAGCGATTGGAGCATACTCTCAAGGTATTAAAGTTGGCAATATACTTTTTGTATCAGGGCAAATTCCTTTGAATCCTGATACAGGTGAGATCATTGATACCGGAATAAAAAATCAAGTAAAAAGATGTCTTTTTAATGTAATGGGTATAGTTGAATCTGCTGGCTATAGTAAGCTGGATATTGCAAAAGTAACCATATACACTACAGATATGGATAAATTTGCAGAAATTAATGACGAATATGCTCAGTTTTTTGGAGACCACAAACCTGCAAGAGCTGTAATTGGGGTCAGTGAATTGCCCAAAGGCGCTAATGTGGAAATTGAGGCGGTTTGCGTTAACTGACCTAATGTCAGATTTCCACAATCTTGGCTTCTATCATACCTTCTATACGTTTTATTTCATCAAGAATGTCATTGTTTATTTTATTGTCCACCAGGACAAAAGCTATTGCCTGCCCGCCTGATTGTCTTGAAAGGGCAAAATCACCGATATTTATTTTGTGATTTCCAAGTATTGTACCTACTTTACCTATAACACCAGGCCTATCGTAATTACGGAAATATATGTATGTCCCGTAAGGCTCAATATCAATATGGAAATCATCGATAAAGGTTACTCTACCTTCTTTGTTATTAAATACTGTGCCCCCGATAACTTTGTGTTCTTTATCGGTTTTTATTTCCAGCACAACCAGGTCGCTGTAATTTTCATAGTAGCTAAGTTTTGATTCTGAAACATAAATGTTTCTATCTTTAGCAAAATAGGGCGCATTTATATACGATACACTTTCCACCAGGCTGACTTCTAAAAAACCTTTTAATGCAGCAATAGTATAAGGTTGATAGCTGAATGGTGTATCAAATGTTTTTTCACAAATATCTTTTTCAAAATTTTTCCCCACTAATTTAATATTAAGCTCTTGAGCACGTCCTTTGGTAATTTGGGCAGCAAGTTTTCCCATTTTTTCCACCGTATTGAAATATAGCTGAAGTTCTTCCGGGAGTTGAGATTTCATGAATGGGATATTCACTGCATTAATGTAAGATTTTCCTTTTAGTGCATTTATTACTTGTTCTGCAATGATTACAGCAACGCCCTTCTGACCTTCTACAGTATTAGCTCCTATATGCGGGGTTACGAACACGTTGTCAAGTTCGAGGAGTTTGTTATTTGTCGCAGGTTCTTTTTCAAATACATCTATACCTACAGCAAAGATTTTTTTGCTTTTGGCATTTTCGTAAAGATCTTGTTCATTTACTATTCCGCCTCTGGCACAGTTTATCAGAATGACATTATCTTTCATCAGACTGAAATGTTTTCCATGTATCATATTATATGTTTCTTTTGTAAGAGGCGTATGAAAGGTAATAACATCGGATTCCGCCAACAGTTTTTCTATGTCATCATAAAGCTTGACATTTAGAGAATCTGCCTTTTCTTTTTTAATATATGGATCAAAAGCAATAATTTTCATTCCAAAGCTTTTAGCTCTTAAGGCAACATTGCTTCCTATTCTTCCAAGTCCTACTATTCCCAGCGTTTTATTGTAAAGCTGGATGCCCATAAATTTTTTTCTGTTCCATTCGCCCTTTTTAAGGGATTCGTT
>JASMTO010000255.1:0-5451 GCA_041694215.1 bacterium
GACCCTGCGGAAAGAGCAAAAAAAGGCAAACCGAAAAAAGGACAGGTTTGGTTGAATGCCTATCATGAAGGTAATCATATCGTTATTGAGATTAAAGATGACGGTAAAGGGATGGATCCTGATAAAATAAAAGAAAAAGCTTTAGAAAAAGAAGTGGTTTCACCTGATGAGCTCAAAACATTAAATAGAGAAGAGATATTTAGTCTGATATTTAAACCTGGTTTTTCCACAGCAGATAAAGTTACAGATGTTTCCGGCCGCGGTGTAGGTATGGATGTGGTGAAGACCAACATAGAGAAGCTCAATGGTATTATCAGCATAGAATCAGAACCGGGTGTTGGATCCACGTTTAAGCTCAAACTACCTTTGACCCTTGCAATTATTCAAGCTTTGCTGGTTGAAGTGTCCGGCGAAATTTATGCTATCCCACTTGTTTCTGTTATTGAAACTGTGCGTATAAATGAAGAGGAGATACACAGTTTTGAAGGAAGGGAGGTACTCAAGCTTAGGGATTCTGTACTTTCTCTTGTAAGGCTAGATGAAGTTTTTGATCTTGAAGGATCTTTCTCAACCGATATGTATGTTGTTGTGGTTGCACTTGCTGAAAAGAGACTTGGCTTGGTTGTGGATAAACTTGTTGGTCAAGAAGAAATCGTTATTAAATCTCTGGGTGAATATTTGAGTGGAAATGTTGGTATTGCTGGCGCTACAATTATGGTAGATGGCAAAGTCAGGCTTATCATAGATGTGTCTGGTATTATGGAAATAGCCGCTAAAATGCCGCGCAGGCCCAGAAAATCAAAGAAAAACGCTATTAATACACCAGCTCAATCAAAGAAAGGCAGCAGCGATATAACTGTTTTAATCGTTGATGATTCTGCCACTGATAGAAAAATCATGAAACGTTTGCTTGATTCCACCGGATGGATGAATATTACAGAGGTATCAAATCCGTCTGATGCACAAAAAGCTGTGGATAATCTGGATGTGGACTTGATTATTACAGATATCATGATGCCAAACATGGATGGTTTTGAGCTCGCCAAGACGCTCAGGGAAAAAGGGTTTGATAAACCAATCATTGCAGTTTCCTCCAGAAGTGAATACGCCAGCAGCAAGAAATCGAAAGTTTCAGGTATTGACGAATTTCTAGTCAAACCGATTAATCTGGATGAAACGGTAAATAAAATAAATGACCTCATTTACAACAAAGCTGACAAGTAGTTTTTTATTACTATTTTTGCTATTTTGCAGTGCGTCTTCAGCTAAAATTTATGTCTATGAAGTTATAACAAAAAACAGACGCTTTCAGACAGCCTCCAAATTGCCCCCCGGCACATTTTACAGCTACAACGGTGGTTATGATGTAATCAAAGATCTAAAGGTGGTAAAGGTTTATGACGATAGTAATAGACAAAAGGCTTTAGAGGACTTCAATCTTGAAAAGAACAACAGTAATGAGCTGTTACCTAAAAAAAGCAGTAATCCTGGCAATATTCTTATCCGTTATATTTGGTGGCGATAAGGCCTTTTGCAAAAACATGTATATCGTTACTGCCCAAAAACCTGAAAGCGGAGTTACAACCCAATTCTATATTTACTCCAGTGATAGGGTGGAAGCTGCTGAGCTCGTTACTTTAAATGGTTGGAAAGTACTAAGTGTAGAAAAAAAAACCAATGAACAATCCAAATTAAAAGGCAGTAGCCCTACAGAAAAAAGTAAAGAATCTAAACAACGAAATATAGTAAATCCAACTAAAAACAGCGATAATAGCACTTATAGTGATTCAAGAAGTACTTTAAAAATAGCGTCAAATATTGAAAAAATACCTGCTTTTAAAAGTGATTATACACAGAAAAATAAACCTGAATTAATCGACAATTACTCAAAAAACGACTATCAGCTGAGTCTGGAAAAAAACGTATTGCCTAAAAAGCATATTTTAAAAAATATTAATCCAGTGAAGCTGAAGTATTTTGGTGTGGTCTATTTTGATTTTGGAGCATATAAAAAGGTTTTCACTGAAGATGAAATCAAAACATTTAAATCATTAGATAATGTCTCAAACATTATTGTTTATGGCCACACAGACAGTGTTCCCGTTGATCCGCATAGCAAAGCATTCAGGACAAATTACGAGTTATCTTTAAAAAGAGCAAGGTTTGTAAAAAATACTATTGCAAACTATACTAGTGTAAAGAATATTACCATTGCAGGCTTTGGAGCTCTCATGCCAAAGAAGGATAACACAGTAAAAGGTGAACCTCTAAACAGAAGGGTAGAAATTTATGGCTATTAGCTACGACGTGAAGTATGAAAATTTGTATTCAATGCGTATGTCAGAGTTTTATGAGTATGTTGCCGAAATAATGTCCGATTTCAATTTCATTTTTCATAGAAATGTTGTTGAAGTTCCAGAAAGGAGACGGGGTGAAATATGGACATCAAAAAAGTATGAAAATGACTATGGAATGGTTTGGATTGAGCTTACAAGAAATGGGGAAAACGTTCCCGATGATATACCGACGGATATTTTAAGGGCAATGAACGATGAAGTGGTTACTAAGCTCTTTTTCTTCACCAATGGCGGCATTTCTGAAGATGTAAACGGTGTATTGAAAGGGAAAAAACATTATATTTTTGACGCTAGTGATATAATTGAAACAATGCAGGTTATTAAAAAAAGAAAGGAAGAGGAAGAGAATATTTCCATCCGAAAGGAAGTCAGCAACCCTTCAGGCTTTGTTCTTATAAAAAATTATTTCAAATCAAATAAAATTGAGGAAAACAAATATAAAGTAAAGGTTGAACAGGTAAAAGACATAACAATGAATGTAATTAAAAAAATCGAAAAACCTCTAAACATGATAGATGAAATAGAAGATTTAAACAAAATTCCAAAATATTCACGGGATAAATTAAAAAAAATCCAGTATGCACTTTTGCCTGAGATGGTGAAAATCGCTTCCCTCAATTTTGGTGAAATGCTCCAGGAAGTCAAAGGGTCCATAATGAACCTGCTAAAATCAAGTATTATATATATCGGGGCGGTTGTAAACTATGAATCAGAAGAAAGTATGAAAAAATACCGCGAGGATGTGGAGAAGATTTTGGAGAGCCTTAAGAGTGTTGAAGGAAAGGTGGAAGAATACAAAAAAGTACAGATTAGTAAGGCTACAAATATTTCATTTAAATTAATATTAATTTCAATTATAATTATATTTTTAAGTCTCTTTTTTTATCTGTTGGTACTAAAACAGTAAATAGGCGGAATATGGAAAATAAAACAAATGACTGCATGTTTTTGCTTAACTTTATTGATGAAGTCCTGTTTGTAGTGGATGAGAATTATCGTATTGTTTTTATTAACAATCAGTGCAAGTCCCTAACAGGAAAATCTTCTGATCGTTTGGAAGGCAAAAAATGCTATTCCTCCCTTTTCCAGAACACCGAGCCATGTGAAAACTGTCAGCTGGACAAATTAAAGCAGAACAAGCTACCGGTTGATATTACCCATGACACTATCACCCACCGAGGGTTCAGGAAAATTTATAAAGCCCGGTTTATAATGACATCTTCCGGTAATTTTGCCGAGATTCTTACCGATATTACGGAGAATAAGAAGGTTGTGGATAAACTGGTTCATCATACCAAAGAGCTAAAGGCAAAAAATGTAATACTTAACCTGCAAAAAAAAGAGATTGAAAGGAAACATATTTTTCTTGAGAAAGTCCTCAATAGTACAGAAGAAGGTATAATGGTAGTCGACAATAAGTTAAATATTATTAATATGAATTATCAAATAAAAGAGCTGGCGGGAATAAAATCCGGCCAAAAAAATATCAAATGCTACCACGTTTACGGATTTGATACCCAATGTCCAGAATGTCCCTACCTGGACAGGACATTATACAAAAGCTCCCGGAAGGTGAATGGCAAGAATCTGACAGTTTCCTTTAACAGATTTGAGTCTTTTATGGTGGAAAGTGTACGGGATACCACCAGAGAGCTGTACCTTATCGAAGAAATAAAAAAACAACAAAAAGATTTGTCTCAAAAGCAGCATCAGATGAGCCTGCTCAATCAGGATTTATCTAAGATGAATGAGAAGCTGAAAAAGGCGCAGGAAGTAATAGATGATGAATTAAGACAGGTGGGAGAAATCCAGGCCAGCCTCCTTCCCACCAAGTTGCCGGAACGTGATGATTACGATTTTGCAGCCTTTTATACTCCAGCTGAACAGGCCGGCGGGGATTATTATGACTGTATAGAGATGAGTAACGGATATTGGGGGTTTGCCGTTGCGGATGTTTCTGGACACGGTATCCCTGCTGCTGTCATAATGGCTATTACAAGAGCGATAATGCGTTCTTATACATATGATGTAATCTCCCCGGCTGAAGCTCTTGGCATGATGAACGAAATCCTTTGTGAAAATATCTATACCAATGACTTTGTTACAATGTTTTACACTGTAATGAATATGGATGAAGGAATACTCAGTTACTCCAGTGCGGGGCACAACCCCCTGCTTTTCTTTGACAAAAGCGAAATGGTTGTCAAACGTATCACGGCTGAAGGACTTTTTCTGGGTGCTTTTGATGAAGTGGAATATGGTGAGGGTAAAATAGAAATGGATGAAGGCGATATCGCTTTTATGTATACGGACGGACTTGTTGAAGCTATGAATAAAGAAAATGAACTGTACGGCTATGACCGCCTTATTTCCAAACTTATTATGTTTAACGAAAAGAAATGTTCTGATATTATTAATTATATTATGGATGATGTCAAAGAGTTTTGCAGTGGTAGGAAGTTTGATGATGATATCACCATTTTTATAATTAAAAAAACAGGAGGAAATGATGTTTGAGGTTGAAGAGAAGGGTGACAAAAGGGTTGTTTATATTAAGGGTGAAGTTAACGGACAAACGGGGCTGGAACTAAAAAACAGTATTCTGGAAATGTTTAAAGAGGTTAACACGGTAATACTCTCCTTTAAAAATGTTATCTACATGAACAGCTCCGGGCTAAGGGAAATTATTGATTTGTTAAAACGCAGCAAAAGAGAGAAAAAAGAGCTGAGACTTTGCGAAATGTCGGGGGATATAAGGGACATGTTTTCATTTACAGGACTTGATAAGGTTTTTAAAATCTTTGACAGCGAATCTTCAGCATTGAGGTAAATTATGGTGTATAAAATAGAAAGGGATAAGCATGTTGTCAAAATAGAATTATCTGATTCTCCTTCTATGGATGACTTTGCTAAGATTAAGAAACAGTTGGAAGAGATTGAAAATGTCAGTGTTGTAAAGATTGATTTAAGGAAGTGTTCCTATATTCAAAGCAAGGTCATCGCCAATATAATAGCACTGAAGAAAATGCTTAATGAAAAAAATGCGAAACTGATTTTAACCAATGTGCAAGAAGGGGTTATGCAGCTTCTTGAA
>JASMTO010000256.1:0-19256 GCA_041694215.1 bacterium
TGCTTTTTCTTCCAGATCTGCAATATCCGCTTTATTATCAAGCTCCCGTCTGTCTGCTTTTTCTTCCAGATCTGCAATATCCGCTTTATTATCAAGCTCCCGTCTGTCTGCTTTTTCTTCCAGATCTGCAATATCCGCTTTACTATCGAGCTCCCATCTGTCTGCTTTTTCTTCCAGATCTGCGATATCCGCTTTACTATCGAGCTCCCGTCTGTCTGCTTTTTCTTCCAATGCTGCGATATCCGCTTTATTTTCCAAGCTTGCAGTAAATGTATTTCCCACTTGGGTAATTTTTTCATCAAATTGATTTGCCAGTTTTTTTACTTCTTCTGCTTCCGCCTTTTTCTCAAGGCTCTCTGTATACTCTCCTAAATGCACAGAAATTTTTTCAAGGTCAAATGCCAGATTCTGAATTTCCTTTTTTAGCAAAGGAATTTTTCCGGCTGATATAAGCAAATCATACATATACCCTAATATAGGTATTTTTTTCAGTTTGTTTGAAAGCAGTTTTTTATACATCCCTTTGATCTTAATCCCTTTACGTTTTCCTTCCGGAGAAAGCCTTATAGCAAGGAGGATATCCAGCTTCGACAGAGATTTGCCATATAGTTTTTTTTCGTATTCCAAATAGGCATCATCGGGTTCCCTGCGCAAAATGTGCCTGTAAATTTCTTTGACATAACGATCTGAGGGTATTTGTAGTAGTTCTTGCACTGTGTATGAATCCTTTTTCTGCAGATACCATTCATTTTGTCTTTCTGAATCCTGACTGGGCATGCTAGCAAAGGATTCCGGTTGTTTTTGATTGGAAGCTTGCTCGGTGTTTTCCACGAATTTTTCTATTTCCAGAGCTTCTTTTTTTACTTTTTCTATAATTTCATTAATATCCATCCAAATACCTCTTATTCTCCGTAATATTTTTTTACTTTGGCCTACATAAAGAAAAGCTTGCTTTAAGATCAACCACGCCGGAAAACAGACAGTCCTGATATCCCACCACTTCAAATTCCTTCCAATTATCCACCCAGTGATAACATTTCTCCAGGTGGGTTTCTTCAGAATGCAGTGCTGCAGTAAGTGTATATTTCCCGGGTGCAAGATTCATTGCCAATCGGAAAATGCATGTAATTGTTGCATTTTTTTGCAGACTAAGTTTCTCATTAAGATGATATGTGTTAATGCCATAAATATCCTGTCCATACTTATCCCTTATCATTATCCCAAGCGTTACATCTTCTATATCGGCAAAGCTTTTTATTGAAATTTCAATTGTTGTCTTTTCCCCGGAGCTTACAATATCACTGCCTGAATTACTGCCAATAATCCGGACAGAGGATATTTCCGCTTCATAAGATCCGTACTCTTTTTTTCTATCAGCCTCTTTCAATTCCATTTTATTTTCTGAATCATTTAACTTTGAAATGAGAAAATTGTATCGGTTAACAATGGATTCCGGAGAGCCCAAGTCCAGGACAGCACCATTTTCCAGAAGTATGGCCTTATCACATAGCATTTTTACAGAATTCATATCGTGACTGACAAAAATTATAGAACCCCCTTTTTTTCTGAAGTTCTTGATTTTTTTCATGCATTTTTGCTGGAAGTGGGCATCCCCCACACTAAGTGCTTCATCCACCAGAAAGCAATGTGGATCAGCATGTATAGCTATTGAAAATGCCAATCGCATTACCATCCCTGAAGAATATGTTTTTATTGGTTCGTTAATAAAATCCCCCAGCTCAGAAAAAGAGATAATTTCAGTTTTTTTCTCATCAATTTCTTTTTTACCCATCCCCAGAAGCATACCGTTCATATAGATATTTCTCAACCCGGTCATTTCAGGATTAAAGCCTGTACCCAGTTCCAAAAGTCCCGTAATTTTACCGCTGGTGTGTATCACACCTGAATCCGGTATAATTACATTCATAAGGATTTTCAGCAAAGTTGATTTACCGGCACCGTTCCTGCCGATGATCCCCAAAGTCTCGCCATCTTCGACTTTAAAACTGACATTTTTCAGTGCATTATGAATTTTGTGATATGCTTTCCTGAAAAATTTTTCTTTTAGCCGGTCTGAAGGTTTGCTATACAATTTAAATGTCTTCGATATCTCTTGTACCTCTATCACCTAATCACCTTTGAAAACGCGATATATAAAAATTATCATAGTAATAAGTAAAAGGGCGCTGTAACATATTACCGGAATGCCTATTAATTTTGTCCGCAGATATTTCATTAATAGCTTAGAGCCAAAAACGAATAATATGCCAATAAATATGTAAGCGGCTATTATTAATAAAATATCCATCATAAAAAATCCCTGACATCTTTTTCCAAAAATTTAAATAGGGTATAAGATATTAGTGCAAAAGCGTGTGAAAGTAGCGTAAGCCATAATAGATAATTTACAGGTGGTGCCTGTTGATAGGCAAAAATGCTGTGGTATGAACTGACAAATAAATAAGCAGGGTTAAAAATCATAAGTGTTTTTGCAAAGTCCGGCAGTATATTTTCCACATACACAATAGGGGTAAGCCAGAACCATAATTGTATTAATACCCCTACCAGTTCCTTAAAATCTTTAAAAAAAACATTGAGGACAGCAAAAAAAATACCCAGAGAGTATGCTAATATTTGTTGAGCAAGGAAAATAAGGGGCAAAAGTAGCAGGAATTTACTAAAACCGTGCCCTGATGCTGCAAGAAAAATGAAATAAAACAAAAGAGTGATTGCATAAGTAATGACTTCAGAAAATAAAATGAACGAGGGGAACCTCAGGAGGCTTAAATTCATTTTTGAAATGATGCCTTTCTTTTCAGAAAAGGATGTCGTAGTTCTCATTATAGTGTTTGCAAATGCTGTCCACGGTATTATCCCTGCAATAAGGTAAATGGAATAGCTGTACGGGCTTTCAATTCCGCCAAGCTTAGCTGTCATGATCTTTGAAAACACAAGTGTATAGATAAGTATGTCAACCAACGGTCGGATAAAAGCCCATGATGTCCCCAGTAAAGAACCAGTGTATCGTTCAACAAAATCACGTTTTGTAAATTCTATTAGCAGAGAGGGGCTCATTATTCAGTCAATTCTCATAAAAACTTAATAACAACTGATATCGCACTTCACCATCATTTCAACAAGTTTTTCAAAGCTCAATTCAGGTTTCCATCCCAGCTCAGTCCTAGCTTTGGAATAATCTCCCCTAAGCAAATCTACTTCTGCAGGTCTGTAAAACATGGGATGCTGCACAACGTATATACTGTCTTTTCTACGGAGTTTTTCCAATTCAGCATCAGCTTCATCAAATGACATTTCATGCAAGTCTACAATTTCGTAGCTGAGACCGGCCTTGTCAAACGCAATTTCTACAAATTCTTTTATACTATGGGTTTCACTGGTTGAGATAACATAATCATCCGGTTTATCCTGCTGCAGCATAAGCCACATTGCTTTGACATAGTCTCCGGCAAAACCCCAGTCTCTTTTGGCATCAAGATTTCCCAAAACTATACAGTTCGTTTTACCAGCCTTGATTTTAGCAACACCACTGGTAATTTTTCTGGTGACAAATTCAAAGCCTCTTTTTGGGGATTCATGATTAAAAAGTATTCCTGAGCAGCAAAAAAGACCGTAGGACTCTCTGAAATTTCTTGTGAGTTCATAACCAGTAACTTTGGATACTCCATAAGGCGATCTTGGGTGGAATCTTGTTTTTTCAGTCTGGGGAATTTCCTCAACTTTGCCAAACATTTCAGAAGATCCAGCAAAATAAAATCTGGCATCCGGTACTTTGGCTTTTAAAGCTGAAAGCACATTTAGTGTTCCATCTATATTTGTTCTGAATGTTGTAAAAGCATCTTCAAATGATTCATGTACAAAACTCTGCGCTGCCAAATGATATACTTCATCAGGCTTTACACTGTCCATTATTTCAACCAGTCTGGGATAATTGACAATATCCCCAGGATGAAGCTTTATTTTTCCTAAATGATTTTTAATCCGTGAAAGACGTTTGTCCGGATCTTCCAGAGCCACACGCCTTACAATTCCATGAACCTCATAATCTTTTTCAAGCAATAATTCTGTCATGTATGAGCCGTCCTGACCGGTGATGCCTGTAATAAGTGCTTTTTTCTTCATAGGATAACACCTCAATATGCAGTAAACGCTTATTATTCTTCACGCATTGAAAAATAAAGCCTGTCTATAAGTGGTTTCATTATATACTCAAAGAATGTTCTATTTTCTGCTTTTATAATAACTTCGGCAGGGAGTCCAGGAAAAACCTTCTTTTTGTCAAGCTTTTTATATTCATTTTCAGGTATTTTTATTTTTACCAAATAATATTCTACCTTCATACTGCCCTGTTGCTCCACAAGTGAGTCAGCTGAAATATATGTCACAGTTCCGTAAAGTGAAGGTGTAGTTCTGGAATCAAGAGCACTGAATCTGACTTCGGTTTCCTGATTCAAACTAACACTGTCTATATCCCGAGGCTCAACTTTAGCTTCAATAATCAGATCATCCTCCAGTGGAACAATGGACAGTATCCTCTCCCCCGGAGAGATAACCCCTCCCACACTATTATATTCCAAATCCATTACAATGCCTTTCAATGGTGCTCTAATTTTCATTGAGTTAAACTGATGCAAAACAGCCTGGTACTGCTCACGAGCCTGAATGACCTTTTTGCTCACTTCAGCCAGCTGATTTTCCACCTCTTCTTTATAATCATTTTTAACTTTCAGAATTTTCATATCAAGTTCCGCAATTGTACTTTTTGTTCTTTCAATTATGGAAAGTTGTTCTTGTGCTTCAGAAATGTACTCATTAAGCATAGTTTTCATCTGATTAAATTTTGTCCTTGGATAGTACCCTTCTTTCACCATGTCCTGAACACTTTCTATTTCTTCTTCTTGTATTTTAATTTGGTTCTCTTTTGCTTTTATAAATTCTTGTAGTTTTTCAATATAATTAATTTGGCCTTCTTTTTGGCTTTCAAGTATATCGATCTCTGTTAACAATGAATTTTTTCTGCTTTTAAAAAGCTCATTCTGCACCTCTATCATCCGCTGCACTTCATACTCGTCTTTATACTTAAGCACTTCCGGTGGATATTTTATCTTTTCATACCCAAGCCTTTCAGCAGTTAGCCTTGCCTGTGCAACCAGTAATGAGAGATATTCCCATCTGGCGGATTCGAGTTCAGCAGCAACCCTTGAATCATCCAGTGTTATCAAAATATCATCTTTTTCCACCAGATCACCTTCTCTTACGTGAATTTGTTCTATTGTTCCGCCGTACTGGTGTTGAAGAGAGACTTTTCTTCCCTGCGGTGTAACCTGTCCCCTGGCTACCACACCTTGGGCTATTTCCATTGTAACTGCCCAGTAAACAAATCCGCCAAATCCCAACAAAATGATGAGCAAACCTATGGTAACGTAAATCTTTGTATTTGATTTTACATTGATGTTTTGTGTTTCTTCCATTCTTTCACCACCAAAAAATATTTCGTATCAACCATGTATCCTTAGTTTCTTCCCAAAATCCTTTTTTCATTGTCAGTTGTGAGGCAAAAGCAGGCTGCCTGATTTAAAGGGAGTATGTTTAATTTTGATAACTGCCTACATATTACTTGCCTGGGCAAGCTTTTTAAATACTTCCTCTTTTTTGCCGTATAACTGCAACGTTCCATTACTCAAAACCATGGCTTTATCAACAACAGACAAGATGGACTTTCTGTGAGTTATTATAAATACTGTTGAGTTTTTTTGTTTCAACTTTTTCAAAGCATCCACCAGCCCCTGTTCACCTGCATCATCAAGGTTAGAGTTTGGCTCATCCAGGACAATTAAGACAGGATTCCCATAAACAGCCCTAGCCAGGCCTATCCGCTGTCTTTGACCGCCGGAGAGAATCACTCCACCCTCACCAATGTATGTATCGTAGCCGTCCTTGAAACCCAGTATCATTTCATGGACGTTTGCAAGCTTTGCCGCCTCCACTATTTTTTCAGAATCAAGCCTGCCAAATCTGGCAATATTCTGAGCAATAGTTCCATCCAGAAGCTCCACTGTTTGGGGTAAATACCCAATGTATTGCCCCAGCTCTTCCCTCGCCCACTGTTTGAGATCGGCCCCGTCCAGTCGGACTTCTCCAACCAATGGTGGCCACACCCCCACAATCACTCGTGCCAGAGTGGATTTGCCCGCTGCGCTGGGGCCAAGCACAGCGATCATATCTCCGGCTTTCGCACTAAAGCTTATACCTTTAAGAATCTGGATATTTGAATTAGGTGGTACAGCCACCACTTTTTTCAGTTCAATATTACCTTTAGGAGCAGGGAGTTTTGTTCCCGCCTTTTTTTCCTCGTAATTCATAAAAAGGTTTGACAGCCTTTTATATGCATTCCTGGCAGTGGTGAATTGTCTCCACGAGCCCATAAGCATATCAATGGGAGCTAAAGCCCTTCCTGTTAAAATTGAGCCAGCTATCATCTGACCTGCTGACATCTCCTGCTGGATTACAAAGTATGACCCCACTCCAAATGTCAAGGACTGAGCAGACAGCCTGACAAATTTTGTGATGGAGGAAATTGTGGCTGCCCTGTCACTGGCTTTTGTTTGCTGGGATAGCATACTAAGCTGCATAGGGAACCATGAATTTTTGACATTTTTTAACATACCCATTGCTTCTATAGCTTCAGAATTCCTAAAATTTATCCCGGCAAAAGTGCTTGCCTTGTTATGTAAGCGATTTGCTTCCCTCAAAGGATTTTTGCTGGCTACTTCTGTAATCAGTGTCAGGATAATAAGTATAATAGAACTCCCTATAGCGAGCATCCCTATTCCGGGATGCAGCAGGAAAGCTACGAATATATAAATAGGAGCCCACGGTACATCGAAAAAAGCAAAAAGTCCCCTGCCTGTCAAAAACTGTCTCACCTGGGTAAGGTCACTAAAAGCCTGTTGGGCATTTCCTGCCCCCACCTTTAAGGCGTTGCTGAATGCTGCCCCGAAGGTCTTGCTGCTCAGCTGCTCATCCATTTTATTGCCTGCTCTGACCACAACCCTTGATCGCACCCACTCAAGAAATGCAAGAAGCATATACATGCCAAGCATTAGTATTGTGAGAGCTATAAGTGTTTCCATATTACGGCTCACAAGAACCCTGTCATAAATCTGTAGCATATATAAAGCTGGCACAAGCATTAGCATATTGATAATAAAGCTGAACAGACCCACAAAAAAGAAAACCTTTTTAAAAGAGAACAGTATATGTCTTAATGGATTTTTTTTCACATTCCCGGGGTCATTACGTAATTTTTTCATTCTACACCAACCTCACTGCATTTTTGGCTAAAATATGAGTCTAGCAATTCCACATCGCTTTTAGAAATAGTTCCGGAGTAATATTTCAGATATACATAATTCAAAAAAAATTCATATTTTGCTCTGTTGAGATCAAGCTTTGCGTTGTAAAGCTTGTTCGTGGCATCCACAACGTCAACAATCGTTGATATTCCAGCCTTTACCCCTTTTTTGTGAGACTCCACAGCTATTTCATATGACTCTATTAGAGACCTTAATGATTTGATTTCACTGAGCAGGTTTTTCATTGTCTGAAATGTTTCTGATATTTTTGATTTTATTTCCAAAAAACGCTTTCTGTAGTCACTTGCAGCTTTGTACTGATACTCTTTACTTTCCCTGACTTTTGAAACAGTTCCCCCGCCGTTGTAAAGCGGTATATTAATGCTTGCGGCGACGTAGGAGTATTCAGTTTCGGGATTTTGCAAATAATTGTTTGTATCTGAAACAGAATAACCGGCATTCAAGTCAATAGTGGGGACGAACTGAGATTTTGCCATTTTTACATCATACATAGCTACTTTCTTTTGATTTGAATAATATTGTAATGAAGCATTATGGGATTTTGCCATATTAACCCAATGTTCAACGTCAAAAAGTATCAAACTCGATAGTGATGTATCCATTTTTCTCAGACAATATAATTCCTGAGGCATTACTCCTGTCACTGTTTCCAATTGTACCAACGAGTTTTTAAAATTATTGCGGCTTTTTTCTATTTCATATTCTTTTTGCTGCAGCTCCGCTTTTACTTCGTAAAGTTCTGTCTTTGAGGAAAGACCTGATTTATAATATTTTTCCGATTGCACAAACTGCTCGTACACTGCTTTATAAGCGGACTCATTAATCTGAATATTTTGGTGAGCAAAAATAGAATTAATGTATTTTTCCGATACCCTGAGGATTAAATTTTGTTTGACATCCTCAAGTTGGGATTTGGATGCTTTTATTATACTTTTGCTTTGTTTTAGTTCGTAAATGTTGCCAAGGTGGAAAATAGGAGTTTTAATACCAATCCCATAGTCCTTGGTGTTATAGTTACCGTAAATATTGGTATCATAGTACGAAAACCTGCCAGTAAAGTTTGCAGATGGAAGCATCTTAGCAAAAGCCTGGTTATCCCTCTCTTTTACTGCCCTGTATTCATAAGTTTTGGATTCTACTGTTGCATCATAATCTGTGGCATTTTCATAAAGTTCCAGCAGTCTGCTTGCATTTGCGATACCTGAAGAAACAGTGAACAAAACCAATGATAAAAACAACGAAATGAAACAACGCATACAAAAGTACAACAACAGACCTCCAATCAAACATCTATTTGCTGCGGATGTTATTTAACACGTTACAGTAAAAAGTCAATATATAAAAGCAACAACAGAGTCAAAAATTGCTTAAGAGTGGAATAGTGGAAAAGTGGAATAGTAGAAAAGTAGAGTAGTAGAGTAGTTGACGTTGAACGTTGAACATTGAACATTGAACATCCAACCTTGCCCCTTGCCCCTAACACCCAACACCAACACTAACACTAACACTAACACTAACACCAACACCAACACCAACACTTACCACTAATATCCAACTTCCTCCTTGCCACCGCTAATAATTTTTGTTATTCTTCCGGAGAAAAAAATGTGTTATGGAGATAGCAATGTCTGAAACCTATCCGGTATCCTATAAACGGCATGGTAAAAAGTATTGGAAACAGCCCGCTGATTATCGTTTTGCATCCAAATGGACATTAACCCCAATTGTGGCAGCCGAATTGAGTAAGGTTGTGCTACATTACCCTATAGCGTTCACAAAGCAGAATGATATATTCATTCCCGTTGTGGTTTTAAGCCTGATACCTAATACTAATCTTTTTGTGGGCCCGGATGGACGCTGGGTTAACAGGTATGTCCCCGCAAGCGTCAGAGCCTACCCCTTCAAGCTTTTTTATACTGCTGATGGCCAGCTTTCCCTCTGTATAGATGAGAGCAGCAATCTGGTCACTGATAATAGCGAAGATTACCCCTTTTATGATGATGCCG
This sequence comes from bacterium, assembly GCA_041694215.1. Lineage (GTDB taxonomy): Bacteria > Chrysiogenota > Deferribacteres > Deferribacterales > Flexistipitaceae > Flexistipes. The sequence continues at coordinate 9,401 of JASMTO010000256.1, forward strand.
GCAAGGTATCCAGGGAGATCGAGAATATTAAAAACTTTTTAATTGAATATGAGAAGAGCCGGCTGGCTACCTCTAAAGCTTGTGGTGTAATCGCAGAGAAAGGGCTTTTTGAGGAATGGCAATTAAAGCTTAATATGAATAATAAAGAGCAAAAGGTAGAGGGGCTTTACAAAGTAAACGAAATGAGGATGAACGAGCTTCCGGATGAAAGCTTTATTGAGTTGAAGAGAGCAGGGGCGCTGCCCTTCATTTATGCCCATTTATATTCAATAGGGCAGCTGAATGTGTTAAAAAGACTGATTGAGCTGCGTTTTGCCGGCAAAAGTCAGCCCAACCAGCCTGCAGCAAAGCCTGTTATCGATGCAGAGGATAACGGCGAGCTCAATCTGGACTGGGATAAGGTCCTGAAAAATTTAAAATAGCAGTACAAATTCCTGGTACAAAATGACGGATTAACAGTGTAAGTGCGATACTTAAAATTGAAAGCTTTCAAAGGAGAGTCTTATATGATGTAGATGTAAGTGCCTTCCTCATATTGGGGAAAAGGTTGGTCTTTGTTTAATGCTTTTAATTAAGCGCACTTGCATATATATTTGCTATATTGACTCTTATGGTAGAGATTTCTCGCTTCGTTCGAAAGAATGCCTGCGGCTAGCACCAGTCTTTTAGACTGGTAAATATGTTTACATTCTATTTAGCTATCGCTGCTATACAACAATTTTTGTCATTTCGATGAGCCACCGACAGGTGGTGAAGAGAAATCTCAATCGTTATTTGGCAAAAGACCTCTCCGCTTCGCTTGCCCTGTTGAATGCTGCCGAAGGCAGCCCGGCATAGCCGGATTTAACAGGGCAAGCGAAGCCAAGGGATCTCACCATGTATACTAACAATTTATGAGTATCTGCTTATTTGAGGAGCTAAATGAAATCTAAATTAATAATCGACGGCCTGCCGCTATTAACCACCCTGACAGGTGTGGGTAGGTATACGTTTGAAATATCCAGGCATTTGCAAGGGTTTAGTGAAATGGATTTATACTTTTATTACGGGTATATATCCAGAAAGTTGATAGGCGCTGAGGATACAGACAGGTTGAAATTAATTAAGAAAATTGCAGATAAAATCCCTCCTATAAAAAAAATTATTCTCAAATTTAATCATATTTACAAATATGTTAATCCCCGATCTTTTGATTTATACTGGCAGCCTAATTTTATCCCTATTGAAAGTATTAAATCAAAAAAGGTTGTTACCACCATCCATGACTTTTCATTTATCCATTATCCTGATTTTCATCCCCGAAAGCGTATTGAATATTTCAGGGAGAATTTTTTTACCAATATAAAAAGAAGTGATTCTATCATAACAGTCTCAGAATATATCAAGCAGGAAATCTTAGATAGGCTCAGCTTTAGTGAGGATCAGATATCCGTGATCTACCACGGTATCAGGCATGATATATTCAAACCAATGGTAAATCCATCCCCCGGTATAGAAATCCCCCGTAAGTTTATCCTGTTTGTAGGCTCAATCGAGCCCCGGAAGAATCTTTTTAATCTCCTAAAAGCTTACTCCCTTTTAAGCAAAGAATTAAAAAGTGAATATAAGCTCCTATTGGTGGGCTTTCAGGGCTGGCAAAATAGTGAAATAATGGCTGAAATTAATAAAAATAAAGAGTATATCCATTACGCCGGATACGTTACCGATCAGCAGTTATCGGCGATATACAACCTTGCCACATGCTTTATTTTCCCTTCCTATTATGAGGGCTTCGGGTTACCTCCAGTGGAGGCGATGGCCTGCGGTGCTCCGGTGATAGTCTCCCGAGCCGGCCCCATGCCTGAGGTATGCGGTGATGCCGCATTGTATATCGACCCGTATAGTGTTGATGATATAAAAGAGACGCTAGAGGATTTATTGTGCAGTGAAAAGAAACAAGAGGATCTTTCAAAAGCTGGTTTGCAGAGGGCACGGATGTTTAACTGGTCAAAAAGTGCCGAAGCCCACCGTCAGGTATTCAATAAATTAATATTTGCATAAAGAAAAAAATATATTATAAAAACATTTGAAATAAGCGGAATGGCGGTACTAAAATATCACATATCGGGTTAAAAATGAAGACAATCGTCAGAGATAAGGATGAGAGAACGTGATGATTATTCTTATAGCTTCTTCTGCAGGAGATGATATCACTGGCTGCTCCGTAATCCCGGCTGAAGTTTATCCCTGATGAATTGCAAATTTTATAGAAACCACTTTTTGTTTATCTGCTTGTCTACAGCTGCTCTTTATGTGACGGCGTCCTTTAGCGGCATTCACATGTATGCAGACAGTGCCTATTATTTCTTTAATATCTTAAAAACCGGTACTTTCTATCTGGTAGAGCCCACTGCCCGTACTACTCAGATTTTCCAGCAGTTACCTGTTGTTATGCTGATAAAGGCGGGTGTTTCAGACAAACATGTTTTATCAGTCATTTTTTCAGCTACGCTTCTTTTTCTGCCGCTTCTGATGACTATCTTGTGTTACTTCATACTTCCGGGAAAGCACAAAAGTTTTGTTTTTTTCCCTGCAGTTCACTTTGCTTTCGGGACATTGGCGTCTTTTTTCCCTGTGGTTACCGATGCTCCTGTTGCCGCCGGCTACTTCTGGATACTATTATTTCTGATTATTTTCAGATATGACAGCTTTTTCAGCAGGATCTTTGTTTTCCTTCTGTCACTGCCTGCTCTCTTTTTACACGAAGCTTATTCTTTTTTGGCACCTGTACTTTTTTTGGCATTAATTCTGAGGTTGATGCGCATCTCTGATTTTAAAATCACTCCCGTTACATCTGCCACAATGGCTTGGTACCTGATTTTAGCCTCGGTTCAGCTCCATTATATATTTAATCCCCGTTCCGAAGCCAATAAGTCTTCCTTTGTTGATCAGCTTTTAAGGCTGGAGTGGCTTTTTAAAGACGGCATCAATATTTCATCGCTTATGGGGCTTCTTTTTCTTTCTTTTCTGTTTTTTCTGTTTGTCTATCGCTTGTTTTTTTACCAACGATATAAATCAGCTTTATTCCTCCGAATTTTATTCTGTCTATTTACTTTTACTGCTCTTTTTGTCCTTGGATTTGTTTTTTATGATTTTAAGAATTATGCTGTCTTGTCCCAGTTTGCTGCCCGGTCAAACTCGGCGCTTATCTCATTTCCGTTATCACTGGCTGCTGTTGTTATATATTTTGGCCGCATAAACCTGAACCCTTTTTATGCAAAAAATACCTTTTACGCCTTGACACTCTGTTTTGTTGTAATAATTTCAGCACATTTTGTGGGTGTAGCAAAATGGAGCGGGTATCTGATGGACTTTCGCGGTATAGTTCACCGGAATATCGGTTTTATACCGTACCGTTATGTACTTGATTCGCTGGGTAGGATGGACAGCTTTTTGTTTCGGAAAATGACCTTTGGATGGACTAATACCACTATGAGTTTATTACTGGCGGGGGCGAATAAGCCAAAAGCGATTTTACTCAATCCAGAAGGTCACTGGAATCCTTTTGAGCCCTGCGAAAACGAATCCCTGGTTTCTTATGCCTCAGACTACAATACAGAGATATTAAGTAATACTTTAGATGTTAAAGGATGTGATTTCCTGACAGAGGAAAAGGTGTCAGGCTTATCCATGTATGTTGATGATGGCTTTTACAGCAGTGAGGGCGGGCACATCTGGTCGAAAAAGAATTCACTGCTGGTGTTGCCGGAAGGCAGTGCAGTTAAAACAATACATTTTTATTCACTGCTTGAAAAAACTGAAATAGCAGTCACTGTAAATAAAGACACCGCATTCCGGAGAGTCACTCCTGTTGATCTTGATGTTAGCAGATATACCGGCGATGGATATGTTTATATAACGTTGGAAGCAGATAAATCCGGTGTCCCGAGAAATATGGGAATCAATAACGATACAAGAGAGCTCTCTTTTGCTTTAAAACTGACCATGTAAAGAGGCTGTCGGCTCTGTAAACAATTCTGTGCAAGTGCCATTTTACCTAATCTTGTGTGCGCGGCTCCCGCCTCTAACTACTTTACCCTGTTAAATACTGCCGCAGGCAGTCAGTCCGAAGAACGAATTTAACAGGGCTCTACCTTTACCTTAGCACTTAGCACTTAACACTTGGCACTAATATCACCCAACACCAACACCACCACCAACACCAACACCAGCACCACCACCACCACCAACACCAGCACCAACACCTATTTTTTCCTTGACATCCCTTAATTTTTCTTGTTTAATTACCTAACTTTAAATAATAGGATGTTCGCAGTGACCTGCATTATCCATTATTGGCTCTGGCGTTTGGTTTTTCTGGCTGGTGTGGGGATGTTTGGAAAATGTTAATTTTTTTGCAGTATGCAAAAAATATTTTGTTTTTATTCATTTATATGTTATTATTATTTTAACACCTGTTTTGCAGGTGATATACATATATTGTCATGTCATAAGTTTGGTCAAGGAGGTGGTTACGCTACAGGGGTGAAGGCAGTTTGCCAATTTTTTGTAAAAGATTGGTTATGATGGGCAATTGGTAGCAATTTTTGTTGACAAATTTAGTTTCTATGGTTAAATAGGACAAAGAAGAATGCTTTTAATTTATAGCATCGATTAAGTTTAATAGGAGGATAAGCGTATGGCTTACACAGATTATCTTGACACAGTTCAAAAGTACTACATTGCTTACTACCAACGTCCTGCAGACCCGCAGGGTCTTAGGTATTGGGCTGAGAAGCTCGATGCGGCAAACGGTGCAGTAGGGGAGATCATTGAGGCATTTGCCAATTCGGCAGAAAGCACTTCGCTGTATGGCGAGATTACAGAAGATAACATTGACAGTGTAGTGACGGCTATTTATCAAGCTGCTTTTGGCAGAGACCCTGATGCTGGAGGTCTTCAGCATTATATTGACGGTTTTAAAGACGGCACCTATACCGCAGCTACACTTATGGTGAATATTGCCGACGGTGCTACAGGCAATGATGCCACAGTATTGGACAACAAGATTCAGGCAGCGACCACATTTACTGAGACACTCGATCCTGATTTTGATCAGGACCCAAGCGATGACCGGGCTACTTATTCCGGAGATACAGATGCTCAAGCAGCCAGAGACTGGCTGGCTACAGTGACAGATACAGTGCCAGCAGCTGAGGACGTTGAGAATGAGGTAAAAACTAATATAGCTGATTCAGGCGATCCTATAGTGAATGTAGCGCCGGATGCGGCAGACGATGCTTTTACAGCTGCAGCAGGTGAGACATTGACGATTGATACGTCAGAGCTTTTGGTAAATGATGCTGATCCGGACGGTGATGATTTTACTTTCGTTTCTGCTGATAATGCTACAAATGGCGATATCGCCGTTGTGGACGGTAAAATTGTTTTCATCCCTGAGGATGATACAGTTCGTGATGGCTCTTTTGAGTATACAGTAGAAGATAGTAATGGGAATCAGAGCACTGCGACAGTAAATGTTGTTTTTAGTGCAGCTCCAGAAGCAGCAGCGGTAGCTGCAGAAGTTGACGAAGATGCAGTGCTTACAGGCACTCTTTCAGCAACAGATGCAGATGGTGATGCTATTACATACTCATTAGTTGAGGATAGTGTAACCAACGGTACGGTTGTGGTAAATGAAGATGGCACATATACATATACCCCTGATGAAAACTTTAACGGCGATGCATCTTTTCAATATGTAGCTACAGACGAATATGGGGCTGTTTCAGATCCAGCTACAGTGAGCGTAACTGTTAACTCTGTAAATGATACCCCTGTAGTGGTAGCGCCTGAGCCTATCACAATTGCTGAAAATAGTGAAGTGGTTACTGGTCAGTTGGAAGCTACTGATGTAGATGGCGATACGCTGACATTTATAGAAACTCCTGATATTGATGGTCTTACCATAAATGAAGATGGTTCATACACATTTGACCCATCGTTGAATCCTGATGTTCAGGCTTTGACTTATACTGATGAGCCATTAACTATTGAAGCAGGTTATACCGTTGATGATGGCAATGGTAGTGTGGTTGACGGCACATTGTCAATTACCGCAGAGCCAACCCCATTAACATTCACACTGCAGCAGTCAACTGCGACAGTAGAAGAAGGATCTGTAGTAGAGTATACCATCGTAGCTTCAGAAGCCGTGCAGGAAGACTTCACCGGAAACATCCAGATTACACTTGCCGATGGCGATACTGCTTCCCTTGACGACTTCGGCTCCGGTTCGTTTAACGCTCAGCCAGTGACCATTGCTGCCGGTGAAACCACCTCGACAGTCGCTACTATCACCCCGACTAATGATGCCACTACGGAAATGCCGGAGACTTTCACCGTCACAGCTGCTGTTGACGGCTATGAGGTTGCCGACATTCAGACGACGGTTCAGGATCCATCATCAGTTGGCGGTCTAGGTCAGACTTTTAACCTGACTACGGGTGTAGATGAGATTCCGGGTTTGGTTGGTTCAGCCGGGTCAACCGGGACGGATGGCGATGATACGATTGTGGGGGTGATTGATGGTACTACGCCCGCCAATCAAACGTTTTCTGCGCTCGACTCCATCAATGGCGGGCTTGGTGACGACACATTGAAGATTAACAACACTTCTGCTGTTGCTAACGATGCAACTGACTTAAGCATCGCTACTATTTCTAACATTGAAACGATTACTATGCAGGCAGTTGGTGATATTTCAAACGATGATGTAGCTAATGTTGCTGGTACAAATGAAGTAGATTTCACGTCTATTTCAGGTTTGGAAACTATCAATGCCACTAAATCTAAAGCAGCCCTGATCAAAGCGGCTGACACCACGGACGTCAACGTCTCCGGGGCCTCGGATCTGATCTCGGTGGTCGGCGGCAAGAACGTCGTAGTCGACGATGGTACTGCTGTGAACAACATCACCATCGGCGGAACAACCGCTCCCGCTGGCACCATTACGGTGACCGATACCGATCAGGGTGCTGCTGCAGTAGCTGTTGATGGCGGTACGGATGTCTCAGTAACAACTACATCAGAGGTCGCAACAGGTACAATTACTGTTGGTGCTTCCACTCCCGCTACTGGCACTGTAAATGTGACCCAGAACCTGGAGTCTGATGGCGAGGCTGCTCTTGATAATACAAGTGGAGGCATCACAGTAACTGGTGGTACTTCGATCACTATCAACTCTAACGCTACATCAGATGCAAAAGATGAAGATAGTGATGCAGATATCACTATGCATAACATCGCTGCTACTGGTAGTGAAGACACAACAGAAGTAACGGTTACACAAACCGCGACTGTAAATACCGTAAGCACCCCTGCTGAAGATGTGGTCAAAGCAACACATGAAGTGACCTTTAAAGCCCTTAATGCAGGCCAGACAACCACACTCAACGGTCTCTCATTTACAGCTAGCAAGAACCTGACCGCAGCTGAAGTTGCCCAGGCATTTGCTAACCTAACAGTGGACGATACTCAGTCAGAAACAGGCCCGACCGTCAATGGTTTCTATACAGGTGCATTTAGTGGCGTTTCTGGGTGGACCAGTGGCGCTGCTGATGGCGACAAGGTGGTTTTCACTGCACCTGCCCATAATACAGCGCTTAAGATGTCTGCAGGTGGAGATGTTGCACCTGATATATCTGCCGCTATTGAAGCAGGAACTGCGGCAGTAGCTCCAGACGAGTCTGCAAACAACATCACTTATGGCGACGTAGCTGTTGACGATCATGCTGGCACAGCAGATGCAACTATTGAGACTATAACCATTGATGGCTACAACAATGCTGCTATCGGTGCTACTAACAATGTTGATGCGCTTACAGACCTCACGCTCAGAAACAGCGATGGTGCAACTACGCTGTACACGAATGTAACATCACTTAACTTGACTCTTGACAACATCGGTGATGCATCAACAGCCGCTGTAAGTCTTGATACTTTGGCTGCTAATGTTGAAACTCTTACAATCACCACGGAAAACGAAGAGTCCGATGTCAATCTGACTGCAGCAGCTGTAACTGCTTTGACTGTAAATGCTGGCGTAGACCTGGATCTGAGTTCATCCACCATGAGCACAGTTTTGGAGACAGTATCGGTTACAGGTGCGGGTGCAGTTGATCTGAGTGATATCTCCACGACTAGTGCACTTAACAGCTTTGATGCTTCCGGCAACACTGGCGGCGTTACAGCTACCATTGATGCCAACTCTGCAAATGTGGGCGATATAGAAGAGTATCTCTTCTCAGATGGCGCTGACGCAGTTACTCTTGCTGATGCCACTGTTGATGTAGATGTTACTCTTGCTGCTGGCGATGATGTCCTGGAGCTTGCATCTTATGGCGACGGCACCATCACCTGAGTCGGAGTAAATACAACGCTTACGGCAACCCTTGACGGTGGTGAAGGCACAAACACCTTGCGAATGAGTGCAGGGGATGCTCAAGCAGCATCTGGTGCAACAAGCTTTGAGACCAAGATCGCTGGTTTCCAGCAGCTTGAACTCGGTGCAGCACAAGTTTTTGATGGAACAACAGACAGTGATGTAACTGTTAATCTGGCCAACTTGGACGACATTGACTATGTAATCACAAGCGGCACTGTGGATAATGCAAATGCTCCTACTTCAGCAAAAGGTGCGCTCATCCTGAACAACTTGGCCAATAACGGCACAGTTGAGCTTAACGGCGAAGGTAATGTTAAAGTTGGTGTTACTGACGCCGATACAGGCGAAGCAGATAGCCTTAACCTCGTTGTCCATAGCGCTAAAGGCATTTTGACTGCAGCTGACGTTGAGACCGTTAATATTGATGCAGCAGCGGGAGATTCTACCTTTGTACTCACCGCTGACAGCGTAGAGACAATAGTTATCACTGGTGATGAGTTTGTTAACCTTACAAATGCTACAGATTACTCTTTGGCTGCTCTCGGCGATGCAAGCTCAATTGTAAATACTGGTAACAGCCTGACCATGATAGATGCATCTGCCATGACTGGTGGTGGTATTGCTGCAGCTACAAGTCTTGCAGACCAGACCATTAAAGGTGGTGACGGCGCAGACCACCTTAACGTAGCTAATGCCGGTGCAGTAATTGAAGGTGGAGAGGGTGGCGACTTCATTTATGTTACTGATGGAGCAACCTCTGCAGTTATCGATGGTGGTGCAGGTGCTGATACCTTCGACATTACTGGCGCAGCTCTGGGTGTTGAAGCATTCGCTACCTTTAACAATGTTGAAGCCGGTGATGTGTTCAAGATCGATGCTGCTAGTTTCTCTTCAGATGAAGTCAGCATGACACTTGATGATCCTTCAACTTCTGACTGGATCAATGCTGCATTCAGCCAGACTAACGCTGATGAAGCCATTTGGTTCCAGCATAACGGCAATACCTACATTGCTGTAAATGATGGAACGTCTGGCGTCGATGGATATGATGCAGATGACGTTGTAGTTAAGCTTACAGGTCTTGTAGATCTGTCCGAAGCTTCTTTCAACGCCACCAATGGTACACTCGAAATCGCTTAAACATACATTAGTTGATACAGTAGCAATTTAAGGCGGGGGTCTCACCCCGCCTTTTTTTTTCCATTTTTCTATTCCCTTCTCTATTCTTTCTCCCCCCCTCCCCCAAAGGGGACACCCATAACAAGTTTTTTGTCAAGTAGGTATTCCTCCACTGTGTGCATTTTTTATGCAATCTATTGACTAAACTATAATATTTGCAAATTAAGCACCTTTTCTGCACCTGTGTTTTCAATATATTGTGTCAGCATAATGTTTATTGCGTACCGCAAATTTATCGGCTTAAGGAAGGCT